>JBOGDK010000370.1:0-4856 GCA_050701795.1 Micromonosporaceae bacterium
GTGGGAGCGAGAGCCGTACCGGCAGTGGCGACACCACATCCCGTGGCGCCGGTACGTCGGACAGCCCGCACCGGGAGTCGAGCCGGCCAGCCGGTCCGTCGCCGAGTGGTGTGTTGCCGAGCCAGCCGAGCGCGAGCCCATCGAACCCGAATTCGCCCGGGGAGTCGCCGAGCGCCGGAATCCTCGACAAACTCGGCCGCATCATTGACGACCTGCTCGGCTGACCGCCCGCCCACCACAGTGGGTTGTCCGAGGCCGGTTACCCTCGGTGCCATGTGGTCCTGGTTCCGGCGTCGCGCCCGGGTACGGACGGCTCGGGCAGAGCTTGCCGGTGCCGCGAGCGCGGACGTAGCGGTCGCGAGCGCGGCACCCGAGGTGGAGGCGGCGCTCGCGGTAACGCCCGATCCGACGGGGGCGGCGTTCTTCGACGTGGACAACACGATGCTGCGAGGCGCCTCGATCTACTGGCTGGCGCGTGGCATGGCCGCCCGCGACTACTTCACCACCGCAGACCTGGTCCAGTTCGGCTGGAAGCAGCTGAAGTTCCGGCTCACCAGTGAAGACGCGGGCGACATGGCCGCCGCCCGGCAGGCGGCACTGGCCTTCGTCGCCGGTCGCAAGGCCTCCGAGATGGCCGAGCTCAGCGAGTCGGTGTACGACGAGCTGATGGAACACCGGATCTGGTCCGGCACCCGTGCCCTCGCCGACCTGCATCTCGGGGCCGGCCAGCGGGTCTGGCTGGTCACCGCCGCCCCGGTCGAGCTGGCCCAGCTGATCGCCCGCCGGCTCGGTCTGACCGGGGCGCTCGGGACCGTGGCGGAGACCAGCAACGGCGTCTACACCGGCCACCTGATCGGAGACCTGCTGCACGGCGCGGCCAAGGCCGAGGCGGTCAAGGCGCTCGCCGTACGCGAAGGCCTGGACCTGTCACGGTGCGCGGCGTACAGCGACTCGTCGAACGACCTGCCGATGCTGAGCACGGTCGGCCGGGCCGTCGCGGTCAACCCGGACAGCGGGCTGCGCCGGGAGGCCAGGCGCCGCGGTTGGGAGATCCGGGACTTCCGTACCGGCCGGAAGGCGGTGAAGGTCGCGGTGCCGTCCGCGCTGGGCGCGGGCGCCGTGGTGGGAGCGGTGCTCGGGGCGTTGGCGGCACGTAAGCGCCGTAAAGGACTCTGACCGGCCGGGTAGGCCCCGCGGTGTCCCCCGGGTCAGCCGAAGACGCCGTTGCGGCGCAGTAGCACCTGGTAGAGCGTCTGCTGGATGGCTTCCCGTACCTGGTCGGCCAGGTTGAACACGACGAGCGGGTCGTCCGGGTTGGCGTCCAGGTCGGCGGTCTGGATCGGCTCACCGAACTCGATCAGCCACTTGCTCGGCAACGGAATCGCGCCCAGCGGGCCAAGCCACGGGAACAATGGCGTCACCGGGAAGTACGGCAGTCCGAGCAGCCGGGCCAGCGGCTTGATGTCGCCGATCAGCGGGTACGTCTCCTCGGCACCGACGATCGACACCGGGATGATCGGCGCCCCGGTGCGCAGTGCCGCCGAGACGAATCCGCCCCGCCCGAACCGCTGCAACTTGTACCGCTCCGAGAACGGCTTGCCGACCCCCTTGAACCCCTCCGGAAACACGGCCACCACCTCGCCGGTACGCAGCAGTCGCTCGGCGTCCGGGTGGCACGCCAGAGTGGCGCCGGACTTGCGCGCCAGCTCGGCGAGCAGCGGCGTACTGAACACGAAGTTGGCGCCGAGTTGACGCAGGTGCCGCCCCGCGGGGTGGTCGTCCCGTACCGCCACGGTGAGCATCAGGGCGTCCAGGGCGATGACGCCCGAGTGGTTGGCGACCAGCAGCGCGGAGCCGTCCGCGGGTACGTTCTCGATCCCGGTCACCTCGACCCGGAACCAGTGCCGGTAGAGCAGCCGCAGCATGGGCAGGAGCACATGGTCGGACAGCTCCGGGTCGAACCCGAACTCGTCGACGTCGTACTCGCCGGTGAGCCGGTGGCGCAGGAACGCCAGCAGTGCCGCGACCCGCTCATCCCACTCGTCGGGCCCGGCGCCCGCCGGTGTCTCCGGCGGGGGATCCTGGACCGCCTTCAGGGTGGGTACGCCCGGCAGGCCCTCGGCATCGGCGGGCTCTGCTTCGAGCGGGTCCTCCTGTCCGTCGTAGGACCGGTACCTGGCAGCCAGGTCACCCGCGGCGAGCTCCTCCGGTGACGGGATCACCGGCTGTCGTCCCCAGCGGGGCCTGCCGCTGCGCGGTGTGATCCGTCCGGTCGGGCCGGTGGCGTCGGAGACCCCGTTGCCGGACTCGGCCGCCGAGCGACCCCGCTTCGGCTCGGTACGCCGGGTCGTGTGGTCGCCGAGTCGAATCACCTCGCCGGGCATCACATCTCCCTCCGGGACGGTACGACGCCGGCAAGCGCCTGCCGTACCTGCCGGAACTGGTCCACCAGCAGGTTTTCCGCCGCGGCTGCGGTGGCGGGGTTGATCACCGAGGTCAGCTGGTGGCCGCGCACGAAGTCGTTGAACGCGTCCACCGTAGAGCGTGGCCGGTAGCCGTACTCGTCAATCAGCCGAGTCGTGTCCAGTACCCGGCCGTACAACAGGAAGTCGAGCTGATCCCGGGAGAACCCCAGCAGGCCGCTGCGCCTGGCGAACCCGACCAGCCCGGACAAGCCGATCTCCGGCACCGGGACGGGCACCCGGCCCGCCCGCCGGATCGCCTGCGAGAGCAGCAGCACCCCCTCGCCGGCCACGTTGTAGACCCCGGGGTGGTCCTCGATGACCGACCGGTGCAGCACGTCGAGCGCGTCGTCGATGTGGATGAACTGCATCCGCGGGTCGTAGCCCAGCGCGGTGGGCACCACCGGCAGCGAGAAGTAGCGGGTCAGCGTGGTGTCCGCCTGCGGGCCAAGGAACGGAGCGAAGCGCAGCACGGTGACCGACACGTCGGTACGCCGTCGCAGGAACCCCCGTACGTAGCCTTCGACTTCGATGACGTCTTTGGCGTACCCACCTCGGGGCAGGTCCCGGGGCGCGGTGTCCTCGGTGAACATCGCCGGGTCGTGGGGCGAGGCACCGTACGCCGCGGCCGAGGACTTCACCACCAGGGTCCGCAGTGCGGGCGCCTTCTGGCAGGCCGCCAGCAGCTGCATCGAGCCGATGACGTTGAGTTCCTTGTCGGCCGTTCGGGCGCTGGAGTTGGATGCCGAGACCTGCACAGCCATGTGGACGACCGTGTCGGCGCCAGACGAAACGATGATCTTGGCGATCACCGGTTGCCGAATGTCGGCAGAGATGAACTCGACCTTGTCACCGGGGGGCAGCAGTGCCGCCGCCTCGCCTTCCGGCGGGGAGGAATCGACGGCAACCACACGCGCGACGCGGGGATCTGCGGCGAGCCGGGCAGCTACCACGGCGCCGAGGTAGCGGCTGACTCCGGTGACAAGGACGATTCGGGACGGGGTGGCCTCTCGTGGCATGGCGCTTCCCCTCGGTCGGTGAGCACGCGATGCTGGCGCCTGCGGCCGACAGTCAGCCGCAGGTCACCTGCGGTACTACTTACCGAGACGGCGACGCTGAACCCGGGTCTTGCGCAGCAGTTTGCGGTGCTTCTTCTTGGCCATCCGCTTGCGGCGCTTCTTGACCACCGAACCCATACGAACCCCTCGGTTGCACATCTCACGCCGGCACCCGGCCGGGTCGGCCGCGGGATGCTCTGACGTGGAAAGTCGACTGACGAACCTGTCCAGAGTAGCGGTGTCGACGGACCAGGTCCCATCCCGGGTCGCTGTCGGCGAGTTATCCACAGGCCAGAAATTCGCCCTGGTGGTACGGCGAACCCAGTTGCCACTCTGGTTGCCCGACGTACTCGACAGCCGGATGCACTCGACACAGCCGAGGGAGTGGGCACGTGACCGTACCGGAGCCGCCGCCGTGGGGCCGATCAGCGCCGTCGTCGTGGGAGCCGACCTTCCCGCCCGCACCCGGGCCGGAAGTCACAGGCCCGGCGTTCCCCTCGTCTCCACCGTCCGGCAGGTCGCCGGAGCAGGCCGGGCAACGGCCGGTGGTGCGGCCGGCGGCGCCGAACTGGGGGCTCGGCGCGCCGGCCGGCGCTGATCCGGTGCCGCCGGGGTTCCCGGCTCCGGGGTCTGTCTCACACGGCGCCGCTGCTCAATCTTCGCCGCATCCGGTTCCTGCCGCGTGGGAAGGCGGGTACCAGGCTCCTGGATCCGTGCCCGCCGGGTCGGCGGCCGGATCCCCACCCGCGACAGTGCCGCGCGGGTTTCCGGCCGTCCATCACGGGGCGACCGGCCGCAGGCCCCCGACTCACCGGCATCCCCGTAAAGGCCGTGTGATCGCGGTGGCCGGAGTCGTGGCGGTGGTCGGCCTGCTGGGCATGGTCACCTGTGGGGTGTCTCTCGGGTCCGGCGAGCCGCCTGGCCGTCACGCGGCGATGACCCCTTCCGAGGAGGTGACCGACGACGTCGAGGCGACCGGATCAGCGGGTTCGGAGGAGCAGGCCGGAGGAGCGTCTGACAAGTACCCGGAGGCACCTGTATGCAACGCGTTCTCCGACGAGATGCTGACCAGGGTCGGAGGCGACGATCCCAATGCCGGCGACGGCGAGCCCACCTCGCCGCCGAACTACGGCGAGGGCGAGCTGTCGTCCTGTGCCTGGACCGGTGGCGAGGAGTGGATCGTCGTCCAGATCCGGTTCTTCCCGGCGACCGACGATGGAGCCGGCACGGAAGCGGCGAAGGCGGAGATGGAGTCCCAGAACGTCGAGAAGGACGTCTCCGGGATCGGCGAGCACGCGCTGTTCACCGCGGAGGGCCCGTGCCGTCTCCTGGTGCG
>JBOGDK010000371.1:0-4855 GCA_050701795.1 Micromonosporaceae bacterium
TATCACAGCAGGTCACCGCCGTATCAGAGGTTTGTAAAAGTACACACGCGCCGGCGGCGGTGAGCCGTCGCTGAAGGACTGCCAGATGTTTATCCGCCGTCCACCGCGTCGGCGTCTATCGCGGCCAGCTCCTCGCCGCTGAGCCGCAGGTTGTCCAGCGCCGCCACGTTCGCCTCCAGTTGCGCCACGCTCGACGCGCCGATCAGCGCACTGGTGACGCGTTCGTCCCGGAGCACCCAGGCGATCGCCAGCTGCGCCAGGGACTGTCCCCGGGAACGGGCGATCTCGTTCAGCGCGCTCACCCGCCGCAGCGACCCCTCGTTGATCATGTCGGGTGCCAACGACTTGCCCTGCGCCGCCCGCGAGTCCGCCGGTACGCCACCCAGGTAGCGGTCTGTGAGCAGCCCCTGCGCCAGCGGGGAGAACACGATGGTGCCGACCCCGAGCCGGCCGACCGTGTCCAGCAGGTCCGGCTCGATCCAGCGGTTCAGCATCGAGTACGACGGTTGGTGGATCAGCAGCGGCGTACCGAGCTCCGCCAGGATCCCCGCCGCCTGCGCCGTATGTTCCGCCGAGTACGACGAGATGCCCGCGTACAACGCCTTGCCGGAGCGTACGGCGGCGTCCAGGGCTCCCATCGTCTCCTCCAGCGGGGTGTCCGGGTCGAACCGGTGTGAGTAGAAGATGTCGACGTAGTCCAGCCCCATCCGGGTCAGCGACTGGTCCAACGACGCGAGCAGGTATTTCCGGGACCCGCCGCCCTGCCCGTACGGGCCCGGCCACATGTCCCACCCGGCCTTACTGGAGATGATCAGCTCGTCCCGGTACGGCCGGAAATCCCGGCGCATGTGCACCCCGAAATTGGTCTCCGCCGACCCGTACGGCGGCCCGTAGTTGTTCGCCAGGTCGAAATGCGTTACCCCAAGGTCGAATGCCCGGCGCAGCACCGCGCGTTGAGTTTCCAGTGGCTTGTCGTCGCCGAAGTTGTGCCACAGCCCGAGCGACACCGCGGGCAACTGCAAACCACTGCGCCCGCACCGGCGGTAGGTCATCGTGTCGTAACGGTCAGCTCTGGCGACGTAGTCGGTCACGCGGAACTCCTCTCACTGCCGGCTGGCATTTGACGCCTTCCATAGGCGCCGCTCCCTGGCGGCTGGTCACTGGCGGCTGGTCACCCGAAGGCGTCGGGACCATCGGGTACGGTGACCCGCTCCACCCGGGCACCGAGCGCGGCGAGTTGCGCCTCGAAGTCCGGATAGCCGCGGTCGATGTGGTGCACATCGGAGACCTCGGTGACATCGTCGGCGCAGAGCCCAGCGAGCACCAGGCCCGCACCGGCCCGGATGTCGGTGGCGCGTACCGGGGCGGCCGACAGCGCCTCCCGGCCGCGTACCACCGCGTGGTGCCCGTCGGTACGGATGTCCGCGCCGAGCCGGGACATCTCGTTGATGAATATGAACCGGCCGTCGAAGACATTCTCGGTGATCAGGGACACCCCGTCGGCCACCGCCGCGAGCCCCATCGTCATCGGCAACAGGTCCGTCGCGAGTCCCGGGTACGGCAGTGTCACCGCGTCCACGGCACGCGGCCGATCGGTCATCCGTACCCGGAACCCCGCTGCCGGGCCGGCTCCGCCGATCCGGTCGATATGGGCTCCCGCGGCGGCGAGCTTGTCCAGCGCGACAGCCAGATAGTGCGCCGGTACGCCGCGGATCGCGACGTCACCCCGGGTCATCGCCGCGCCCAACGCCCAGGTGCCGGCGATGATCCGGTCGCCGATCGTACGGTGGTTCACCGGCCGGAGCGCGTCCACGCCTTCGATCTCCAGCGTTGATGTGCCCGCCCCGGAGATCTTCGCCCCCATCGAGGTGAGCATGGCGCAGATGTCCACGACCTCGGGTTCCCGGGCGGCGTTGTCGATCACGGTGATGCCCTTGGCGCGTACCGCGGCCATCAGGATGTTCTCGGTGGCGCCCACGCTGGGGAAATCCAACCAGATACTGGCCCCGTGCAGCCGGGGGGAACGGGCGATCACGTACCCGTGCTCGCCGGAGATCTCGGCGCCCATCCGGGTCAGCCCCCCGACGTGCATGTCCAGGCCACGGGATCCGATCATGTCACCGCCGGGGTGCGCCACCTTGGCGTACCCCTGGCGGGTCAACAGCGGACCGAGCACGTTGATCGAGGCACGCAGCCGGCGTACCAGGTCGTAGTCGGCGTGGCCGGAGAGCCGGTCCGGGGTGTCGATCATGACCACGTCGCCGGCCACCTCGACCTCGCATCCGATCCGGCGCAGCACCTCAGCCATGATCATGATGTCCGTGATCCGCGGTACGTTCGTCACCGTGGTACGCCCAGGAGCCAGCAGGGCCGCCGCCATCAGTTTCAACGCGCTGTTCTTGGCACCCACCACCTCGATTTCACCGACCAGGGACGTCCGCCCCGTCACCCGCATCACGTCCACAACCCGATCCTAAGTGGCAACGCCGGGCTCCCCCGCCGAAGCCGTCGACGCGGCGTGGATGGGCCGCGGAGAGGCGCGGGAGGTTGCGGCGGTGAACGAACCGCCCCGTAAGCTGCGGACATGGCTGTGCATCTGACCCGGATCTACACCAAGACCGGCGATACCGGCACCACCGCCCTGGGGGACGCGACCAGGGTGCCGAAGACAGATCCCCGGATCGGCGCGTACGCCGACGTCGACGAAACCAACGCCGCGATCGGCGTGGCGTTGGCACTCGGCAACCTCAGCGGGGAGGTCACCGACGTCCTGACACAGATCCAGAACGACCTGTTCGACGTCGGAGCCGACCTGTCGACCCCCGTCGCCGAACAGCCGAAGTACCCGCCGCTGCGGATCACCGAGGAGTACGTCACCCGCCTGGAAGCCTGGTGCGACGAGTTCAACGCCAGGCTGGCCAAGCTGGATTCGTTCATCCTCCCCGGCGGTACGCCTGGGGCGGCGCTGCTGCACCAGGCCCGTACGCTCGCCCGCCGGGCGGAACGGTCGGCCTGGCTGTTGGCTGGACACGCACCGGACGCGACGGCGCCGTTGCCCGCGAAATACCTCAACCGGCTCTCAGACCTGCTATTCATCCTGTCCCGGGTGGCGAACCCGGATGGCGACGTGTTGTGGCGCCCTGGCGGCGAACGGGCACGGTGACCACGCCGCGACGGGGCGGTCTTCACCACGTCGAGCTGTGGGTGCCAGACCTCCACACCGCGGTCCGCGGTTGGGGCTGGCTGCTCGGAGAGCTCGGCTACGGCCTCGACAGCCGGTGGCCGAACGGGATCACTTACCGGCTCGACGACTGCTACCTGGTGCTGGAGCAGTCCCCCGCGTTGTCAGCCACCACCCACGAGCGCACCAGGCCAGGGCTGAACCACCTCGCCTTCCATGCCGGCACCAGAGTCGACGTGGACCGGTTGGTGGCGGCCGCGCCGGACCACGGCTGGGTCCTGCTATTCCCGGACCGCCATCCGTACGCGGGCGGCCCCGACCACTACGCGGGCTACCTGACCGACGGTGACGGCTACGAGGTGGAGCTGGTCGCTGTGAGCCCCGGGGGCGCCCGCTGGTGTTCTGCGTCGCAAGACCCAACGCAGAACATGGGATCCGCAGCACAACCGCCGGCCGCCACGTCGCCGAGTCCGCCAGCCGTTCGCCGAAGCGGCCGGTTGCCGAAGCGGCCGGCGCTGTTCGGCAGGGCCCTACAGCACCCGGATACGCCGCGAGGCCGCCCCAGGCGGGGCGGCCTCGAGCCACGACAGGAATCCGTTCAGGGCGCTCTGGCGCATCGCGACCTCTAGTTGACTCGATGTCGTCTCGCACCGCAGCACCACGCAGTCCTCCGGTAACGCCAGCAACTCCATCTCGTCCGGCGTACGGCGGGACCGGACCGCGACGTCGAGTCGGTGGAAGACGTACCGAGGGCGTGGCGAAAGGCTGAATATCCGGTACCACCGGAGCTGATCGCCGACGAAGCGCCCCAGCCCAGGTGCCCAACCACGGCCCCGGTACCGGGTCGACAGTCGTACGTTCATCACGATCGAGCCGCCGCCCCACACGATCGCGGCGCGACGTACCAACATCAACGCCAGTATGGTGAACAGCGCGAGAACGCCGATACCGAGGGCTGCGAGGGTCCCCATCGGCGTCTCGTACCCGGTCAGCCGGCCGCTGCGGTGGCGGGCTCACACGACTCGGCGAGCACCGTGACGCCGTGCTTGTCGACGGAGAGGAACCCACCGTTGACGGTGTACGCCTGCTCCTCGCCCCCGGAGTGCTTCACCCGTACCGTTCCGGGATCGGCGAGCTGCCCGAGCAACGGTGAGTGACCGGGAAGCACCCCGAGCTCACCTTCCGTGGTACGCGCGACCAACATTTCGGCCTCGCCGGACCAGACCATCGCTTCCACCGCGACGATCTCGACATGGAGCTGATTCGCCACCCTGACCCCTTACCGGACTCTGCACGGGAGTGCCGCCGAGTCTAAACGCACCCACTGAGGTGACCGCGGGTCGGGTCCTAGGTTTGTGGCAACCGTGAGGTCGAGTGACACACCAGGCCCCGACGTACCGGGGCAAGCCTGAAGAATCGCTGTCAACGACACGACACCAGGACGGCCGCGACGATATCCGGCACCCGGTGCCAGCCCTGGTCCGACCACGTCCCGACAGCCCCGGGGCATGAGCCACGAGGCGCTACGAGCAGCACCTCACTGTCAAGGGCCCGGGTCCGCCACCACGGTCTGCCCCAGGGCCGGGCACCGCAAAGGGCCGGGCACCGCAAAGGGCCGGGCACCGCAAAGGGCCGGGCACCGCAAAGGGCCGGGCACCGCAAAGGGCCGGGCAC
>JBOGDK010000372.1:0-4851 GCA_050701795.1 Micromonosporaceae bacterium
CGGTCGTACCCGCCCCGGGAGTCGAACCCGGAACCTCCGCTGTCTGAGAGCGGCGCCTCTTGCCAGTTGGGCCAGGCGGGCATGCGCTGCGGGCGGAGGATTCGAACCTCCACTGCCCGATTCAGAGCCGGGCGTGCTGCCGGGGTTACACCAGCCCGCAGGATCGCCGGGGGCGCGATCGCCCACCGGCTCTGTGATGTGGCGGGGGCGCGAGTGCCCCTCACCAGTCAGCGTCAGCGCAGCGACCACGAGGCCCACGTCGGCGCCATCGGCTTGACCCGAAGGCGCATCCGGGCCTCGGACGGAGTCCGGTCGCCCTTGCGCTGGTTGCACCTGGCGCATGCCGCCACGGTGTTCAGCCACGTGTTACGCCCACCCCGCGACCGCGGGAGTACGTGGTCGATGGTGGACGCCGAGCCGCCGCAGTACGCGCAGTGGTGCTGGTCGCGGACCAGTACCCCCCGCCGGGACCATCCGGGCCCCCGGCTGTGGCGCCAGCGGGTCACCACGTACGTGATCAGCCGTACGGCCCGCGGCACCGGGTAGATGCCGATGAGTCTGTCGGGTTGGGCCTCGTGGACCTCCGCGACGCGGCGCACCAGCATGCGTACCGCGTGACGGAGCGAGACCCGGTGCAGTGGTCCCAGGTCTGCGTTGAGTACGAGCACGTCCACGGGTCTCCTCCTTCCTCACGTTGTCGTTGCTGGTGGTGGCGCCGACGCCGATCGCGGTGCCGGACCTCATCGAGCGCTCCGGGGGCAGGACTCGAACCTGCGTCGTCTTCGTTCAAAGCGAAGGTGCCCGACCGTCAGAGCTCCCCGGAAGGAATCAGGTGCCGGACCGCCCCCCGGGCCCCCCGAACCAGCTCCCCGATCCGGCCCCTTCGGCCCGGCACCTGCGCGCCGGAGCCTTGTCGGATCCGGCACCTGAGCGCCGGACCCCTGTTCCCGGCGCCATGTGCCGCCACGGGTGGCCGGCACCTGTGCCTGAATCCCGTACACGGCCCAAGTCCGGAACCCCCGAGTCGAACGGGGTGTCTCACGCTCCCAAAGCGCGCGGGTTGCCGTCTCCCTCGTTCCGGATTCGACCCGACGCCCTGCAAGAATTGGTAGAAACGTCAGGTCACACCGCGCGGCAATGTATAGAAAGCCGCGTGATGTTGTGCCATCCACTGTGGAGATATCAAAGTCCAGTCAACTCCGGCGAATGCCGGAATCTGCGCACAGGCGGCAGGACTTGAACCCGCATCTGCCGACTTTGGAGGTCGGTGCTCTCCCATTGAGCTACACCTGCAAGGTGTTCACAGAATGAAAAACCGCCCGTCCCGAATCCGGGAGGGCGGCGTACGCGTCACCAGCGTGAGCTAGTGGCGCCACCGTCCCGGAGCATGGGGCTCGTTTTCACAGATCGCATCGGCGGGCAGCGGGAAGGCCACGGCCGCGTGCCACGCCTTCCGCAGTCGCGTTGCGTATGAGGTTCTCCACGTCATGGTTGTCACTTCCTTTCGCTCCTTCGCCGTTGCTGTTCGGTGATGATCAATACAGTAGGGGCACGCTGGCCAGTCGCCAAGGGATTTATCGAAGGTTTCCTTCGCCGCTGCAACGGCACCTGAGAATCGGCGCTTCAGCGGTGGATCAGTGACAGGTCGTCCCTGGTGATCAGACCGCGGGAAATGGCGTACTCGGCGAGGTTGGCCAAGGCGTTCCATCCGGTCATGTTCGGCACCCCGGCGTTGCTGAGCCGGGTACGCAGATACTCGATCCGCTTCACCAACGTGGTACGTGGCCACCCCAGTCGGGCCGCGGCGGCGGCGTAGCTCTTGGGGTGCGGATCGTACCGGGGACCGTCGTCGAGGTAGCCGGCGAACAGCGCCACCATCGCGAGCCGGTCCGCCGCGCTGATCAGGACGGCCTCCCCGACCGTGGTCGGCTGCCCGGGCGGCGGCTGCTCCACCGCGTCGTCCGGGCGGGCGGGATCGGCGACCTCGATCCGCAACGTATGACTGCCCCGACCAGCGTCGACCACGACCCGTACGGTGGCCTCCACAGCGGTACGGCGTCCCGGCGCCAGTACGCTGCGGAACCCCAGCTCGTCGATCACGGCGAGGGGACGTACCGACGAACGGTTGGTCAACCACCAGGTGCCGTTGGAGTTCTCCAGCGACCCGGCGCGGCGGGAGATCGACGCGTCCTCGGGATCCAGGCAGGCGGTGCAGTCCTCGGCCCGGCCGAAGCTGAACGACTCAGTCGGCGTGACCTGCCAGGTCTCGTCTCCGAGTGCCACGGTGACCTGCGACATCGCGCTCCTCAGTGATCCGTTCCCTGGGCCGGACCCATGAGCCGTCCGTGCCCCGAGGGTGGCACGGGGCGGCACTGGGAAGGCCTCCCCAACAGTGAAGGGTGCCGGATACCTGACGGTTCTTCTAGTCTCGGCTCACACTGCCTCGACAACGGGGAGGACTGGCATGTCGTGGCTCAACCACCGCGATCACTTGACCCGGGGGCTGCTCTGCATCGGGGTCCTCACCGCCGTCATCCTCGCCAGCTTCGGCATCGGCTACCGCGCGTCCGAGACACTGCTCGGGGGCGCGGGTGCGTACCTGCAGCGCGGTGAGACCGTGGTCCACGTCAACGCCGAGAGTGGCACTGAAGACGCGGAGGCGGCGCGCAAGCTTGCCACCGGCAAGGAACGGCTCCAGGTGGTGCAGGTCGGGCCTGACTCGATCTGGGTGGTCAACACCGAAACCGGCGAGGTGTGGCGGTTGCCCACCAAAACGATGGAGCCGGAGAGGGTCGGCGACAAGCGCGCGCCCTCGGAGGAGAAGCCGGAGGTGGTCGCGGGCGGTGGCCAGGCGTACCTGGTGGACCGGGAGAACCGTAAGCTCACCGCACTCGACGCGCGTCCTGACAAGCGGCGAGACGTGTCCACGCCCGCTCCGGTGGACGTGGCGGTGGTGGACGGCAGCGGCGCGGCCTGGGGGCTCGCGCGCAGCACCGGGGAGCTCTACCTGGTGGCCGACGGCCGGTTGGTACGCAAGGAGAAGGTGGCCACACGCGGTGAAGCCGCCCAGTTGACCCTGGCCGGTGGCCGGCCGGTGGTGTACCGACCGGCTCACGGCAAGGCGGCGACGTACAACCGCGACGGCGTCATACGCCGCTACAACCTGCCGCCGGTCAGCCGCCCGGTGCTGGTGCCCACGTCACCGGTGAAGCCGTCCGTCCTGGTGGCCGTGGTCGCCGGCACCGCCGACGTGTACGCACTGAACCTGGGTACCGGGCAGTGGCACGACACCCAGCTGGCCGGACGCGAGGGCAGTACGTTCGGGCACCCCGCGGTGCTCGGCAACCTGATGTACGTACCGGACCTGACCAAGCGGCACGTGGTGCTCCTGGAGCTGAAGACGCTGCGGCAACGTGACCCCGTGGACGTGCCCGGGGGGAAGGATCCGTTCGAGGTCTTCGTACGGGACAACCGGGTCTGGGTGAATGACCCGTACGCCCCGACGATGCTGGTCTTCGACCGCGACGGCCGGCACACCGAGGTCGACCGCAGTGGCAGGGCGGTCGACGAGGCGCACCGCGACCCCGCTGCCCCGGACCCGCCGAACGCTGATGCGCCCGCCCGGCCCGACTCGCCGGGGAAGCCGCCGGTCGACGCGCCGTCACCTGATGGCGCGCCGAAACCGGACGCCCCGAAGGTGACCGTGCCGGACGTGGTGGGGATGGACAAGGGCACGGCATGCCGGTTGGTGGAACGCGCCAGGTTGAACTGCCGGCACGTGTCCCGGCCGGACGACGCCGCCGACACCGGCGAGGTGTTGGAGGCCGACCCGGATGCCGGCGCCAAGGTGGGGGTGGGCGCGGTGGTGACGATCGTGTCCGCCGGGCCGGCGATGGTCCCGAACGTGGTCAACATGACCGTCGAGGATGCCTGCGCCACGTTGCAGAAGGCCCGCTTCACCTGCGCGAAGGACGCCCAGGGCGTCGCCAACACGCCCGCCGAGGTGAACAAGGTGTACGGCCAGCAGCCTGCCCAGGGCACCGCGATGACCACGGGCAGCCCGGTGACGGTGACGTACCCGGTGCCGGGGTGGATCAAGGTGCCGGAGTTGCGTGGTGGCGACCCCAACACCGCCTGCCAGACCCTCCAGTCGTACGGCCTGGCGTGCTCGGCGAACCCGCACGAGGTGACCTGGCAGCCGAACGTGGTGCACGCGCAGAACGTACCGGCGGGTACGGCGGTGCAGGCCGGCAGCGCGATCGAGTACGTCTACCAGGACAACGGTCCGGTGGTGCTGGACCGCTGGAAGCTGAAGAGTCAGGAGACCCGGTTCATGGCGCCCCGCGGGCAGGCCCCGCCGCCGAACCACGAGTGGGCCGAACAGACCGAGATGGGCGGCGTGTACGGCGACCCGAACGAGGTCTCCGGCCTGGTGTGGGTCTACAGGTTCCGGTGCGACAAGGACTGCGGTGACCCCAACCGGGACCTGGCGTTCCTGTTCCAGCGCAACACCGACCCGCGCAGCCAGCAGTGGCGATACCAGGGCCCCGCCTTCGCCTGCTTCGCCCCGAACAGCGCGCCGCAGGGGACACAACCGCTGGAGGCGATGCACAGTGAATCCCGGGAGGCGTGGGCGTTCGCGGTCAGGGGCACCGGCGAATGGAACTGGCACAGGGATCCCGCGCACGGCGCGTACCAGCAGAAGTTCACGGTGTGCAACATCTGGTTCGGCGTACCCGGGTTCCGGCCCAACGGGTGACGCCGGTGGCCGGCTCCGGTTGGTGCCGGCCGGCCGCCGCACCGTCCTGCGATCGTGGCGTCCGCCGTGCCCCTCCGAGGGCTTCGCGGACG
>JBOGDK010000373.1:0-4845 GCA_050701795.1 Micromonosporaceae bacterium
GGTGGTAACGGTGCCTACTCTCCGTAGCCTCACAGTTTCACCTGATCGGCTTGGTGTTCGCCCCGCTTCTCGTTCGCTGACGCTCGGTACGATGCTCACTCGCCGGTGCCTCGCTATGTCCGGCCCAACGGCAACAACACTACGAATATCCTTCCAGCGCAGGATCCCAGATTTGTGCCACCTCGCGGGGGAGGGCTCACGTGCGCAAAGTGCCAGGTAACGAGCCGCCGACGGACATTGTCGACCAGCCGCCGGAGGTGACCATCTCAGACGTTACCGACAGTGACAAAGAGGCCACATCCAGCGCTGACCAGGTGGTCGCCGACGTCGCTGCCACGCTTGCCGATCCAGGTCTCGTGGTGCTCACCGGCGTACCCGGTGCGGGATTGACCACGGCACTACGCCGAGTGGCCGCGGCGTTCCGCGGGCCGGTGTTCACCGGTGGCGGCCTAGCGATCTTACGCACCACGCCGGGACTGGCGCTCACCAGGGCAGTACGCGCCCGGCTGCCGGTGCAGGATCCGGCGCTGGTCACCGAAGCGGTGCGATCCCGGGTACGAGGCGGCCTGCTGGTCCTCGACGATCTACAGTGGACCGACCCGCTGACCCTGAGCGCGCTGCCGGCACTGTCGGAGCACTGCCGGATCGTGGTCGCGTTGCGTACGCCACATCCACTCCCCACAGAGGCAGTGGATCGATTACGGAGTGCAGCGTCAGCGTGGCTGTCCGTGCCGCCACTCGATGAGGTCGCGGCGACCACCCTGGTACGCCGTACCGCCCCCAACCTGGGGCCGGCCACCGTCGCCACCGTGGTACGCCGAGCCGGCGGAATCCCACTCGCCCTGGAATCCCTCGCGCGGCACGCCGCCAGCCATCGGGAACCGGCCGGGCAGGCCGACGCCGCCCCCCGCCGGGACACCGACCTGCAGGTGGCGTACGCCGTCGCGGAGGCCCTCGCCGACCTCACCCGACCCGCCCGTACCGCGATGGCCGCGCTCGGACTCCTGGGCCGACCCGCCACCCGCGGCCTGCTCGGACCCGGCGTGGACGAACTGCAAACCGCTGGACTCGTCACCGAGACCAGTGACGAGGTGGCGGCCCGGTCCCCGTACGTCGCCGAAGTCGCCGCCGGACTGCTCGACGCCGAAGAACGTCCACTGCTGCATCGCAGGCTCGCCGAGCTGGTGCCCGCCGCCGAAGCCGCCCGGCACCTCGCCGCCGCCGGTGACGCACCACACGCCTACCAGCGGGCGATGGCCGCCGCGACCGCGGCCGAGACCGTCGGGGAACGCGCCGACCTGCTGCTGCTGGCGTGCGGTCTGGAAGGCATCACCCCCGACTTCAGCACCGTCGTCGCCACCGCGGAGGCCGCGCTGGCCTCCGGACGTCCCCGTGCCTGCCTGCGGGTCCTCGGCGACGCCACGGACCCGCAGACCGCCGTGCTCCGCGCTGAAGCGCTGCTGCAGAGCGGACGAGCCGCCGACGCGGAGGCGCAACTCGCCACCGTCCCGAACGCGGCGAGTGACGACCTGGTCGCAGCACGCGATCGAATCCGCCTGCTCTCCGCACTAGCCCACGACGCAGGCGACCCCAGCGCGGTAGCGGCCGCGGTCACCGCCCGCCACGGAGCGACACCGGCCCAGAGTGGGCTGCGGGCCGCCCTCGCCGGCGCGGCGGCAGCCGGACGTACCCCGGGCTGGGAAACCGGACTCGCCACCGCCGCGGCCGCCGCCGGCGCCACCGGAGACAGCCTCGCCGCCCGCTGGAGCGCCTGGCTGCTGGTCGAAACGCTCGCCGCAGACGGACGCCTCAGCGAGGCGATCAGCGCCGCCCAGCACGCCGCTGAGGCGTGCGCGGCGGACCTCGCGTACAGCTGGCAGACCAGGTTCCTCGCCGCCGAACTGTGGTGCACCGCGTTGCGCGGCGACTCCCTCGACTCCGTGGTACGCCGCGCCGTGGACCTGATCGACCGGACACTGCCCGCGGTGGCCCGCGGGTACGCGGTCGCCGCCGCCTCACTCGCGGAGGCCGACGGTGGCCTGCTCGCCGCGTCCCGGGCCCGGATCACCAAGTACGGCGGCGGGCCTCCGTCGATGTCCGCACTCCTGGAGTGGGTCGCCGGGGAAGCCGCCTGGTTGGACGGCCAACCCGACCGGGCCGCCGGCGAACGGGACCACACCGGGCACACCCGCCTGGTGCAAGGGTTGCGTGACATCACCACCCAGTGGGCGACCTACGACGGCGCCCAGGCACACCAGGCCGGCGAAGCCGACCACCCACTCGCCCCGGTACGCGCCACCCTCGCCGCATGGCACGCGGTCCTCGCCGACCCCACCCGGGCCACCGAGTTCCGGCCCGCCGCGGACTCCTGGCACACCATGGTGCGGCGCGAGGAGGTGCGCTGCCTGCTCGCACTCGGAGTGCACGCCGCCACCCCCGAAGACGCCGTACCACCACTGCTGGAGGCCGAACGGCTCGCTGAGGAGTCAGGGCTCGTGGTGCTGCTGGGTCGGGTGCGCCGTGCCCTACGACGCCATTCAGTACGGCGGGAGACCCGCGGCCCCCGTGCCGGAGACGACCTCACCGACCGGGAACGCGACGTGCTCCGCCTGGTGGCGCAAGGCGAGCCGACCCGCCGGATCGCGGGGCTGCTCGGCATCTCCCGGGAGACCGTGGAGACTCACATCCGTTCCGGGATGCGCAAACTCGGAGCGCGTACCCGTACCGAGGCGGCCGCGCGGGCGTTGGAGGTGCTCGGGTGATCCACCCCACGACAACGCTGCTGCTGCGGCCGCTCGCGAGCGTCGCGACAGGGCTCCGCCGCGCTCCACGATCTCGCGGGTGCCCCGGATGAACGCCCCCCGTTTCCTGCTGCCCAACACCACCGAGGCGACCACCGTACTGCGGCGTCTGGCCCGGTCCGGGTGGCAGACCCGGGAAGGCTTCGCCCTGCCGGACCCCACATGGGACGTCACCGACCGCAAACTGCTGCTGTACGGACGGGTGCCGGACATGGAGACCGCGGGGCTCGCGGTCCTCGCCGCGGCCCGCGGAGCCGGTGTGGTCGTGATCGCCGACCCGGATGCCGAGCCGGGGCGTTCCCTGCTCGCCGACCTGCTCCGGATCGGTCCGGTGGGCCGGGACGCGGACGACGACCCGGAGGAGGCCGACGACGATCTCCCGCTGACCGAGGAGCAACGCGCACTGCTCGATCGGCTCGCGGCGGGGGAGACCATCGCGGCGGCCGCCACGTCGGAGTTCCTATCACTACGTACCGCGAACCGCCGGATCGCGCAGGCCAGAGACGCCTTGGGGGTACGGACCACCCGCGAGGCGGTGCTTGCCTACCTCAGGCACGCCCGCACCGACTGAGCCGGCCGTACGTACGCCTCACCGGGCCTGCGTCGCGGCCGAGCGAAACGTACGGGCGGTGCTCACCGGGCGGGTCGGGTCGACGTAACGGGGGAGTCTCGGCTCGGCGGCCCGCAATGGCCGCAGCCCGTCGGTGATCGCACCCATGATCCGGGTACTGGCCCGCTGCGCGTCCCCCGGTACGTCGCTGACCAGCCCCGACAGGTCCACTGGCGCACCGAACCTCACGGTCACCACCGGCCGGCGCCACAGCGAGCTGATCAACCGCGCCACCATCGCACCTGGCCCGTCGTACGGGATCACCTCGTGGGAGCCCCACTGCGACACCGGCACCACCGCGGCCCCGGTACGCAGCGCCAACCGCGCCATCCCGGTACGCGCCCGCTCCGGCCACATCCCCGGGTCGAGGCCGATCCGGCCTTCGGGATAGCCCAGCACACTGGCCCCGCCGCGGACCGCCGAGACCGCGTTGTTCAGCGCCTGCACCGCGCTCGCCTCGGCACGGTTCACCTGGATGTGACCGCACCGGCGGAGCACCGCGCCCACCACAGGGGTACGGAACAGTCCACCGGTCGCCAGGATCCGCGGGGCGATGCCACGTCGCCGGCACGCCGCGGTCACCGCGATCGGGTCGAACGTTCCAATGTGGTTGCTGGCGAAGATCACCGCGGCGCCACGCAGGGACTCCGGAGTGTCGTCCACCACCCGGAATCGGCAGAACAGCGGCACCACGAAGGTGGCCACCGCCAGCAGGATCCGCCACAACAACGGTGGCTGCCAGGTGTCGCCCATCGAACTGGCCTGTGAATCCCGGTCGGCCAGGTCGTCGGTGTCGAGGGGGGAAGTAGTCATCGAAGGCAGGATCGTAACCGGCAACGTCGAACCGGCGCCCCGTCGGTAGCCTCACGATGTGCCGAGCGAGCCCCATCGTGTGCCGAACGACCGTCCCGCCTCCCGCTGCGCCTGGTGCGGCGTGAGGCTTCCCGCGGTGAAGCTCGGGCGGCCCCGGACGTACTGCCGGCAGTCCTGCCGGCAGCGTGCGTACGAGCAGCGCGCCGTCGCGCAACGGGCCGGCCTGCCAGCGGACGCGGTGGTGGTCAGCCGGTCCGAGCTCGAGCACCTGCAGGACCGGCTGTTCCAGATTCGGTGCGCGGTCGAGGACGCCGAGGCCGCGCTCGCCGACAATGCTCCGGCGGCGGAGCTGCGTACCGTGCTGCGGCACGCGATCGACGCCGCAGGTGACGTGCAGCGGCTCTGGGTGACGCCCCGGGAGTCCTGAGGTGTCGCCGGCGCACTCGGCTACGACGGGTCAGCGGGCGACGCCGGCCTCCGGAGTCCTTCCAGGATCAGCAGCGCGGTGGTCTCCACTTCTTCCCGTACCTGTTCCTTGTCCCCGGCGCCGGCGATTGCGGAGGCACCGGCGGCCAGGGCGCCGAACAGCATCCGGGTCACGGTCTCCACGGGAAGCGGGGG
>JBOGDK010000374.1:0-4828 GCA_050701795.1 Micromonosporaceae bacterium
GATCGGCTCTGCACAGTGTCTCGTACGGTCGAGGCCGGTACGCCCGTCGCCATCGACATCGTCGAGCCGGGAGCGCCTGGCCCGGAGGCGTGATCGCCGCGGCCACCGCGACCGCCGCGACCACAGCGACGGTTGGCGGGTCTGGCCGGGGCGCCTGGCTCCGACCCGTGGCCGTCGCGGGGTGTCCGGTTGCCTCGCCTGGGCCGACGTGCGGGGAATTAAGTTAGGTAGTCTTCCTAACCAAAACCTGCGACGGGTTTGCCAGCACGGGCGTTCGCGAGGGAGTGGTACGTGAAGCACCTGGCGGGATCCTCCCGGCTGCTCCGCGCGATCAACGAAACCGCGGCACTCGGTCACCTGCTGGATCGCGGCCCGCTCACCCGTGGCGACCTGCGGGCGTTGACCGGGCTCGCCAAGCCCACCACGTCCGAGGTGCTGCGGCGGCTGCGGGAAGCGGGGTTGGCGATCGTGGTGGGCCGGACCAGCGGCGGGCCGGGTCCGAACGCGGAGCTGTACGCGATCAACCCGGACGCCGCGTACGTGGCCGCCGTGTCGGTACGCGAGCACGACGCGGCGTTCGTCACCGCGATCTGCGACCTGACCGGCGTACTGCGGGCGCAGGTCGAGACCGGTGGCCGGGACGCCGACCCGGTACGGGCGGTGGCTGACGCCGTACAGGCCGCGTGTCACGAGGCTGGGATCCCGGAGTCGCGGCTGGACCACGTACAGCTCGGGGTGCCGGGGTCGTACGACGAGCGCGCCGACATGATCCGGTACGTGGACGCACCTGGCTGGTCACGGCCCGGGTTGATCGGGCAGATCCGGGAACGTCTCGGTGTCCCGGTCAGCGTCGACAACGACGTGAACCTGGCCGCGATAGCCGAACGTCGCCACGGCATCGCCGTCGATCACGACAACTTCGCGCTGCTCTGGCTCGGTGAGCAGGGTCTCGGTCTCGCGATCGTCCTGAACGGCACTGTGCTGCGTGGCGTACGCGGCGGCGCCGGGGAGATCGGCTACATGCCGGTCGGCCTGCCGGTGCCGGGTGGCGGCGGAGGTGCGGAGGTGGCCGACTTTCAGGACCTGGTCGGCGGCGACGCCGTACGGGAGCTGGCGCGGCAGTACGGCTTCCCCGCCCGCCCCGGCCAGGACGTCAGTACCGGTCACGGCATCAGTACCGGTCACGGCGCGAAGGCCGGTGACGACGCGAGCGCCAGTACCGGTCACGACGCGGTGGCCTCCGCGGTGGCGGCACTGACGCGTACCGACCCGACCCCCGTTGATCAGGCCGGCGGGGCACTGGAGTCCGGCAGTCGTGCCACCGACGCGCAGGCGTTCCTGGAGGCACTCGCGGTACGTATCGCCGTGGGCGTCGCCGCCGTGGTCGCGATCCTTGACCCGCCCCTTGTGGTGCTCGGCGGCGAGGTGGGTCGGGCTGGTGGCCACGCGCTCCGGGATGCGGTCAGTACGGCGCTGGGGGCACTGTCCTGTCTGGCGACGATCGTGGAGACAACCAGTCTGGCGGCGGCCGGCGGAAGCGGGCCAGGACCCACCGGAAACCAGAGAACGCCGGAACCGGCCGACGACGGGGCTCCGGGATCGCGACTCGCACCGGGAACGGCCGCGGGCAGGAGTTCGCGATCCGCACCGAGCACGGACGACCTGATCGACGGGGTGCTGGTCGGGGGTCTGGACGCGGCACTCGGCCACGTCCGTACCGCACTGCTCGGCCGTTCGAACGACGATCGCAGTGGCCGGTACGCCACCGGGAAGACACCCCCGTCGCCGCAAGACGAAGCCCGGAGCACCTGAAGGTGCTCCGGGCTTCGGAATCCGAACGTGGCCGGCGGGATGTGCCTTTGGCTTACTTGCCGATGCCGGCGTACGGGCCAGTCCCGTAGTACGCCTGGACCAGGTTGTACGCCATGATCTCCCACTTCGCGTACGCCATGGGGTACGCGGAGACCTGGACCTTCTGGGCCGCCTCACTCAGTGACATGCTCTGCCACCCGGGAACCTGGGTCAGCGCCTTGTAGAACGCGGTGGAGGAGTACACCGGGTCGGTGATCTCGTCCACGCTGCCCCAGCCTGACGTCGGGCGTTGCTGGAACAGTCCTTGCGAGTCGTGGTCGTTGCGGTCGCCCAGGTGACCCAGGTTGATGAGCTTGGACTCCTGCAGCGAGGTTGCCACGGCGACCACTGCGGCGCGCGGCGGGAGCCCCATCTTGCGGCTCACCTTCACGATGGTGCGGGCGTTGTTCACCTGCTCGGGGGTGGGGCGGAACGCATCCTGCGAGCCTTGCGGCTTATGGGGTAGCAGAACCGCGCTGCCCGGTACGGCCGCCTTCTTGGGTCCGGCCTTGCCGGGCTTCTTGTCCGCCGGCGGCGCGACGCCTGGCTTCTTGTCCGCAGGCTGCTTGGCCTCCGGTTGGGCCGGCTGCTTGGCGTCCGGCTTCACGGCGGACCGCTCGTCGCGGGATACCGCGGCCGTCTTGTCCGATCTGGACGGTGCGGGGTCGCTGGCATTGGACGTGGGGGATGTGGGATCGGTTGCGGTGGACAGTGCCGCCATGACGACGAGGCCACAAGCGGCCAGTGCGGTCTTGGTGTCTACATCAGCCAAGAAACCCATGCTGGGAATTCGCCTTTCGAGGGGGTGCAGGGAAAACGGGCGAGCGCCAATCCAAGCCGTTTTCTGGCACGAGGTAACTCGGGCCGTTCCACGGCACGGTGTAACCAGGCCGAATCACGGCCCGGTCTGGATTGAGTGCTGATATCCGGATGTGGACCAGCGGCTGAAACGCGCTGCGCCCTTCTTGCGGGGGGTACGCCGGGGCATAACCACGCGACTCCCGGCGGGATTCCGGCAGGATCCCCAGATCCCCCGTGACGCCGACCACCTGTCATGGCCTGGGTCACCAGGGCTCTGCGTGAGCCGCTGACCTGCGGTTATATCTGGCTCCGGGCGAGATTACAGGCTCTCGGGGCAGTGTCCAACGGCCCGGGACCAATGGCCTCCCGGTTTGCACATGCGGCCAGTAACGCTCTGAGATCAGCCCCCGTGGGGCCGGATGATCGGCCCAGGCGCCTCGGCCGAACGGTCTACTCAGATGACCATGACGCCGTCCAACACGCCATCCCGGGGAGTGCGATAGCGTCGTTCGCGGCTAATTTGACGCATTGTTCACGCCGGACAAAGAATGCGTCAGCTCCATTGTTCGAGTGCATTCCTCGCGGAAATACCGGATCAGTAGCGGGTGACGCCGAATCGGATTTGCCCCGCCCATCCTGGATGCCCCTTGACAGCCGATTCGCGGCGCCTTTAGATAGGAAGCCTTACTAACTATTGCCGCGCGCCCGGGTCCTGACGTACCGGGTGCAGGTCCTGGGGAAAGAGGAGAACGATGGTGCTGCTCCACAGATCAACGACCGGACGGCTCCGCAGATCAGTACGGCCTCCGCGGCTCCGGCTGCTCATCGTGGTCGGCGTACTGCTGGCACTCGTGATGCCGTACCACCTGGCCTCGGCGGCGGCCGGAACAGGTCGTACCGGAGCGAATGGAACCGGAAGCCACGATGGCGCTGGGGCGGGCGTCACGCCGGCCGCGGCGAACGGCCAGCTCGCGGTGTGCGGCACCAAGCTCTGCAACGCGTCCGGCAACCCGATCCAGCTCCGCGGGATGAGCAGCCACGGCCTGCAGTGGTATTTCGACTGCCTGCCGGACGCCGCTCTGGACGCCCTCGCCAACGACTGGAACGCCGACGTGATGCGGATCTCGATGTACATCCAGGAAGGTGGCTACGAGACCGATCCCCGGCTGTACACCGACCGGGTGCACGAACTGATCGAGAAGGCCACCGCCCGGGGCATGTACGCCATCGTCGACTGGCACATGCTCAGTCCTGGCGACCCGTACCACAACCTGGAGCGCGCGAAGACGTTCTTCACCGAGATCGCCCAACGGCACAACAACAAGACCAACCTGTTGTACGAGATCGCCAACGAACCCAACGGCGTCTCCTGGTCGCGGATCCGCGGTTACGCCGAGGAACTGATCCCGGTGATCCGTGAGCACGACCCCGAGACGCCGGTGCTGGTCGGCACCAGGGGATGGTCATCGCTCGGAGTCTCCGAAGGTGGCAACGAAACCGAAGTGATCAACGACCCGGTGAACGCCGAGAACGTGATGTACGTGTTCCACTTCTACGCCGCGTCCCACCGCGAGGAGTACCTCGACACCTTGTCGCGGGCGGCCGAGGAGATCCCGATGTTCGTCACCGAGTTCGGCACTCAGGACTACAGCGGTGACGGCGCCAACGACTTCGCGATGGCCCAGCGCTACCTCGACCTGATGGCCAGCAAGCAGATCAGCTGGGTCAACTGGAACTTCTCCGACGACCATCGCTCCGGTGCGGTGTTCCACGAGGGCACCTGCCCCGGTGGCCCGTACGCCGGTACGGCTCCGCTGAAGGAGGCCGGGATCTGGGTCCGCGAACGGATCCGTACCCCCGACACGTTCCCGACAAGCTGAGCATTCCGCCTTCGCGCGGTGGCGACAACAGTTGGCCCCGCCGTGGCGCTGACGACTCTCCCGCCGGGATCCGCTCCGGCCGCGTTGGCGCGGATCGGCGGGACGGTCACCGGGCCTGGGGCAGCTTCGTGGCGCCGCGCGCCGACGGCGGAGGTACGACCGGCCCGATGTCCCCGTCGGGGGCTTCGTCGAGATCCACCATCACCGGAGCGTGGTCGCTCGGCCCGCTGCCCTTGCGGGCATGCCGGTCGACCCAGGCGGCGCGCACCCGGTTGGCGACGGGGGAGCTGGCCAGC
>JBOGDK010000375.1:0-4801 GCA_050701795.1 Micromonosporaceae bacterium
CCGCCGCCCGTCCAGTGCCCGGTGTACGACCTGAGCTTCAGGGATCGCCATGCCATCAGCCTTCCACCACGGCGGTACGGCATAAACTGCCGGCAGTACGCACGATTGCGTAGTTATATTGCACATCCGGGCACATCGTCCAGGAACTACGGCGTGGCGTACCACCGGAGACGGGGAATCCCTGCCCCGGCGCGGCCGGCGGGTCACTCCTGGCGCGGCCGGCGGGTCAGCGCTGGCGCGGTCGGCAGCAGTCGACCGGGCAGGTGTCCCAGGTCGGGACCGTCCCGAGGGCCCGGCGGGAGGTGGCCGGGTCGAGCCGCTCGCTCACCAGCTCGGCGATCATGGCCACGAACCGGGAGTCGACGCCCGGGGTCGCCGCCCGCGCGTACGACAGCCCGAGCCGCTTCGCGGTGTCGGCCGCCTCGTGGTCAAGGTCCCACACCACTTCGAGGTGATCGCTGACGAACCCGATCGGGCTGACCACGACACCGCTCACCCCTTCTGAGGCGAGCGCGTCCAGGTGATCGTTGATGTCCGGCTCCAGCCACGGCACCCGGGGCGGGCCGGAACGGCTCTGCCACACCAGGTCGTACCGCAGATCCGGTGCCGCGGCGGCGGCCACCAGGCGCGCCGTTTCGGCCAGCTGAGCGGGGTACCGGTTTCCGTCCGGCCCGGCCGTGACCGCCATCGACGTCGGGATCGAATGCGCCGTGAACACCAGCCGGGTCTCCGCACCGTCCGGCGGGGCCGCACCGTCCGGCGGGGCCGCACCGTCCGGCAGGGCCGCGCCGTCCGGCAGGGTGGCCCGCGCCGCCCGTACCGCGTCGACGTGCGGATCCAGGTAGCCGGGGTGGTCGTGATAGTGCCGGATCTTGTCGATCACCGGTGCGTCCTCGCCCACCTCGGCGCGCGCGGTGTCGATGTCGTCCAGGTACTGCCGGCACGAGGAGTACGACCCGAACGGGCTGGTCACGAACCCGAGGGCACGACGTACCCCGTCGGTACGCATCTGGCGCACCGTGTCGGACAGCATCGGGTGCCAGTTCCGGTTACCCCAGTAGATCGGCAGGTCGATGCCGGTCGACGCGAACTCCGTACCCAGCGCGTCCAGCAGCGCCCGGTTCTGCCCGTTGATCGGCGACACGCCCCCGAAGTGGCGGTAGTGCCCGGCCACCTCGGCCAACCGTGCGGCCGGAATCCCCCGGCCCCTGGTCACATTCTCCAGGAACGGCAGTACGTCTTCCGGCCCCTCCGGGCCGCCGAACGACAACAGCAGGAAAGCGTCGTACCCAGCCACGCCACCATTCTAGTTACGCGATCTTGACCGGCCGCGGCGGGCGGACCGGGTCGGCGCCCGCCCCGTGGTCAGCTGCCGATGGCGTGGAAGCCGCCGTCGGCGTGCACGATCTCGCCGGTGGTGGCGGGGAACCAGTCCGACAGCAGGCCCAGACAGCTCCGGGCAGCCGGCTCCGGATCGGTGAGCTCCCAGCCCAGCGGCGCCCGCTGGGTCCACGCCTGCTCGAACTGATCGAACCCGGGGATGTTCTTCGCCGCCATGGTGCGCAGTGGGCCGGCGGCGACCAGGTTCACCCGGATCCCCTTCGGTCCCAGGTCCCGGGCCAGGTAGCGGGCCGCCGACTCCATCCCGGCCTTGGCGACGCCCATCCAGTCGTACACCGGCCAGGCCTTCGTGGCGTCGAAGTCGAACCCGACGATGGAACCGCCGGGACCCATCAGCGGCAGACAGGCCACCGACAACGACGTCAGCGAGTACGTCGAGGTATGCAATGCCGTGGCGACGTCCTCCCACGGGGCACTCAGGAAACCGCCGCCCAGACAGCTCGGCGGCGCGTACCCGATGGAGTGGACCACGCCGTCGAGTCCGTCGACGTGCTCGCGTACCCGGTCGGCGAGCCCGTCGAGTTGGTCTTTGTCGGTGACGTCCAGCTCGATCACCGGAGGCGTCGACGGCAGCCGCTTGGCGATCCGTTCCACCAACGACAGTCGGCCGTACCCGGTCAGCACCACCGTGGCGCCCTCCTGCTGCGCCAGTTTCGCCACCGAGAACGCGATCGACTGGTCGGTGATCACCCCGGTGACCAGCAGTCGCTTGCCGTCAAGCAGACCCATGTGGATTTCCTCTCTCCGTCGCCCCCGCCGAGGCCGTCAGTGAACCGGTCGCCACGCCGTCAGTGGCCCATGCCCAGGCCGCCGTCGACCGGGATCACGGCGCCGGTGACGTACCCGGCGGCGTCGCTGGCCAGCCACGCCACCACGCTGGCCACCTCATCGGTGCTGGCGAACCGCTTCATCGGTACGGTGCCGAGGATCTCCTCGCGCCGCTTGTCGGTCAGTGCCGCCGTCATCTCCGTCTCGATGAAGCCGGGCGCGACCACGTTCGCGGTGACGTTGCGGGAACCCAGCTCGCGCGTGATCGACCGCGCCATCCCGACCATGCCGGCCTTGCTCGCCGCGTAGTTCACCTGGCCAGCGCTGCCGGACAGGCCCACCACCGACGAGATGAAGATCATCCGGCCCCAGCGTCCCCGGATCATCTTGGTGGCCGCCCGCTTGGCACAGCGCCAGGCCCCGGTCAGGTTCGTCTCGATCACCCGGCCGAACTGCTCCTCGCTCATCCGCAGCAGCAGCGTGTCGTCGGTGACACCGGCGTTGGCGACCAGCACCTCCACCGGCCCGAGCTCGGCCTCCACCGCCGCGAACGCCGCGTCCACCTGGTCGGAGTCGGTGACGTCGCACCGTACGCCGAACAGCCCCTCGGGTACGTCGCTGCCCCGGTGGGTGACCGCGACCCGGTCACCGTTCTTGGCGAACTGCGTCGCGATCGCCAGGCCGATGCCGCGGTTACCGCCGGTCACCAGAACCGTACGAGGCACGGTGGCTCCTTCCTCAACCGTCAATCGCGAACGGAACACTAGGCGCTACCCCGCGGTAGCGGTTAATCCGCGGTACGTGCCCTGTGACACGGCCACGCCTACGGCATTCGGGAGGTCCAGAGCAGGCTCATCCCGGCGGCCCCGAACGCGAACAACAGCGCGATCCCGATGAACCACTGGGCGATCTCCCGAGCCGCCGTACGGTGGCCGATCGACGAACCCATGTCCTTGTAGACCTTCTCCAACTCCTTGGACGTGTACGCCTGGTACGCCTCGCCCCCGGTGTCGTCGGCGAGCCCCTGCAGCGAAGCGCGGTCCACCCGTACCTCGACGGTCTGGCCGTTGATCTCCACGGTGCCGTCGTCGGTGCCGAACGCGATGGTGGAGACCGGTACGTTCGCCGCCGCCGCGGCCGCGCCCGCCTCCTCGACGCTGCGACCGAACGTACGGAACCCGTCGGAGAGCATCACCACCCGGGCGGGCGGCGGGGCCTTGGCACCCGCCGCGGGCACCGACTGGATCGCCTGCAGCGACGCGAAGATGGCCTCGCCGGTGGCGGTGCCCTCACCCAGCTCCAGGCCATCGATCGACTGCCGGATCCGTTCGTGCTCCTTGGTGGGTGCGACCAGGACATTCGCCGACTTCGAAAACGCCACCAGGCCGACGTTGAACTCGTCCGGCAGCTGCTTCACGAACGCCTTGGCGGCCTTCTGGGCGGCCCGGAACCGGTCTGGATCCACATCGTCGGCCATCATCGACAACGACACGTCGATAGCGAGCACCACCGTGGCGCGTTCCATCGGCTCCTGTACGTCGGTGGCCGGCCGCGCCATCCCGAGAGCCAGTAGCAACAGGCACATCAGGAACGCCACCGCAGGGGCGTGCCGACGCCACCCGAGCCCCTTCGGCGCGATGGTCCGCAGCAGGTCGACATTCGCGAACCGCACCGCGTGGGTACGCCGTCGCAGCTGCACCCACACGTACAGACCGGCCAGGGCGAGCACCGGCAGGATGGCGAGCAACCACCACGGGGACAGGTACCGGATCATGCGATGCCCCCGCAGAGGTGAGCCACGGGGTGGAGCGTTGTCGCGGGGTGCATCATCGGGTCGTCCCCCTGGTACGCGCGTGCCGCTGCGCGGCGACGAATCGCACGATGTCGATCAGCCAGTCAGAGTCCGTACGCAGTCGAAGTTGGGCCACTCCGGCGCGGCGCAACCCGGTGGCGATCGCCGCACGTTGAGCCGCCGCCTGCTCGGCGTAGCGGGCCCGCAGCTTCGGGTCGGAGGTGTCGACCTCGTGCACCATCCCGGTCTCCGGGTCGACGAACTCCATCACCCCGACACCGGTGAGCTCCAGCTCCCGCGGGTCCACCACCTCCACCGCGAGCACGTCATGCCGTACCGCGAGTTTGCGCATCGGGCGTTCCCAGTCGCCGGTGGTCAGGAAGTCGGAGATCACCACCGCTAGACCACGCCGGCGTGCCGGACGGTTCAGCGAATCCAGCAGGGCACCCAGGTCGGTACGCCCACCCCGTCCCGCCGGTGGGGTCAGCGCGACGCTCTTCAGCAACGCCTGCGCCCCCTTGCGCCCCGGCAGTGCCGGAATCCGGCGCACCGCGTCGCCGGTGCCCACCACGGCACCGATCCGGTTGCCGCCCCGTACCGTCAGATGGGCCACCGAGGCGGCCGCCGCGATCGCCAGGTCCCGCTTCAGGCAGGTGGCGGTGCCGAAGTCCAGGCTCGCCGACAGGTCGACCGCCAACCAGGTCTCCAGCTCACGGTCCGCGATCGTCTGTCGTACGTGGGGCACCGTGGTACGGGCCGTCACCGGCCAGTCCATCCGGCGTACGTCATCGCCCGCCCGGTACTCCCGCGCCTCCCCCGCCTCGCTGCCCGGGCCCGGCA
>JBOGDK010000376.1:0-4786 GCA_050701795.1 Micromonosporaceae bacterium
CACTACGATGGTCGACCGGGACGAGGACGGCAAAGCCGACGTCATCATGACCGACTCCGACGGCGACGGCGTCCAGGAAACCGTCACCTACGGCGACGGTGGCAGCAACCCGTACACCACGGGCTGACTGGTCCTTTGAGTGCGCGTGTGGCCGGCCTCTGCATGAGGCCGGCCACCGGCTCGCGGACCTACGCGGGGCCTGTTGAGGGCGGCCCGGGGGCTTCTCATTTGCGCTAACTGTTGTCGGGGTTTTCGGTGTGGTGTCGTTGAGTCGCGATCGTGATGATCGGGTCGGTTTCGTCGTCGAACTCGCCGATGAGCTGTTCGAGGAGATCTTCGAGGGCGACCAGCCCAACGGTGGTGCCGTTGTCGCTGACCAGCGCGAGCTGTGCGCGGTGTTCACGCATTGCGCGTACGGCGTCGATGAGGGTGCGGTCGGTGCGCAGGGTCAGTGCGGGTGTGGCCAGGTCCGTGGCGGTGGTGGAGTGTCCATAGGTGGTGGCGCGTACCGCGTCGCGGACGTGCACGATGCCGGTGTGGCCGTGCTCATCACGCACCACGAGCCGGGAGCGCCCGGTGTCGCGGCTGGTGCGTTCGATCTCGCCGGCGTCGGCGTGGGCGTCGATGGTGACGATCCGGTCGGTGGGTACGAGCACCGTCGCGATGGTGGTCTTCTGTAGCGTGAGCATCGCGGTCAGCAGCCGGTGGTCGTGGGCGGGTAGCAGCCCGTGTTCGCGGGATTCTTCGAGAAGCATCCGTAGTTCCTCTGGCCCGTGGACCTGGGCGAGCTGATCCTGGGGGGTCACCTTGACTGCCCGGACGCAGGCGTTGGCCATGGCGTTGAGTACGGCCAGCAGCGGTCGGGACACCCGGGCGAAGGCACGGAACGGCAGGGCGAGCAGGAGCGCGGATCTTTCCGGGTGGCTGATCGCCCAGGACTTGGGCGCCATCTCCCCAATCACCATGTGCAGGAACACCACCACCGACAAGGCGAACAGGAACGAGATCACATACGCGGCTTCATCCGGCAGCCCAGTGGCCTCCAGGAGTGGCTCCAGCAGATCGGTCACCGCCGGTTTGGCCAGTGCGCCGAGGCCCAGTGAGCACAGGGTGATGCCCAGTTGCGCTCCAGCCAGCATCAGCGACAGTTCACGTGTCCCGGCGATCGCGGCCTGGGCCGCCCGGGATCCGGCGGCCGCCGTGCGTTGCAGTCGGTGGCGTTTGGACGCGACAAGCGCGAACTCGGCCGCGACGAAGAATCCGTTGAGCGCGAGCAGCACGACGGACACGACGATCGCCCAGGACGGACTCACCGCGCCGCCTCGGTGGTGGGCGAGGTGACGATCCGAACCGTGTGCGGGACGTGGCGGCGTACCGATACGACCGTGAGCCGGGCGTGGCGGGTGTGGAAGGTCTCGTCCGCGGTAGGCCCGGGGACGAGGTCGACCTCGATGACGTCACCGGGGACCGGGACGCGTCCGAGACGCTGCAGGATCAGCCCGGAGACGGTGTCGTAGACGTCGGCCGGCGGGAGGGTGATGCCGGTGGCGTCGGCGATCTCGTCCAGCCGCCACCGCGCCGGGACCAGCCACGCGCCGCCGGGTTGCGGGTCGGCGGTGTCGTGGGGCAGGTCGTCTTCGTCGCGGATGTCACCGACGAGTTCCTCGGCGATGTCCTCGAGGGTGATCACTCCGGCGAACCCGCCGAACTCGTCGACCACCACGGCCAGTTGGCGGTGCTCGCCGCGCAGCCGTTCCAACACCTGCGGTACCGGCGTGGACTCCGGTACGTACAGCGGCGGTGGGGCGATCGCCGCCACCGCGGTGGTGCCTCGCTCACCGGGCGGTACGTCACGTACCTCCGTGAGTGTCACCACCCCGATGATGTCGTCGATGTCCTCACCCACCACGGGGAACCGGGCGTGGCCCTCGTCGAGTAGCTCCACCACCCGCGACGCCGGGGCATCGGCCGGAACGGTGATCACGTCGACGCGGGGGATCATCACCTCTCCGGCGGTACGTGTCCGGAAATCCAGGCCCTGTTCGAGTAGTCGGGAGGTGTCGTCGTCCAGATGACCACCCGCACGGGACTCGGCGAAGATCTTTTCCAGATCCTCGGGGGTGGCGCCGTACGGCAGCTCCTCAGCCGGTTCGATGCCGACGCGGCGCAGCAGACGGTTCGACGCGGCGTCGAAGACCCGGATCAGTGGTCCCGCGGCCATCAGGTAGAGCAGCGTGGAGCGGCTCAACCCGCGAGCCAACGCCACTGGCTCGGCGATGGCCAGATTCTTCGGCGCCAACTCTCCGAGCACCATCTGCACCACGGTCGCCACCAGCAACGCGAGCCCGATCCCGATCGAGAGACCCACCCCACGTGGTATCCCGGTTAGCCCGAGCACCTCTGCCAGGCCCTCACCGAGGTACGGCTCAGCGACATATCCCGCGAGCAGAGCGGTGACCGTGATCCCGAGCTGGGCGCCGGAAAGCATGAACGACAGCCGCCCGGTGATCCGCAACGCCCGCTTCGCCGCCGCATCGCCCTGCTCGGCGAGGCGCCGCAGCTCAGCCCGGTCCACGGCGACGTACGCGAACTCCTGCGCCACGAAATACCCGGTCGCCACAGTCAACGCGACGATCAGCACAACCCCGACGGTGATCAACACGCGCCGCTCACCCTGAAACGGCGGCGGGAACGGAAAGCCGGGCAAGACCCGGCCCGGTACTACACCAGCCGGTGTCTGACCCAGGCATGAGACGACCTTAACAAGCTCTCCACCAGTGCGGTCCCGGTCACCGCACCGAGTTCATCGAGGCGACGTTCCGGCGCCCGATCGTGCTGGCCTGGCGCCCCGGACCCAGGTGATGTACGTCGCGCGCGGACCACGGGGCTGATGGGGTCTCGTGCCGGGCGCGGAGCGTGTCGGCGCGGTACCGGCGGCACCGGGCGTGCCACTCCAGGATCCCCGACGTCCAGTCCTTGAGTTCGTCGGCGTACCGGATGAGCACCTGTCGTACGTCGTCGGAGAGCCCGAACTCGTCGAACATGACGGGCATGTCCACGGCCACGATCTGCTCGAACTGGCGCATCCGTTCCGCCATCAGCTTGGCCACGATGTCCCGGGCCGCCAGCCGGTCGCACCCGAGGAAGTTCTCCAGGACGAACACCATGTTGTGCATCTCGTGCTCGTACTGGATCTCCTTCTGGTACGAGTACAGGTCGTTGGTGAAGCACGCGTAGTCCTGCGCGGCGCAGGTGAGCTGGCGCATCGTCCTGGTCTGGTAGACCTCCTCGGGCACCAGGTCGCCGTGCGCGAGCCGGGCCAGGCTCGCGGTCAGGTTCGAGCCGAACGTGGCGCGGCGCATCTCGACGTAGTCGACCGGGTCGGGGATCCGGTTCTGGATCTGATTCGCCAGCTCCCACAACCAGGAGCCGGTCATCTCCTCGATCGCCGCCCGGAACTGTGCCCGCGCGGGTCGGCTCATCGGCGCGGCGGTACGTCGCCACAGGTCCGCGAGGCCACGCTCGATCGGCGTGGTGGCCGGCGGCACCGCGCTGTCGAGGTCCAGCGGCATGAACAGCGACAGTTGGGCGTTCTGCACCTTCGCGCCGAAGAAATCGCCGGTGACGCCGTACCTGGCGGGGAACAGGTCGTCACCGTAGGTGCCCCAGGCGAGCCAGTCCGAGGACAGGCTCAGTTGTTCGGGCCCCGCGTCGGCGTGGATCATCGCGGCGCAGTGCGCGAAGTCGAAGCCGGTGAACGCGTCGGCGTCCCAGATCGCGCCGGCCGGCGCGCCGGGCACCGGTTCGAACATGCCCATCGCCGCCGCCCATTCCAGGTTGTGTTCCCGAGCGGTGCCGATATGTGGGCTGGTACGGAACCGGTACGGCATGTACAGGTCGGGCAGCGGCAGGTGCCCGACCCGGCGGTCATAGCCCAGGTGGGAGTGCTGGGCTACCCGGCGGCGGATCCCGAGCGACCCGGGGGTGATCCTTGCCGCGGAGGTGCCCAGGCCGGTGGGGCCGCGCAGCGCCAGGGCCGGCCCGCCGAGCGACCCCGCGGCCGGCTCAGCGGCGGGTTTTGTGTACCGGCTGGACCTGGCGTGCCACTCGTGTCCACCGGCCTGCCAGTCCTGTAGACCCTTGGTGTAGCGGAAGACCGCGGCGTGTACGTCCGGCGGGACCGCGTGCTCGACCAGCATCAACGGGATCTCGGTCAGGGCGGTGTTCTCGAACTGCTGCAACCGGGACGTCACAAGCTCGCCCACCAGGTCGGCGGCCTGCTGCGTGGGGATGCCCAGGAACGTCTCCACCACGAGTACGGCGTTGGCGTTCTCGCCTTCTTCTGCCACCTCACGCTGGTACGAGAACAGGTCGTTGCGCAGGTGGACGCCGTCGGCGAAGGTGTCGCGCAGTACCTCCATCGGGCGCAGCCGGGCGAGGTGGTCCGGCACTTCGGCGGCGACGGCGTACTCGACCAGGTTCGCCGACCAGGGGGCCCCGCCGACCCGGCGACGCATCTCGACGTACTCGATCGGGTTGGCGATCCGCTGCCGGGTGATGTTGTTCAGCTCCCACATCGACTCGACCATCAGGTTGTCGGTGCTGGTGGTGAACCGGCGGCGCCAGCCGTCCGACATCACGGGGATGGTACGGGCCCACAGGTCGGCCAGACCGGCCTCGGCGGCGTTGCGCGGCTCGGGCGGCTGCTCGCCGGGTCCGGTCATGAACTGCCGGAGGCGGTCGAGGTGTTCCCGGGCGCCGGACAGATCCTTGCGGTACTTGAACA
>JBOGDK010000377.1:0-4777 GCA_050701795.1 Micromonosporaceae bacterium
TCCGGCACACCCGGGTGCGGGGCGCACCGGCTACCAGCCGGGCACGGGTGCGTTGCAGCGCGGTGGCGATGTCCCCGTTGGTGTCCCGGGCGAGCCGTACGGTGGGGCGGTACCGGGGGAGCACCGCGGCGAGATCCTCCCCGACGACGGGAGTGCACAGGCACGCGGTCATGAAGCCGAGGTCGTACCGTTCGGCGTCGCAAAGGAGCCGATCTCGTGAGAACAGCAGGATCCCGACCCCGTCGACCTGGGGGTACGCCGCGTCCAGGTCGGCCTCGATCGCGTCCAGTGTCGCTCGCTGCTCCTCCGTCGGCTCGGACGGGAGGACCACCATCGCGTCCAGGTCGGAGCGCCCGGGCAGTGCCGTACCTCGCGGCACGCTGCCGTACAGGTAAAGACTCGCGTGGGGGTACGCGATGCCGATCCGGCGCCGTAGCTCAGTGACCACCGGGGTGAATCCGGGCGCGACACGGTCGAGCGACCCTTCGCGGCGGATGTACCCGTCAGGGTCGAGGCCCCGATCGACAGGTGGGTCAGCAGGCGGCACGGAGGTGACTCTGCCTGGTCGCCTGGCGTGCCGCACTGGAGTTTCCGAGGTGCCGCAGGCAACGCCAGGGCCGGGTCAGACGGCGAGCTGGTGGTGGCGGTCCACGGCACGACCGTTGATCCGGGCGGCGACCGCGACCTCGACCGCTTCGGCCAGCCCGAGGTGGGCTCCGGTGTCGTACCGCTCCCGGTACTTCTCGCCCATCCGCTCGGCGGTCCGCGCCTGGTCGGCGGCGAACCCCCCGGCGAATCCCGTGGTGGCCACCCGCAACGTGCTCCGGTGACTGTCGGCCGCCCCGAACAGCAGACTCGCCCGGTCGTAGTCGCCGACCTTGGCGTTCCAGGACGCCATCGCGTACAACCCCTCCACGACGCCGGAGTGGAAGCCGTGCACCATCCGTGCCCGGAGTGCCTTGATCAGCAGATCGCGGGATTCTGTGAGGTCGCCGCGGGACAGCGCGATCAGACCCAGCAGGTACGACATCCGGCGCCGCCCCCGCCACGCCGGCAGGCCGGCTTCCAGGGTGTCTCCGCCGGTCAGCAGCTCCCGGGCCTCGTCCAGCTGGCCACTACGCCACAACAGCTGGGCGAGGCAGCACAGCGCCGGCAGCGCGTCGGCGTCGGCGTGCTGCTCGGCCGCGTACGCCAGGGTGGAACGGCACGCGTTCTCCGCCTGCGACGTGGCGCCCATCCCGGCGAGGATCTCCCCGCGATCGGCGAGCACCCGTACCAGCAGGACCGGGTCACCGGCGCGTTGCGCGGCCAGTTCGGCGCGCTGGCTGAACCGCAGCTGCTCGGCGTGCTCCCCGTCCGTACCGGCCAGCAGGGCGTGGACGTGGTACGCCTCGGCGAGCTCGGCGTCGGGCACCCGGTCGTCGGCGGCCATCCACTCGTACAGCCGGAACAGCCACACCCTGCCCTCCCGGGCCAGGCCACGTTCCCGCCACCACTGGTCGAGCGCGGTGACCAGGCGGAGCCCGTACCGGACGTTGCCGCCGTTGGCCGACCAGTGCAGGGCCTGCCGGATCTCCTCGGTGAGCGGGTCCAGTGCGTACATCGACAGCGTCACCGGGAGCCCGTCGGGACCGGTGCCGGCCCGTTCCACGGCGCGCAGGCACCACTCGACGTGGCGGTTGCGGGCCTCGGGCTCCTCGCCGAGGGCCGCCAGTTTCCGGGTGGCGAACGCCCGGATGGTGTCGAGCATCCGGTACGTGGTGTTCCCCGGCCCGCCGTCGGCCTGCACCAGCGACTTGTCCACCAGTACGGCCAGCGGGCCGAGGCAGGACTCGCCGTAGAGCCGTTCGATGGACGGCAGGTCCACCCGGCCGGAGAACACCGCCATCCAACGCAGCAGCCGGGCGGGACGGGCGGCGAGCGTCCGGTACGACCAGTCCACCGTGGTGGTGAGCGCGCTGTGCCGGCCGCCCGCCGCCGCCGGATCGTACGGATCCGGCGGGTCGGTGACGGATCCGTCGAGCACCCCGAGTACGTCGTCGAGCCGCTCGGCCAGCTCGACGCTGGAGAGCACCCGCAGCCGGGCGGCGGCCAGCTCCAGGGCGAGCGGCAGTCCGTCCAGCCGCCGCGCGATCCGGTCAAGTTGGGTCAGTTCCGGTACGGATGTGTCGGGGTGTCCGCCACGGGCCGCGGTGGCCCGGTCGAGCAGCAGCTCCACGGCGTCGCTGCGGTTGCCACCGACCGGGTTCAGCGACAGTGGCGGGATCCGCCACACCACCTCGCCCGCCAGGCCCAAGGGTTCCCGGCTGGTGGCGACCACGGTGAGCTGCGGGCAGGCCGCGAGCAGCTGGCTGACCAGGGCGGCGACCCGGCTTCGCTGGAGTTCGCAGGTGTCCAGCAGCAGCAGGCATCGCTGCGCCTGGGCATGTTCGGCGAGCGTGTCGGTGACCGGACGTCCCGGTTCGGGGCGCAGCCCGAACGCGGTTGCCACCGTCACCGGCACCAGGGCGGGGTCGGTGGTGGCGGCGAGGTCGGCGAACCAGACCCCGTCCGGGTACGCGCCCGTGAGGTCTCCCGCCACCTCCACGGCGAGCCGGGTCTTTCCGGAGCCACCGGGACCGGACACGGTGGTCAACCGGTGCGACATCACCAGGGCTCGTAACTCGGCGCGTTCCGGCGCGCGGCCGACGAAGCGGGTGCTGGCGGCGGGCAGGTTGTGCAACGTCGCCCCGAGTGTCCGGGGGCGCGGGAAGTCGCGGTCCAGACCGGGCGCCACCAGCTGGAACAGGCGCTCCCGGTCGTCGAAGCCGCGGAGCCGGTGCAGGCCGAGGTCGAGCAGCCAGGCGGCCTCGGGGAGTTGGTGAGCGTGCTCGGCGGTGGCGGCCGAGCAGAGCACCTGACCGCCGTGGGCGGCGGCGGCGACCCGGGACGCCCGGTGCACCTCGTGGCTGGCGTACTCGCCGCCGTGCGGCACCGCGTACCCGGTGTGCAGGCCCATGCGTACCCGCGGGCGCGCGGCGGGCCCGGGCCACGGATGCTTCGCGATCGCGCGCTGCGCGTCCACACAGGCCGCCACGGCGGCGCTGGCGTCACCGAAGGCGACGAAGAACGAATCGCCTTCGGTGAGCAGTTCGGCACCCTCGTACCCGGTGATCGTGTCCCGCAGGATCGAGCGGTGTTGCTGGAGTACGGGTCCGTAACCGTCGCCGAGCAGCCGGGCCAGCCGGGTCGAGGCCTCGATATCGGTGAACAGGAACGTCACTTGTCCGCTGGGAAGACTCGGCTGCGTCACGGGCGACCTCCCACTCCGCTGATGCCAGTCTTCATCTTGACTGGACTGTCGCCATCCGGACATCAGAAGAACGGTGGGTTGAACTCGTCTGGTCGTCTGTGAGGTGTGCTCGTACGGGCACCTTGCGCCGGGCGGACTCGTACAGAATCATGCTGTTCGGCCCAAACAGCTGAAGTGCAAGATCATGTGTTGGTACGCGCGGGAGGTTCCGGTCATACTCGCAAGGATGCGACACGGGGTGGGACACGCGGGGAAGGCTGTCGCCACATCAGCCCGTGCTCTGGCCCGGTTTCCGGCGCGCGCGGTCTCGGTGATCCGGTCCGGTAACGCGTTGCTGCAGCGTCCCGGGACCAGGCTGGGGCTGCACGGTCTGGCGTTGCTCGCCGTACTCGGAGCCGCCATCTACACCGGCCTGTACGTGGTGCCCTCAGGTGCGCACACCCGTCCCGCTTCGGCACCGAGCAGCGCTGCCCCCAGCGGCGCGCCGGTGGAGGCTCCGGCCGGGGATTCACCGCAGACCGCCGCGCCGTCCGCGGCCCCGAGCCAACCGCCCGGCGGCACGGAGCGTCCCCAGGACGCGCTGGCCGGTTGGGCCAGCTCCCTGCGGCATCTCGAGATCCCCCAGGTGGCGTTGCAGGCGTACGGGTACGCCGAGATGGCGCTCGCCCAGACGCAGCCCGGCTGCCACCTGACCTGGCCCACGCTGGCCGGCATCGGGAGGATCGAATCCAACCACGGTCGCAGCCACGGGGCTGAGCTGCTCGACGACGGTCGTTCCCAGCCTCCGGTCGTCGGGCTGCCGCTGGACGGTGGGCCGGAACGCAAGGAGATCCGGGACACCGACGATGGTGAGCTCGACGGCGACACCACCTACGACCGGGCGGTCGGCGCGATGCAGTTCATCCCGTCGACCTGGGGGCGCTGGGCCACTGACGGCGACGGTGACGGCCGGACCGACCCGTTCGACATCGACGACGCCGCGCTGGCCGCCGCCCGGTACCTCTGCGCCGGTGGCAAGGACCTGGCGACCGGTGAGGGCTGGACCGGCGCGATCCTGTCGTACAACCGCATGGACGTCTACGTCCGGGATGTCTTCGCCGCCGCCGACGCCTACGGCCGGGCAAGCCACGGCGCCGGGTGAGTGTGATGCTCCGGATCTTGAAGCTCTGGTCGCGGTTTTCCGGGACTCAGGCTTCAAGATCGCAGAAATTAGTGATCCGCCACCTATCGCGTTCGCACCACCGCGTCGGGTAAGCAGGACAGGTGAAAGTGCGTGAATGGGATCCGGCGACAGCGCCGACCGCCGACATCGACGCATGGCGTCACCTGATCAACGATGTCTTAGCGCACGACCTGCCCGACGAGCCGCCGTGGCGCATCGACCACCTGCGGGAATACCTCGCGGTGAACATGCCGGAGGAACGCCGGGTGCTCTGGTTCGCCGAATCCGACGGCGAGGTGACGGGCAGCGCCACGGTGCTGCTG
>JBOGDK010000378.1:0-4755 GCA_050701795.1 Micromonosporaceae bacterium
CCACACCTGATCCACGGCATCCGGGTTCAGCTCAACCCGCGGACGTGGCGCGAAGACCCGGCTCCTCTGGTTGATCTTCACGGCGCCGATGTTCATGGTGTTGTCGGCGTGTCGTGCGGGTCACCGCGCCCACCGCTTCCTAGGATGCTAGGTCCATGCAGAGGAGGTCGTCGGCCCGATGAGTATCAATCCCGGATCCCCCGCCACACCCAGCCAGCAGATCGCCGCCGCGCTGCGGGCGCAGATCGTCGCCGGAAATTACCAACCCGGCGAACAACTGCCGTCGATCCCGTCGCTGACCGAGCGGTACGGGGTCGCGAAACAGACCGTGCAACGCGCCATCGACCAGCTCCGGCTCGAAGGCATGCTGGTCACCAAGCCAGGGTCCGGCACCTTCGTACGGGGCGGACGGCGGCGACTGTCCCGGCTGTCCCGCGGCCGGTACGGGGCCGCCCGTGGCTACCACGCCGCGTTGCCCACCCGGTACCGGGAGCGGACCCTCTCGGTCGGGCTGCGCCAGGCACCCGCGGAGGTGGCCCGGGCGTTCGGCGTACCCGCGGAGGGGTCACTGCTGGCGCGGCGGCACCTGCTGGTCGACGGCGACCACCCGGTGGAGCTGAACACCAGCTGGCTGTCCCCCGGTGGCACGGCCGGCACCGAACTCGCCGAGCCGCAGCCCCTCGGACGACCCCTCTACCAGGCTGTGGAGGACGCCACAGACCGCCGGTACGAAGCGGTCACCGACCAGATCACCGCACGCCTGGCGAACCCTGAGGAGGCGCAGCTGCTGCGGATCCGTCCCGACACCCCGGTGCTCGCGCTGCTGCATGTCGCCCGGGACACCGACGGATCGGTGATCGAGGTGAGCCAGACCTGCTGGCCCGGGCCGACCTCGTCACTGATCGACCAGTACCAGGTGCCGGCGCCCGCACCCGGTCGGCACGGCGACCTCACCCCACCGGAGCCAGGTAGCGACCTGACGCTGGCCTGAGCACGGCCGCCGACACCGCCCGGCCCCGACGGCTCGGCACTGCCCGGGCGCAGGGGCCGCTGAATAATCCGTCCCCGGCCTCACGACGCCGCTGATAGCTTGCCGCGGGTGAGCACATCGGCGGGCGAGTACGGGGTGACGGTGGCGCGTGGATTCCACGCCGACCTGGTCGCCCCGCTGCTGCGGCGGGAACTCCCCCGCCTGCGGTACGCGGCTGCCCGGCTCGGCTCCGGCTCCGACGTCCTCGGACTCGACGACGCGATGAGCCGGACCACGACTGGGGCTGCCGGCTCACCCTGCTCGTCGACGAGGCCGACCAGCCGATGGTGGCCACCGTCGCCTCGCTGCTGGAACGCCACCTGCCTGAGACGTACCGGGGCCTGCCGGTACGGTTCGGCACCACCTGGGACGCCCGTACCAGCCACCGGGTGGAGGTCGCCACCGTGGGCGGGTTCGCCGCCTCCCGGCTCGGCTTCGACCCGCTGCCAGGGTTGTCCACGTACGACTGGCTGATCCTGACCGGGCAGAGCGTCCTGGAACTGACCGCCGGCCCGGTGTTCACCGACACCACCGAGACCCTCAGCCGGGTACGACACCAGCTCACCTGGTACCCGCCCGACGTGGAACGGTACGTCCTCGCCGCCGGGTGGCAGCGGATCGCTCAGCTGATGCCAATGGTCGGGCGTACCGCCGACCGCGGACAGCAGCTGCAGTCCCGCCTGATCGCCGCCACGCTGGTGGCCGACGCGATGTATCTCGGGTTCCTGGTCAGCCGGCGGTGAGCACCGTACGCCAAGTGGCGGGAGACCATGTTCGGCACCTTGCCGATCGCCGCCGAGCTGATCCAGCCACTGGACACGGCGGTCGCTGGCGCCGGCTGGAGCGTACGGGAGACCGCCCTGGCCACGGCCTTGGAGGTGCTCGGTACGGCGCAACGCGACCGCGACCTGCCCACCCCGGGCACGGTGGTGACACCGTTCTTCGACCGGCCGTACCGCACCGTCGACCCCGCCGTCGTGACCCTGCTCCGGGACGGCATCGCCGACCCTGACCTGCTGCGGCTGCCGCTGGGCGTCGGGTCGGTCGAACAGTGGGTCGACAACGTCGACGTGCTCGCCCACCGGCGGGTCGGGGTGGTGGAGGCGTACCCACCACTGGGCCGGGGACTGATCGGTCATCAGGGAGCGGTGCCCCACGTCGCACCTGGCGCCGCGATGTGTCGCCACCGCTGGTACGCCTCGGCAGCGTCCTCCGGCCCCGGGAACAGGTCCGCTCAGCCGCGTAGGTCGATGCCGAGCAGTGCGTCCACCGCGTCCGCGACGGGAGCCGTGCGATCGCCGGCGTCACCCGTGAGGGTGGTCTCGACCCAGTCGTCCACGACGGCGAGCGCGCCAGGGGTGTCGAGGTCGTCGGCGAGCCGCTCCCGCAACTGACGTACCACCGGCGCGGCGGGTGGACCGGTCGGGCGGCGCACCGCCTCCCGCCACAGCGCGAACCGCTGCTGGGCGGTCTTGAGCACCTCGTCGGTCCACTCCCGGTCACTGCGGTAGTGGTCCGCGATCAGCGCCAGCCGGATCACCATCGGGTCGACCTTCTCGCCATGCTGGTCGCCCCGCAACCGGGAGACGAACACCAGGTTGCCTTTGCTCTTGGACATCTTCTCGCCGTGCAGCCCCACCATCCCGGCGTGTACGTACGCACGGGCGAACGGCCACCGGCCGGTGAGCACCTCGGCGTGTGCGGCGGAACACTCGTGGTGCGGGAAGATCAGGTCACTGCCGCCGCCCTGGACGTCGACCTGGTCCCCCAGCAGACCCAGCGCGATCACCGCGCACTCGATGTGCCAGCCCGGCCGCCCCGCGCCCAGCGAGGCGGGCCACGCCGGCTCGCCCGGACGGGCGCCCCGCCACAGCAGCGGGTCCAGCGGGTCCCGCTTGCCGGACCGGTCCGGGTCACCGCCGCGCTCGGCGGACAGTTTCAGCATCAGATCCCGGTCGTAGCCGGACTCGTACCCGAACCGCTCCGAGGCGGCGACATCGAAGTAGACGTCCCCGGTGCCGTCGGCCATCCGGTACGCCGCACCCGTCGCCAGCAGCCGCTCGATCTGCTCCACGATCTGCGGGATCGACTCCACCGCACCGACATAGTGCTCGGGCGGCAGTAGCCGTAGCTTCTCCATGTCTTCCCGGAACAGCGCGGTCTCCCGCATCGCCAGGACCACCCAGTCCTCGCCGTCGCGGGTGGCCCGCTCCAGTAGCGGGTCGTCGATGTCGGTGACGTTCTGGACGTACCGAACCTGGTGGCCGGCATCCGCCCACATCCGGTAGATCAGGTCAAACGCGATCATCGTGGCGGCGTGGCCCAGGTGGGTGGCGTCGTACGGGGTGATGCCGCAGACGTACATCCGGGCGGGCTGACCGGGCTCGGGCACCACCGTACGGGGACCACCGGCGGCGGTGTCATGCAGTCGCAGCGGTACGCCGTCGCCAGGGACTCGGGGTACTACGGGGGCCAACCAGGAATCCATGAGCGCCAGCGTATCCAGGCGGTGGCGGGTCACCATTCGGCCACCGCGCTGTCGCGTGACCGACTCGACGCCGCACAGGCCCCCCGCGGCGAGGTACGAACCCCACATGAGCACTGTCGTCATCGCGCTGGAGCGGGGATTCCGGCGTCACCACGTGACCGTCGCGATCAACGGTGAGGAAGTGCTCAATGCGACGAACGTCACCACCGACCCCGGTGTCGGGATAGCTGGTTCGGTGGCCGTGGACACCGGCTCGCACTGCCGGGTGAAGGTGGCACTGCCTGAGCGTGGGGTCGCCGCCGATCTGGAGCTCACCGTCAGCGAGCTGACCTACCTACGGATCTCGCTGTCGGACGACACGCTGATCCTCACTCCGGTCGTGGAAGGCCCGGGGGCCGTGTAAGGCCGTCCGCTCAGGCAGCTCAGATCGGGGGCCAGGGCAGCGCGGGCCAGTCGTGGCTCGGCAACCGGTACCGCGGCTCGGCGATCAGGCGGCGTACCCGTGCCGCGATCGCGTTGATCTCGCGCCGGGCCAGGTGCTCGGAGAGCGTGGCGGGGAGCCCGTCGTCGCCGGTGAACAGCGCCGAGAACCGCCGCAGCCGCTCCACCGCGTCACCGGAGAGCGGCCGGTCCGCCCACCCCCACAGCACCGTACGGAGTTTGTCCTCGGTGTGGAAACAGACACCGTGGTCCACGGCGTAGATCCGGCCGGCACCACTGGTCAGCAGGTGTCCACCTTTGCGGTCAGCGTTGTTGACCACCATGTCGAACACCGCGACCGTCGACAGCCGTGGGTCGTCGGCGTGTGCCAGCAGGTACGGGTCACCCTCGGGGTCCCGGGCGTCGGCGACCGCGAGCCACCCGTCCGGTACGGCGTCCGCCGGTACGAAACCCACCACCTGCTCGGCGTCCGGGAGGTGCGCGTCATCGATCCACAGTTGACACATCCCGAGACCGAGCGGTCCGTCCCGCAGCACGGTCGGCGGCACCACGCCCCAGCCGCCGGCCGCGGAGACCAGGTACGCCGCCAGTTCCCGGCCGGCGAGCGTACCGTCGGGGAAGTCCCACAGTGGACGCTCACCGCGTACCGGCTTGTAGATGCAGCGGGCGGTCACACCGTCGTGGCTGATCATCGCCCGCAGGGTGGCGTTGGACGCCTCCGCGAGCAGCCCTTCAAGCTCCAACTCACCGTGCCGCAGCAACCCCAGGGCAGCGGTTTCGTCGAGGTCCGGTGCGC
>JBOGDK010000379.1:0-4733 GCA_050701795.1 Micromonosporaceae bacterium
CAGCCAGGTCCGCGGTCACACTCCGGACAGCATCGGTGTGGCGTTCCGGACGAGCACCCTCGAAGGTCTTCCGTATCACCCGCCGACCCAGGGCAAGTGGTGCTATGACAAGAACGAAGACGGCACGCTCGACCAGCACATGGAATGCGTCGGAGGGTACGAGAACGCCCTGTCGTTCGGCGAGAAGTTCCAGTCCATGGTGGACAGCCAGTTCAAGTACCTGCTGATGAACTGGAACCCGATGGGGCATCCACCACCGCACGTGTACCAGCACCCGCACTTCGACGTGCACTTCTACGTCACGCCCAACTCCGAGCGACTCGCGATCCGGCCCGGCCCCTGCTCCGTACTCGTCCACTGCGACGACCACGAGAAGGGGAAGAAGCCACTGGAGTCCAGGTACGTGCCGAAGGACTACTCGTTCACCGAGGCGATCGAACCCGGCATGGGCAACCACATGATGGATTTCACCGGCCCGGAGTTCAACGGTGAGAAGTTCACCCACAGCTTCATCTACGGGCACTACGACGGCGAGATGACCTTCTACGAGCCGATGGTGACGCTGGAGTACTTCAAGAACGTGGCGTCCGGAGACGTCGCCAGCAGGTGCTTCGCGATGAAGCTGCCGCAGGCCTGGGAGACCTCCGGGTGGTACCCGACGAAGTACTGCATCCGGTACCGCGCCAACCGCGATGAGGTGACCACGTCCCTGGAAGATTTCGTGTACCGCAAAGCAGCCTGACGATACGGAAGTGCGCCGCCGCCAGGATGGCGCGGCGCACATCTCGTCACCTGTGCCAGACGACGGAGGCCTCCGGAGCCGGGTGTGGCGTTACCTCACGACATGCCAGGTTTCTTCGGGGGTCTTCGTCGCGTCTCGGGGCGGAGGCGTCGGCTCGAAGCCAGCGAGTAGCGCTTCCAGCGCCTGCTGATCCGGCCCGACAAACGGCTCCGCACCGGGCACCGCGGCGATCGTGTCGAAGAACTCGGCGCCCATCCCGGTTGCCGGGGGAAGATGCGAACTCAGGATCGCGGACGGGTTCAGAGAGCGGAGCGGCGCGATGGTGGCCAGGTACTTTGTCAGATCGACATGGTGTACCCACGGGCTGTCGACCGTCGCCCACAGCAGCTGCCCGGCACGCAGTTCCTCCGTCGGTACGGCCGCCACGTCACTACCGATGGCGAGCTCCGCGCTGGATACCACCGCGCCGAAGCAGTCAGAGCTGAAGCACACCCCGGAGCTGTCGTCGTAGAAGCCGACGGTCGCGGGGTTGTCGAACAGCGGTGGGCGGAACGCGTGCAGCGTACGGTCTCCCACGTTCAGCGACTGGCCAGGGTTGAGCAGGTACACCCGTTCCACCGGCAGCGGCGCCCCCGTCGACATGATCCCCATTCCCACGAAGGTCGTGATCAGGCGTGCGTGAGGGGCCGCCTCCAGCAGCTCGAAGATCCCGCCGGTGTGGTCCCGGTCGGGGTGGGTGAGCCAGATCCACCGGACATCCGCGGGATCCATCGCCGAGGCGAGCGTGTCCACAAAGTGCCGGTCCGGCAGGCTTACACCGGTATCCACCACCACCGGCTGCTCCGCGTGCAGCACGAAGGCGTTGATCGCCAGGAAGCCGAGCCCGGGTACGGGCAGGGTGTCGGCGAGAACACTGACATCGCGTCTGATTCGGTGGACATGCATGGAGCCCCCCTGGTCGTACGGTGCCCGTCTCGGCCACCGTAGGACCGCGTTCTGAGACGCCGCAGTGGATTCACCCCAGCGACCAGGTCGGGTACGCGACACCGCGGGTACGAGCGGGGATCCGATGGCGACCGCACGTTCCGCTCACCACCAGCCGGTCCGGGTCGTGGATGCTGGCGTACTCCAGCTGGCGCCTCTGGTGGGCAGCGGCGGCATGTCGCAGGGCGGGTAGCGTGACCGCGTGGAGGAACGGCTACTTCTCAGCTCGTCGTTCGGCGCGGCGGCGGCCGCATACGCCGAGCACCGCCCGGACTACGCGCAGGCCGCGGTGCGCTGGGCGCTCGAGCTTGCGCCCGGCCCGCGAGTGCTCGATCTTGGCGCCGGAACAGGCAAGCTGACCGCCACGCTGGTCGCGCTGGGTGCTGAAGTCATCGCGGTCGAGCCCGACTCGGCGATGCTGACCGAGCTACCCCGCGCGCTGCCGGCTGTCCGTGCCCTGCCAGGTAGTGCCGAGGCGATACCGCTCCCGGACGCGTCCGTCGATGCCGTGCTGGCCGGAAATGCCCTGCACTGGTTCGACATGGCCGTCGCGGGGCCGGAGATAGCCAGGGTCCTCGCGCCCGGGGGCATCCTGGCTGGCCTGTGGAACGTCCTGGACGACCGGGTCGATTGGGTTGCCGGACTCGAGCGGGTCAGCGGGAGCGCGGCCATTGGCCGGCGTGACACGCTGAGCAGTTGGCGTGCCGCGACGGCAGACAAGCACCTTCCGAACACTGGCCTGGTCGCCCGGTTCGGCTCGCCGGAACAGGCCGAGTTCCCGCACGGGCAGCACCGAACCGCCGACACCCTCGTCGCGACACTCGCGACACGCGCGGGGATGCTGGTCATGCCAGAACGGGACCAAGCGGCCACGCTCGACCGGATCCGCGCTTTCCTCGCGAGTTCACCGGAAACCGGCCGCGGCGAGTTCACCCTTCCGATGCTGACCGGCGTGCTGCGCGTCCGGCGTCGAGAGGAGTGGGAGGCACCGCAGGAGCCGGAGGTTTAGCCCCCGCTGGCTACAGGTACATGCGAAACGCCCCCTCAGATGATCTCTGAGGGGGCGTTTTCCCTGGTAGCGGGGGCAGGATTTGAACCTGCGACCTCTGGGTTATGAGCCCAGCGAGCTACCGAGCTGCTCCACCCCGCGTCGCATGAGAAAGCTTAGCGTGCCGATCCCCGAGATCCAAATTGGGGTCCGCCTCACCCCGAGCTACAGCAGATGGCGCGTCCAGACGCTAGCGGGACATGCCCGCCAGGGCAGGCGCGGCTTGCCCCGGCGGGCGCAGTCATACCGCTGGCCACGCCTCACTCGGTGGCCAACCACCCATCAGCCGCGTCAACAACGCCGCTTGGCAAACAGCTAGCCGCCGGGACTGGATCCTGGTGAGCCGTCCAGTGACGGCGAGCCCGAGGGCGGCTTCACCGGCGCCTTCTTCCCGGTGACCCGTTCGAACTCGTCGATCGCCTTCTCCAGGTCCGCCAGCGCCTTGCCCTGCGCTTCGAAGTCACCGGACTTCTGCGCCTTCTTCAGGTCCGCGAGCGCCTTCTTCAGATCCGCCACCGCCGCAGCCACCTCGGGATCGGACGTGTCAGGTGGCTGATCGTCCGGCTCCTCAGCCGGCGGCGGCTCCTCGCCCTCCGGGGTCTCGCTGCAGTTTTCACGACTGGCGAGGCTCTCCAGACCCGCCTCCAGAGTGTTCTCGTACGCCACGCAGGACCCGTACGCCAGCAGCACCTTGCTGAGCAACGGGTACGAGTTGGCAGCCTTGCTCTTCAGGTACAGGGGTTCGGCATACAGCAGGCCACCCGCCACCGGCAGAGTCAGCAAATTGCCGAACACCACCTCCCGGGATCTCTGCAGGTCGGAGATTTCTTTCGCGATGGCCGGATAACCCTGGATCTGCTGCTGCGCCAGCACCGGACCCAGGATGTTGGTGGCGTCCCCGGGCAGTTCGAGCGTCAACAGCCGGGGTTTGTCCCCGTCGTAGTAGCCACTGACCAGCGCCCGCAAGTTCTCGCCCTTCTTGGCCTTCATGGCGCTGGTGAGCTGGAACGTCGGCTCGCCTTGGTTCTTCTCCGACAGGTCCGCGTTCAGATAGAACGGCGGCTGGTTGTCCCCGCTGTCCGGGTTGATCGGGTCCTTCGGCACTTCCCAGAAGTCGTCGGCGCTGAAGAACTCGTTCGGGTTGGTCACGTGGAACCTGGCGAGCAGGTCACGCTGCACCTTGAACATGTCCTCCGGATACCGGAAATGCTCCTTCAGCTCGGTGGGGATGCTGCTCTTGGGCTTCACCAGACCGCCGAAAACCTGGTCCCAGGCCTTCAGTACAGGGTCTTTGCTGTCCCACTCGTACAGCTTCACCGAGCCGTCGTACGCGTCGACGACCGCCTTCACCGAGTTCCGGATGTAGTTGATGTTCCGCTGTGCCTGTGCGGCGGTGCCGGTCCCGGTTTGCGCGTCGCTCGCCGCGTCCTCCAGGTTCACGTCCTCGGAGTACGGGTACGTCGACGCCGTCGTGTACGCGTCCGCGATCCACACCACCCGGCCGTCCACGACCGCCGGGTAGGGGTCGCCGTCCACAGTGAGGAACGGCGCCACCTTCTCCACCCTGTCCCGCGGATCGCGGTTGTAGAGCAGCTTGGAGTTATCGTTCAGGACGTCGGAGAGCAGGAAGTTCCATTCCCCGTAGTGCCAGGCGTAGAGCGCACGGCGGGACAGCGAGCCGACCGGCACGCCGCCCTTACCCTCGTATGTGGTGTTGACCTGTTCACTCTCGCCACCCGTGGCAGTGGGACGGTCGAACTCCCGGTCCCGCCCGCCGGACGGCTTACCGACGATCGAGTAATCGGCGACCAGTTCCCCGAAGTACACCTGGGGCCGGTCCACCGCGAAGATGGGCGAACGCTCCGCGCAGCCGGGCTGACCGCCGCCGGCTTCCGCGTCGGGGTCTCCGAGGAAGCCCGAGACGAACCGGGGCTGCTCCCCACAGGGCTCGTTGGCTGG
>JBOGDK010000380.1:0-4715 GCA_050701795.1 Micromonosporaceae bacterium
CTCCCGGGCCGCGCGCCGCGCCCGCTCCCGGGCCGGGGGCCAAGGCGCCGCTGGAGCTGTCGGCGCGCCGTACCGAGATCACGCTGCCTCCCGGGGTGCCGAGTCTCGGGCTGACCTACATCGCGCTGCTCGACCTGTTCGACACCTCCGGCACCAAGGTGGGCCAGGCCTCGACCAGCTCGTTCGTCGTCGAGGTCACCACCGGCGGGCCGATCGTGCTCGGGTTCATCGTGCTGCAGCTGGAGAAAGGCGCCATCCATTACCAGCGTTTGATCCGGCGGTACGGCGACTACCCCCGTACCACGGTCGGCGCGATCACCGGCGGGACCGGCGACTACTCCTCCGGCTCCGGTCACGTCGAGGTGAGCTGGCCGGACGCCGAGCGCGTCGACCTGGTGGTGCACCTCGCCTGACCAGCATGTGCACCCTCCCGAGCCCGCCGGCCGGCAGGCCGAGTCGGCCCCATGCGTGAACCCATCCGAGCCCGATGTGTGAACCCTGCAGATTTCCAACCGTGATTGGTGGTGTGTTGTGACTGTCACTGAACCCGTGCAGACGACTCCCAGCCCCGACAGCGACCGGCACCAGCTCAGCCTGGATACCCGGGCCGCCCGTAACCTCGCGACCACGACCAAGTCGGTGCCGCAGATGCAGGGCATCACGTCCCGGTGGCTGCTGCGCAACCTGCCGTGGGTGCAGGTCGCCGGTGGTACGTACCGGGTGAACCGGCGGCTGAGCTACTCCGTCGGCGACGGTCGGGTCACGTTCCTCAACACCGGGGCGGACATCCGCGTCATCCCCGCCGAACTCGCTGAGCTGCCGCTGCTGCGAGGGTTCGACGGAGACGGCGTACTGGCCGCGCTCGCCGAGAAGTTCGAGCAACGGGAGTACCAGCCCGGCGACGTGATCACGGAGTTCGGGAGCCCGTCCGACGAGGCGTTCCTGATCGCGCACGGCAAGGTGACCAGGATCGGCCCGGGCGCGTACGGCGACGAGACCGTGCTCGGGGTGCTGGCCACCGGCGACCACTTCGGAGACGAGACCCTCGCCGATCCCCGCAGCATGTGGGAGTTCACCGCGAAGGCGGTCACCCCGTGTACCGCGCTGGTGCTGCCGCAACGCGGCTTCGACGAGGTGCTGGCGCGCTCCGCGGAGCTGGCCGAGCACCTGGAACGGTTCCGTGCCGGGCTCAGCCGGGAACGCAACGACCACGACGAGGCATCCATCGACCTCGCCTCCGGGCACGAAGGCGAACCCGACCTGCCCCGCACGTACGTCGACTACGAGGCGGCCCCCCGCGAGTACCAGCTGAGCGTGGCGCAGACCGTGCTGCGGGTGCACACCCGGGTGGCCGACCTCTACAACGAACCGATGGACCAGGTCGAGCAGCAGTTGCGGCTCACCATCGAGGCGCTCAAGGAGCGGCAGGAACAGGAACTGGTGACCAACCGGGAATTCGGCCTGCTGCACAACGCCGACCTGCGGCAGCGGATCCACACCCGTACCGGGCCGCCCACCCCGGACGACCTGGACGAACTGCTGGCCCTGGTGTGGAAGGACCCCGGGTTCTTCCTGGCGCATCCACGGACGATCGCCGCGTTCGGCCGGGAATGCACCCGGCGCGGGGTCTACCCGTCCAGCATCGACGTGAACGGGCACCAGATGCCGGCGTGGCGGGGTGTTCCGATCTTCCCGTGCAACAAGATCCCGGTGTCGCAGGCCCGCACCAGCGCGATCCTGCTGATGCGTACCGGTGAGGAGAAACAGGGCGTCATCGGGCTGCACCAGACCGGGATCCCGGACGAGTACCAGCCCAGCCTGAACGTCCGGTTCATGGGCATCGACGAGAAGGCGATCATCTCGTACCTGGTCAGCGCGTACTACTCGGCGGCCGTGCTGGTCCCCGACGCGCTCGCGGTGCTGGAGAACGTGGAGCTCGGGCGGGAGGCCTGACCCCGAGCCGTCACCCCAGCCACCGACTCACCGACCCATCAGACGATTGGAGCGCGCCGTGACCGTCACCGAACCGAATCCCGCTGTCACCGAACCCACACCGCAGAGCCTCGGCACCGCCGCCGCCCGCAACCTCGCGACCACCACCAAGTCGGTGCCACAGATGCAGGGCATCTCCTCCCGGTGGCTGCTCAAGGTGCTGCCATGGGAGACCACCGCGGGCGGCACGTACCGGGTGAACCGGCGCCTGACGTACGCCGTCGGCGACGGCCGGGTCAGCGTCACCAACACAGGTGCCGAGATCCACGTGGTGCCGCCGGAACTGTGCGAACTGCCGCCGCTGCGGGACTTCAGCGACCAGTCCGTGCTGCGTGAGCTGGCCGGGATGTTCCAGCAACGCGAGATCGTGGCCGGGGAGACGATCGCGGAGTTCGGGAGCCAGATCGACGAGGTGCTGCTGATCGCGCACGGCAAGGCCGACAAGACTGGCACCGGCCAGTACGGAGACCCGACCGCACTCGGGGTGCTCGCCGGGGGCGACCACCTCGGTGCCCAGGGGATGGCCGACCCGCGGGCCATCTGGGAGTTCACCGTCACCGCGACGACCCCGGGGGTCGTACTGGCGCTTCCGCTGACCGCGTTTGCGCAGGTCGTGGACAGGTCACCGGCGCTGCGCCGGCACATCGAGCAGTACCGGGACCACCCGAAGCCGTCCCAGAACAAGCACGGCGAAGCGGCGATCGACCTGGCGTCGGGTCACGCTGGCGAGCCGGACCTGCCCGGCACCTTCGTGGACTACGAACTCGCCCCGCGCGAATACCCGCTGAGCGTGGCGCAGACCGTGCTGCGGGTCCACAGCCGGGTCGCCGACCTCTACAACCAGCCGATGGACCAGGTCGAGCAGCAGCTCCGGCTCACCGTCGAGGCGCTCCGGGAACGCCAGGAGCACGACCTGGTCAACAACCGCGACTTCGGCCTGCTGCACAACGCCGACCTGCGGCAGCGGATCCACACCCGTACCGGGCCACCGACCCCGGACGACCTCGACGAGCTGCTCTCCCGGCGCCGCAAGACGCAGTACCTCCTGGCGCATCCCCGTACCATCGCCGCGTTCGGGCGGGAGTGCACCAGCCGCGGCGTCTACCCGCAGACCACCGAGCTCGACGGCGCCCAGGTACGGGCCTGGCGCGGGGTGCCGATCCTGCCGTGCAACAAGATCCCGATCTCGGAGACGAACACCAGCGCGATCCTGGCGATGCGGCTCGGGAAGGAGAACGAGGGTGTGATCGGGCTGCGTCCCGCCGCGCTGCCCGACGAGTACCGGCCCGGCCTGAACGTACGGTTCATGGGCATCGACGAGAAGGCCATCACGTCGTACCTGGTCAGCGCGTACCACTCGGTGGCGGTCCTGGTGCCGGACGCGCTCGGCGTCCTCGAGAACGTCGAACTCGGCCGGTGAGCGGGATGTCCACCGAGACCACCGCCGGATACCGGACCGCGGCCGACGTGCTGGCCGAGAGCCGTGACACGGTGCAGCCGTCTCTGCGAGCCGCGGTCGACAGCCTGCCGGCGCCGATCCGGCACGTCACCGGCTACCACCTCGGATGGTGGGACGAGCGCGGCCGGCCGGAACACGCCCACACCGGCAAGGCGTTGCGGCCGACCCTGGTGCTGCTCGCCGCCGAGGCGGTCGGCGGCACCCCCGAGCCGGCGGTGCCCGCCGCGGTCGCCGTGGAGCTGGTGCACAACTTCTCCCTGCTGCACGACGACGTGATGGACGGCGACGCCACCCGCCGGCACCGCCCTACGGCGTGGCGGGTGTTCGGGCTCCCCGCCGCGATCCTCGCCGGGGATGCGCTGCTGGCCCTGGCTTCGGACGTACTCGCCGCACCCGGGCACCCGTCCGCCGGTCAGGCGACCCGGATGCTCAGCGCCGCGGTGCTGGACCTGGTCGCCGGACAGACCGCCGACGTGGCGTTCGAACGACGGGACGTCGGGTTGCGGGAGTGCCAGGACATGGCCGAGGGGAAGACCGCCGCCCTGTTCGGCGCCGCCTGCGGGCTCGGCGCCCTGTACGGCGATGGCCGGCCCGACCAGGTCGAACGGCTCCGGGCGTACGGGCGGTCCCTGGGACTGGCGTTCCAGCACGTGGACGACCTGCTCGGGATCTGGGGCGACCCCTCAGTGACGGGCAAGCCGGTCCATTCCGACCTGGCCGGGCGGAAGAAGTCCCTGCCCGTGGTGGCGGCGCTGACATCCGGGACCGCCGCCGGCCGGGAGCTGTCCGCCATCTACCGGACCGCTGGGGACCTCACTGACCTCCAGGTGGTACGCGCCGCGGAGCTGGTCGACCTCGCCGGCGGACGTACCTGGAGCCAGGCCGAGGCGTCCCGACTCGTCGATCACGCCCGCCACCAGCTGGCCGCCGCGGACCCGTCGCCACGGGTCGCGGCCGAGCTGGACAACCTCTCCGAGCTGGTCACCCGGCGCGACCACTAACCGTGGCGCCGGCCGCGCGCACGTCACCAGCGTTCCGTAAGGACGACAGGAGGCATCCCGATGACCAGAACCGTGCTGCTCGCGTCACCCAGGGCCTTCTGCGCCGGAGTGGAACGGGCCATCGAGATCGTGGAACAGCTGCTGCGGGCCCGGGGCAGGCCGATCTACGTACGCAGGCAGATCGTGCACAACAGCCACGTGGTCGCCGACCTGACCCACCGGGGCGCGGTGTTCGTGGACGAGTTGGACGCCGTACCGGACGG
>JBOGDK010000381.1:0-4677 GCA_050701795.1 Micromonosporaceae bacterium
GCCCGAGCTGGGGTGGCGGTACGGCTATCCGCTGGTGATCAGTGTGATGGTGCTCAGCGCCGTGTTGCTGCATCGACTGTTACGCCGATCCGGCTGGTTGTAACCGCGGACCCGGACCCGGACCCGACCCCAAACCTGGCCCTCCGGGACCGGCCCGCAACGCCGCCGGGACAGGCCGTACCGGGGAGCCGAGACTCCCCGGTACGGATGGGTTGTCAGCGACCCGTGTGTCACGTCATCGGCGGCCGGTCCTCATGCCCCGGCCGTACGTTCGTTCCGGTCACTGCCGGTTCCGACGTCGATGAGCCGGACATCCGCTGGTTCGGGTCGGCCGCCATCTCGCGAGCCGGACGGGCCGCGTCATTCGCCGAGGATTTCCCGGACCTGTCGCGAACCGTGTTCATCGCCTCGCTGGCCTTCCGTTTGGCGGCGTCGGCCATGTCGGTGACTTTCTCGCGGGTGCTTTTCGAGTGCGCGCCAGCACCTGCCATCGGCGCGCCGCCGGTCGCTCCGGTGCGGGACTCGTACTCTTCCCACTCGCTGCGGCTACGTCGGGAGATCAGCGCCCCCACCGCGCCGACTGCCGCGCCGATCCCGATCGCGCCCATCATCCACCGCCACCGGCGCTGCTTGGGTTGCTCCATGCGTATTGTCACGGCGCCTGTCCGGAGCCGGCCGCCGCCACGGCGGCCCATCCCCATGCTTGGCTTTTGCGCCTTGCGGCGTGCCCGCCGGGACATCTTCATGGCGGAACCCGCACTGTTGCCGGCCGCCGCCCGCATCCGTTGTTCCCAGGCCTGTGCCGCCGCCGCGCGCGCCTGTTCGACGCGTGGCGCCATCCGGTCCCGCGCCTGCTCCATCGCCGGAGCGAGCCGTTCCGCGGCGATTCCGGCCGCGATGGATGCGGCCGAACGTAGGTGATCGATGCCCTGTTGTAGTTCGTCCCCGATATGGTTCTCGGTGACCTTTTCCTTGGTACGTCGCAGCATTAGCGCCCCACCTCCCGTGGTCACGTCTGTCATCCTGCACCTTCCCGTTTACCCGTACCGGCGAAACGCGTACTTCCGTGATCACGGTGTGTCAGCATTCGATGGTCCCGGAAACCGATCATCGGTGCGTGGCAGGATGAAGCCGATCATCTGAAAGCCCGACGAGGAGGACCATTGGCTGAAGAGCTGTACGCAACCCTGCACACCACCGCGGGCCCGATCCGGCTGCGTCTGTTCGGAAACCACGCTCCCAAGACCGTGCAGAACTTCGTGGAGCTGGCGGAGGGGACGCGACCCTGGACCGACCCACGTACCGGTGGGCCAGGCAGTGGTCCGCTGTACGACGGCACGCTCTTCCACAGGGTGATCCCGAACTTCATGATCCAGGGTGGTGACCCGCGGGGGGATGGTCGGGGAGGCCCGGGGTACAGGTTCGGTGACGAGTTCCACCCGGAGTTGCGGTTCGACCGGCCGTACCTGCTGGCGATGGCGAACTCGGGGCCCGACTCGAACGGTTCGCAGTTCTTCGTGACCGTCAGCACGCCTCACGGGCTGAACCGCAAGCACACGATCTTCGGTGAGGTGGCCGACGAAGACTCCAAGCGGGTCGTCGACGCGATCGCCACCACCAAGACCGACGCAGAGGACCGTCCCGTCGAGGACCAGGTGTTGCAGCGTGTGGAGATCACCCGGCAGCAGGGGTAGCCGTTCGCTGCCACGCGGACCGGCAGCAGGCGTAACCGCCCGTTGCCACGCAGTAGGCTTGGTCGCCAATACCAACGGTGCGGTGATCACCTCCGACGGCGTTTGACGCCGTCGCGCGACCGGGCGAAGGACGGCCGATGACACAAGAGCAACACCAGGTGAGTACGCCCGCGTGTTACCGCCATCCCGAACGGGAGACCTACGTCCGCTGCACCCGGTGCGACCGGCCGATCTGTCCTGACTGCATGCGTACGGCGTCCGTCGGCTTCCACTGTCCTGAGTGTGTCGCCGAGGGGCGCCGTACGATGCGCGTCCCACGTACCGCATTCGGGGGCAGCCTGGCGGGCCAGTACGGGTACGTCACGTACACACTGATCGGCCTGAACGTACTGGTCGCCGTGATCGCCGCGCTGGTGGCGCTGGTGGTGGGGGGCGCCGAGTCGTTCGTTGGTGCGCTGGTCAGCGGACAGACGCCGCTGCACCTGCACGGTTCGATCATCGGGTTGGCGCTGTCGGGGGACGGCGGGGAGTTGCTGGGCGTCGCCAACGGCGAGTACTGGCGCCTGTTCACGTCGATGTTCCTGCACTACGGCCTGCTGCACCTGGCAGTGAACATGTGGGCGCTGTGGATCCTCGGTCAGCACCTGGAGCGGATACTGGGGCCTGCCCGGTTCCTCACGCTGTACCTGTTGTCAGGCCTCGGCGGCAGCGTGGCGGTGTACCTGTTCACCGAGCAGAATCGGCCGACCGCGGGCGCTTCGGGGGCGATCTTCGGGTTGTTCGCCGCGTTGTTCGTGGTCAACCGCAAGCTCGGCCTGGACAACCGCGGAGTGATCGGGCTGATCCTGATCAACCTGTCACTGGGGCTGTTCATCCCGAACATCAGCATGACGGGGCACCTCGGCGGACTGGTCATCGGCGGCGTCGTCGCGTTCGGGCTGGCGTACGCTCCCCGTTCCCGGCGTACCGCGATCCAGGTGGTGGCGGCGACCGCGGTGGCGGTGCTCCTGGTGGCGTTGACGGTCACCCGTACCGGGGTGCTGCTCAGCTAGGGCGTGTCCTGCCGATCTTCACTCGGCTGCGACGGGCCCAGACCCTAGGCGCCGATCAACGTCCGGTACGCAGACGCCGCAATGCGTCAGCGACGTCTTCGACTGGCGTACCCAGCTCTGAGGCTCCGAACAGATACAGTGACGAGCCCGTATCGATCTCCAGGAGCGCCGAACGCATCCCGAGCCGGCTGCGCTCGTCGATCCGGATCCGTTCCACCTCCCGCCATCGGATCCGCCGCAGTGTGGCGAACCCGGTCACGACCGTGACCCCGTCACCGTCAGCGGCGAGGCGTACCGGTGCCAGGAGGTCGCGTAGCGCGTACAACCCGGCGAGGGCGGCGGCCGCCACGGCCACGGCCACGCTCGCGGAATCCCGCGCGAACAGGAGCCCCGCGAGCAGAAAGACGCAGGCGCCGGCTGCCTTGAGCACCACGATTCCGAGCGGCACCCGCCAGTGGAGTCGGGTCGGTGATCGCGCGTCGGTGTCCGGCCCGGGTGTCCGGTCGGCCGGCGCCTCCCCGTCAGCCGCTGCTGTGGTGTCAGCCGTTGGTACGGCGGGCCGGAGCTCAGGCCGTCGCGGTTCGGACTCGTCGGTGGTCACGCGGTCCAGCCTTCCACGCCAAAGTCGTTATCCACAGCTGTGGACAACCGGTGGAGAAACTACATATGTGGGATTAGGACAGGCCCTGGCCCGCGCTGAATCGTTCACGTGAGGGGACGCTGACGCGCGGCGTGAATGAGGTTTCACCCGGGCAACCCGCTAGGCCCGCGTCAACGCCAGCGGGAGAGCACCAACAGGCTCGCCACGAGCGCCCCGAATCCGATCGCGAGGTTCCAGTAGCCGAGCTCCAACAGTGGCGCGCCGATGCCCTCCGGGAGCTTGGCGAACGCCTCCGTGAGATAGAACGCCACCAACCACGCGATACCGAGCACGATCAGGGTCACCGCGAGAGCTGGCACCCAGGTGGGGCTCGGCTTCTTGTACCCGGACGTGGTGGACCGGACACGCGTCTCGACCGGCGGCGTGTAGACCTTTTTCTTACGTACGCGGGACTTAGGCACGGTGCTGCTCTCCTGCAGGGGACTTCGCCAGCTAGCGTAGTCAAGTCGGCGCGCGGTTCAAGGAGGGGGCGTGGCGGACCACACACCGGACCACACACCGAGACGCACGACAAGGCAGGCCGACACTACCCGATCCGCCGATCGGGCAGTGTCCACCAACCATGTCGGGTGGGGTACGTTGCTGCGCCGCGCCCTGCGTTCGATTCGCCCCAGACGCCGGCCCGCACGCGTAAAGGGCTGGTCGTACGTGGTGCCGGTGGTGCTGTTTGTCGCTGGTGTCATGTTCGTGACCACCGCCGAAACCGCACGCGGCACCGAGCTGCGCAACGACCGGCGTGTGGAGCTGCGCGACCTGATCGGGGAGCGCAAAGAAGAGGTCGCCTCCCTCACCGACCGGCGTTCTGCGCTGGGCAAGGACGTGGAGTCCGACACCAGCCGGCTGGCGAACTCTGACGGCAGGATTCGGGACGAACAGGCCCGCGCGGACCGTACCCGCGCCGAGGCGGGGTTGACCAAGGTGCACGGTCCGGGCCTGACCGTGGCCCTGGATGACGCGCCCACCGGGGCGGATGGCTCGCTTCCCCGGGGTGCCACGGCTGATGATGTGATCGTGCACCAGCAGGACGTACAGGCGGTGGTGAACGCGCTCTGGGCCGGCGGTGCCGAAGCGATGTCAATCATGAACGTACGGGTGATTTCCACCAGCGCGGTACTGTGCGTAGGAAATACCCTTCTGTTGCACGGCCGGGTCTACTCGCCGCCGTTCGAGATCACCGCGATCGGTGATCCCCAGCGGATGCAGCACGCGCTCGACCAGGCGCCGGGCGTGCGCCTGTATCGTGCGGCAGCGAAGGACTTCGGGCTGGGCT
>JBOGDK010000382.1:0-4664 GCA_050701795.1 Micromonosporaceae bacterium
CGGTACGCGCCGTACGGTGCGCCCTTGGCCGGTCGCGCTTCGCCGCTGAGGACGTGTCGCTGCTGCTGTACGCCACCGCGAACTACGTCGGCCTGGACGCCTGGAACGCGGCCGCGTACGTGCAGCGCGCTCACCGACAACGCGTTCGCGGTGGAGATCCGGCAGTTGTCCAACGGCGGTATGGCGGCCATCGAGCTGGCCGCGGGCCACCTGCTGGCGGACCGGAGCCGTCGGGCCGCCGTACTGGCCACCGGCGACCGGTTCGCGCTGCCCGGTTTCGACCGGTGGAACACCGACCCGGGGATCGTGTGGGGAGACGCCGGAGCGGCTGTGGTGCTCTCCCGGGAGGCTGGATGCCTGCGGTTGCGATCCCTGGTCAACGTCTCCGACCCGGCGCTGGAGGCGCTGTACCGGGGGGACTCGCCGCTGCGCCCGTCCCCCGACGCGCAGGACATGCCGGTGAGTTTGACCCAGCGGTACCGCGACTTCATGGCTGGCGCCGATCCGAACGACGTACGCAAACGGATGCGCCGGGGGTTCCTCAGCGCCGCCACCCAGGCCCTGGAGGAGGCCGACACCTCGTTGGACGGCGTGGTGCGGGTGGTGATCCCGGTGCTCGGCCGCCAGTTGCTGGAAGGTCGGTACCTGGCGCCCCTGAAGCTGGATCTGTCGCGTACCACGTGGGAGTGGGGTCGTACCGTCGGGCACCTCGGGGTGGGGGATCAGTTCGCTGGCCTTGATCATGTCGTGACGTCTGGCGCGCTGCGGCTGGGTGACCGGCTCCTGGTGATGGCGATCGCGGGTGGTCATGTCTGGAGCGCCGCGGTGGTGGAGCTGTGCGAATCACCCGGCTGGGTGGATCGTGCCGGTTCCGGCAGCGCTGGCTGACGAGCCCGCCACCACCCGGGTACCGGACTCATGTCTCGGTCCGGTGGGGTACCACGTGCGGCGCGACGCTTCGCAGCTTCTCGCACGTTTCCTGGTGTTCGCGATCCGGGAGCGAGTGCTCGACGATCCCGGCGCCGGCACGTAGCCAGGTCCGGCCGGCTTTGCGGTAGATCGCGCGGAGCACCAGGGCGGCGTCCATCTCCCGGTACGAGCTGACCGCCAGCACCGCGCCGCCGTACAGCCCGCGTGGGCCCGCCTCGTGCCGGTGGATGCTGTCGAGCGCCTCAGGCTTCGGGGTGCCCGACGCGGTGACCGCCGGAAACAACGCGGCCAACGCGTCCCACTCGTTGCGCCCGGATGGCAGCCGGCCGCTGACCCGGGACGCGAGGTGCTGCACTGAGCCCCGCTCACGGACCGACATGAACTCGTCCACCTGGGCCTGGCCGGTCCCGCACAGGGTGGCCAGCTCGTCGTAGGCCACCTTCACGGAGATCGCGTGTTCGAAGATCTCCTTCGGGTCGCACAACAGCGCTGTACGTAGTTTCAGGTTCTCGTCCTGGGCCCCCGTCAGTTCCCGGGTCCCGGCCAGAGGCTGGGTGGTGACCCGTCCGGTGCGGTCCACCTCGACGACGGTCTCGGGGCTGAATCCCGCCGCTTCGACGCCGCCGAGGTTGAGCAGGAAGGAGCGGGCGGGAGTGTTGTTGCGGCGCCCCCGGACGTACGTCGCGGCCAGGTCCACCCCGAAGTCGATGGGAATGGTACGAGATAGGATTACTTTGTTCAGTTGCCGTTTCTTTATCTCCGCGATGGAGGCCGCGACAATGCTGCGGTAGTGCTCATCGGGTGTCTCCACCTCTTGCGGTTGTGGCAGTTGTTCACACTCAGTAGCGGATTCCCGTATGTGCTCCGCGCAGGCGTGCAACGCATTGTCATTGACGCCCGACAAAATGGCGCCATTGGGGTGCAGCTGGATTTCGACTTCAGGTATGGCGAGGTGGACCAGGGGATCGTCGCCGGCTTCGCCGTGGAGCAGATCCGACCGGCCGTGCAGGGCGTACGCGAGCTCGAAGGCAGCCCATCCGTACGCCCGCCAGCCCTTCCACGGTGCCTCCCCGAGCGTCCTCGCCACCTGCTGTAACGGCTGGTCGGCGGCTTTCCGGGGCGGGGGCGCGCCGCGCCATGAGGCGGTCACGGTGTCGCGGCGCAGCTCGACCGAGCCGAGGACGCCGCCCGCGAAGCACCACCAACCCTTGCGTTCGTACACTACGTACGAGTCGAAGCATCCGCTGCGCGCCAATCGTGCGGCGGTAATCAGTGGATCGATAGCGCGTACAATTTCAAGGCGATGTGGGCGTGCCCGTACCACCATGTGATGGCCTCCCGTGTACGAGTTGAGCGCACCTTATTCGACGGGCTCGATTCTGTCCGTCCCATTTGGAGCCCGGTCTTGAGCGAGCTAGTGATTCACGGCACGATGGCTGCGGTCGTGCACCGGACGTGGAATTAATTCACGCCGTGGCCGGACAGACAGACCGTGACCGGACGAGAGAGGTTGCCATGCTGGAAGGTGTCGTTCCGTGGCCCGACGAGGTCGCCGCCGAGTACCGGGCCAAGGGTTACTGGTTGGGCCGGCCACTGGGTGAGCACCTGTGGGAATGGGCGGACCGGTACGCCGACCGGGTGGCGGTGGTCGACGGCGAGGTACGGCTGACGTACCGGCAGCTCGCCGAGCGGGTTGACCTGCTGGCCGAACGACTGGCCGGGATCGGCCTGTCCGATGGCGACACCGTGCTCACCCAACTTCCCAACCGGTGGGAATTCGTCGCGTTCACGTTCGCCTGCTTCCGGATCGGGGTGGCGCCCGTGATGACGCTGCTGCCGCACCGGCGCCATGAGCTGACCCACCTCGCCCGGCTGGGAGGCGCTGCGGCGATCGCCGTGCCGGACACCTGGCGGGACTTCGACCACGCGGCGATGGCCCGGCAGGTGGCCAGCGAAGTGGACACCGTACGTGAGCTGCTGGTGTTGGGACGGGCCGGCGACGGCGAGTACGATCTGGCCCAGCTGCTGACCTCGGCACCGCAGGAGAGCCCCGACGCGGTGGCCGATCGACGCAAGCGCCTCGATGGCCAGGCGCCCGACTCAGGGCAGCAGGCGGTGTTCCTGCTCTCCGGCGGGACGACCGGGTTGCCGAAGCTGATCACCCGTACCCACGACGACTACGAGTACAACGCACGGCGCAGCGGCGAGATCAGCGGCTTCGACGCCGACACTGTCTATCTCGTGGTGCTTCCCGCCGCCCACAATTTCCCGCTCGCCTGCCCGGGTCTGATCGGCACCTTGATGGTCGGCGGCCGGGTGGTCCTGCTGCCGTCGCCACACCCGGGCACGGCGCTGGCGACCATCGGGAAAGAGCAGGTCACGGCCACCGCCGTGGTGCCGGCCGTGGCGCAGAAGTGGCTGGAGGCGGCGGCTGCCGAGCCGGGCCGGTACGACCTGTCGAGCCTGCGGGTGCTGCAGGTGGGCGGCGCCCGACTCGCCCCCGAGGTGGCGAAGACGGTCGCTCCGATCCTGGGCTGCCAGTTGCAACAGGTCTTCGGGATGGCCGAGGGCCTGCTGAACTACACCCGGCTGGACGACCCTGACGAGGCCGTGGTGCACACCCAGGGGCGGCCGATCAGCCCCGCGGACGAGATCAAGATCGTGGACCCGGACGGCAACCCGGTCTCTGAGGGCGAGCCAGGGGAGTTGTTCACCCGCGGTCCGTACACCCCGCGGGGGTACTTCCGGGCGCCGGAGCACAACGCGAACAGCTTCACCCCTGACGGCTGGTACCGCACCGGCGACATCGTACGAATCGGACCCGCCGGGAACCTGGTCGTCGAAGGGCGTTCCAAGGACCAGATCAACGTGGCCGGGGAGAAGATCTCCGCCGAAGAGGTGGAGAACCTGGTCTACGGGTTGCCGCAGGTGGCGCGGGTGGCGGCGGTCGCCGCCCCGGACCCCGACACCGGGGAACGGGTGTGCGTCTGCGTCGTCACGCACCCCGGGCAGTCGTTGACGCTGGCGCAGATCGCGCGGCACTTCACCGAGCAGGAGGTGGCGAAGTTCAAGATCCCGTACCGGCTGGAGATCATGGATTCGCTGCCGCTGACCAACGTGGGCAAGATCAACAAAAAGCAGCTCCGGGAGTACGTGGCAGCCCGGCCGGTCTGAAGCCACCGCTGCCCCCTGTGGGGCCGGATCGATCAGCCGACCGGGAGTTCGCGCCAGACCTGACAATTCTGAGAGTGGACCGGTCGGGCCCAGCCGACTCCGTGGTACCACCCGAACCAACCGTGCCCAGGCACGGACGTGGCCCGGATCTGTGGCAGGCCGGCGGCGGCCGACCAGGTGTCCCCGCCGTCTGAGCTGAACAGCGTCCGGCCCGCCCGTCCGGGACGCTCCGAGGTGGACAGCCACACACCTCCGGGGCACACCGTCACCAGGGTGAGGCCGGGTGGTTCGGAGCCGTTCGGTCGCCAGACCCGGGTCCAGCCGGACTCCGAGTACCGGAAGATCGCACGCAGCGACGAGAACGGTGACCCCGGATCCTCGCCCGCCACCATGGCGTACACCTGGCGGCCGGCGAAGGTGATCGACGCCCGGGACGCTCCCGCGGTGCCGGGAAGCCGGGTGGTCCGCCAGTGCCGCCCCGCGTCGGTGGACAGCGCCACCGCCGCGTACCGGCCGGTGGGTGCGGCGATACCGGCGATCCAGAGCCGGCCGTCCTGGTC
>JBOGDK010000383.1:0-4645 GCA_050701795.1 Micromonosporaceae bacterium
TCGCCGGTGGCCAGCTCCACGAACGTACGGGGGAACGACGCGACCATCGTCGGGCCGAACGCCTCCATCACGGGTTCGACGACCGTACGGCGCCAGTCACCCATCACCACCGTCGGCAGGCCGAGCAACGTGGTGGTCAGGAAGTAGCTCAGGCCACCGGCATGGGTGTGCGGCATCAGCGACATCAACTTGTCGTACGGCTCAGCGGGGAACCGCTCCATCCGCGGTTGCTTGCCGTCCCAGAACTGCCGGTGGCCCAGGATCGTCGACTTCGGCGTGCCGGTGGTGCCCGACGAGTGGATCAGTGCCACCACGTCATCGGGGGCGTGCCGGTACGGGTACGCCTCCGGCAGCTCCGCCGATTCCGCGTCGAACGCCTGCACCTCGGCGGTCAGGGCGATGAACCTGGGCCGGCGCTGCGGGTCCGCCCGGTACGCCGCCGCCAGCCGGGTGGTGTCGTCGGCGACGATGCCGACCACGCCGACATGGTTGAGGTAACGGACCATCAGGTCGGGTCGCAGCGCGTCGTTGATCATCGCAGGGATGGCACCCAATGCCGACAGCGCGAGGAAGTGGATCAGCGGTTCGAGGCCCTCGGCGACCACGATCCCGACCGGCTCGCCCTGCCGTACGCCGTTGGCGTGGTACCACCGGGCGTACCGGTCGCGGAGTGCCGCCAGGTCGACCAGGCTGTGGCCGTGGAGCACCACGTCACCGCGGTGGTCGACGTGGTGGCTGTACGCGTACGGCACGGCACGGTTCGGGTTCGCCGCGAGGGCGTACTCCAGGAAGTTGCCGGCGCCGAGGTCGGGCTCGGTCGCCAGCTGTCGTCGAGCGTCCAGGGGAGCGATGGGACTGTTGTCGCTCATGGCGATCTCCTCATCCAGTCAGTGCCGTGCGAGTCAGTGCCGTGCGAGCAGTTCTGAGGCCACCCGGTGACCCGAGCGGATCGCGCCTTCCATCAGGCCGAAGTACTCGGTGCTGGTTTCGGTGCCGGCCCAGTGCACCCACCCGTGCGGGGTCTTCAGACGGGCACCGTGGGCCATCCAGTCGCCGGGTCCGAAGAGAGCCGCGTAGCAGCCCCGGCTGTATTCGTCGTTCACCCAGTCCGTGGCGTGGAAACCGGACGGTGGCGGCAGCTGCGGAAAGAGTTCCCTGGCCTGGGCGAGGGCCGCCTCCCGTTGTTCACCCGCGGTCAGCGCCCCGAACCGGTGCGCCTCGCGCCCGGTGACGAACCCGGTGAGTACGCCCACCGATCCGTCGGCTGGTGAATCGTCCACTGTGGACAACAGCGGCCCCTTGGCGCTCACCGACCAGCCGGACAGGCCGTGGTCCCGCCACAGCGGCTCCGGATACACCAGGTGCACCTTCACCGCCGACCCGGGAGTGGTTCGATGGCTGGCGCGGCGTACCGGCAGACCGGGTTGGTAGTCGATCGCGTCGGCGAGCAGCGGCGGCAGGGCGACCACCGCGGTACCTGCCCGGAACTGTCCGCTCGCCGCGGACACCGTCACTCCGGCGTCGTCCTGGCCGATCGCGTGCACCGGGTCGGCGAGCCGTACCGCGTCGCCCAGTCTCGCGGCGAGCCGCTGGCACAGCTGGTGGGAGCCACCCGTGATCCGGTCGGCCTGGGCGCCGCCCTCGAACGCGTTGAGGTAACGGATCCCGCCGCCGGATCGGAGATAGAACGCCATGTGCAGCACGGACACGTCCGCCGGGTCGGCGGCCATCATCTCGCCCAGGAACAGCGGAAAGAACAGCCGGGCGTCGGGGTGGCTGAGGTTCCGTTCGGCCCAGTCCGCGGCCGACAGCGCGTCCAGGGTCGCGGCATCCGGTGTCAGCCAGGGAGCGTCGACACGTACCGCGCTGGTCAGTTCGTCCAGCAGATCGAACATGCCGCCCAGCGCGACGGCGGACAGCGGCGGGAACCGTCCCGGCCTGGTGTCGTCCCTGGTGCCGCCGCCGAGCGCGAACCTGCTGTTCCCGGTCATCGTGGTGGGGGTGGTCTTCAGGTCAAGCTCAGCCATCAGATCGGCCAGCGCGGTATGCCGATCGCCGAGATACGCCGCACCGGCGTCGATCCAGCTTCCCGGCGCGACCTCGATCCCGTGGGTACGTCCCCCGACCCGGTCCCGGGCCTCGAAAACCGTGACCTCGCATCCCTGAGCGGCGAGATCAGTGGCGGCGGCGAGTCCGGCCAGCCCGGCCCCCACCACAACGACACTCATGGTCGGCTCCCGGCGATCTTCTTCGCGAGCGCGCCGGGTGTCGGCGCCGCGACGAAGTCCTCGAACGACAGTTCCGTCCGGTACGTACGGGCGACCGCGCTGAGCACCCGGGTCGCGATCAGCGAGTCGCCGCCGAGCGCGAAGAAGTCGGAGTCCGGGGTCACCTCCGTGGTTTCCAGGACGCGACAGAAGATGTCGACAACACCGTCAACGCTCATCAGGGGACTCCTTTGCCTCGACCGCGAGCCGCGCCGCTGGGTGGGGCGGCTCGCTGGATGTGGTGCGCGGTGCCGCTGGGGTGGGACGGCTCGCTGGATCTGGTGCGCCGTGCCGCTGGTGGGTGCCGGCACGGTCGACCTTGCCGCTGGTGGTGTGGACGAGCTCAGGCACGATCGTGATCCGGCTGGGAACCAGGTGGGAGGGCACCCGGGTCCGCAGGTATCCGAGGACGTCGGTGTGCAAGGACTCAGCAGCGACGTCCGGGCGGGCGACGACGTAGCCAAGCAGCGCCGTACGACCGGCGACCCTGGCGCCCACCACCGCTACCGCACTCACCCCGGGGTGACCGGCGATGTGCGCCTCGACCTCGCTCGGGTCGACCCGGATCCCCCGTACCTTCACCTCGTGATCCAGCCGGCCAGCGGGTACGAGCATCCCGTCCGGGGATCGGCGCACCCGGTCACCGGTGCGGAAATACCGTTCGCCGTGGACGGTGGGGAATCGGGCTTCGGTCGCTTCGGGCAACCCGCGGTAGCCGAGTGCCAGCGCCGGGCCCCCGATCAGCAGCTCGCCGTCGTCAGTGACACGCTCGTCGACATGCGGCAGCGGCCACCCGATCGGCACCCGCTCCACCTCCCGCCACGGAACGTCGAAGTGGGGGGCTCGCGGTCCGTGCAGGTCGACGGCGTGAGTGATGAGGGTCGTCTCCGTGCACCCGTACGTGTTGACCAGACGGATACCCGCGGTGTCCAGGTCGCACCAGTCGGCCAGCGCCGCCGGGTTCACCGCCTCGCCGCCGATCACCATCGTCCGTACGCACCCGGGCAGGCCCGCTTCGGCATCGGTCAGGTGGCGGACGAGTTCGTGCCAGTACGCCGTCGGCAGATTGAGTACGGTGACCTGCTCGCGCTCGATCATCCGCAGGAAACGGGGGAACGAACCTTTGTGCGCCTCATCGTCGATGACGAGCGCCGCCCCCGTGGTCAGCGTGGGAAGGATCTCCTCAAAACAGGTGTCCCAGTTCAGTGACGCGAACTGAAGGACGCGGTCGGCCGGGGTGAGGTCGAACAGGTCGCGCAACGACTGGACGGTCGTGGCGATCGCGCCGCGGGGCGTTACCACCGGCTTAGGGTCGCCAGTGGACCCCGAGGTGAAGAGGATGTACGCCGGTAGCTCGGAATCGAATGCCGGAAGCTGGTCAGGCGCGGTAGGTACGGAATTCGCACCCCGGCCGAGTTTCGACACTGCTACCGACGACGGATCGAACTCATCGGCGAACATCCTGTGACAGCCCGCTGCCTCAAGCATCGTTTGCCGGCGCTGAAATGGGAACGTCGGATCGATCGGGCAATAGGTACCGCCCGCCGCCAGCACACCGAGTAACCCAGCAATTGTGTCGGGTGAGCGGGTGACCGGCACCCCCACCACTGTGGACCGGGAACCGAGACTCAGTGCCGTTTCTGTTACCAGCGTATAGAGCCGCAGGTAGCTCAGCGCACGTCCGTTGTGGACCACTGCTGAACGGTCCGGGTACCGATGAACCGTTTCCGCGAAAGCCTCAAGAATGTCGGTACTGACCGACACGACTTCCCCGGCGCCTTCGATGACCGCACTCCTGGTCTTCCAGTCACTGCGTTGTGTGTTCCGCGTCACGTGCGCCGGCAGACTCTACTGGCGACAGACAGCCTTCTGCAACGGCGCTGGCGTGTTACCGCATTCCGAAGACAAGGAATTCCACACGCTTCTGTACGGATTCGTTCAGATAGCCATTGAGTAGATACGAATTGCCCAGTACTTTCACCTTTCCAGCAACCCTTGAACCGCATTGACCAGCGGTTTCACCACGATTAACAACCGGCGGCGCTCCGGGCGCGGGATCGTTTGGTGCTGAAACAAAGTGAGACCGAGAAGCACTAACAAGTTTTCGACTCGATTGACGAAGTCGTTACGGTGCCCGACGTCAACGTCAAACGTGGCCGCGTCGCGGCGGACCCCAGCGGGCGCACCACCACGAGCGGGCGCGCTGTCGACTCGCTCGCGCGGCCCCGCACTAGGGTCGTGAGGTGGTCGACAATCCCAGACGACGCTCCCTTGACCGGGTAGCCCTGATCTCCGACGTTCACGGCAATCTCACCGCACTCGAGGCGGTGCTTGAGGACATCGACGCTCGTGGCGTGGATCGCATCGTCAATCTCGGC
>JBOGDK010000384.1:0-4638 GCA_050701795.1 Micromonosporaceae bacterium
AATGCGCTGGTACGCGGCGGTGTCCCCGCGTAGCCGGTGCACAGGTTACGCCGCACTCCCAGCACGTTGTGTGCTGGGAGTGCGTGGTGTGACGAGATGGTTTCCGCAACGTTGCCCGGGCCGGTACGGCGGTGTCCCGGGGACCCGGGTGTGGCAGGTGGCCTGCGGTGGTCAGCTACAGCCGTGCTGCTCGGCGATGTTGTTGATCTGCCGCGCGAGATCGATGTCCTTCGCGGTGACGCCGCCTTCGGAGTGGGTGGCGAGCCGGAACGTGACTTTGCGCCACCGGATGTCGATGTCCGGGTGGTGGTCGACCTTCTCGGCCTGATCGGCTACGGCGTCGACCAGCCGGACGCCGGTCAGAAACTCAGGTGCGGAGAAGGTGCGTGAGATTTCGCCGGTGTCGCCCGACCATCCGGGCACCGACGACAGTGCCGCTTCCAGTTCCGCGGCGGAGAGCAGAGTGGCCATGGGAGTTACGCTGCCGCGCCTGGCGTACCACCGCAAGTCAGCGCGCGGACAAGGCCCGCCTTTGACGCGACAGGAACGCCGACGACGCCCCGCAGGCCGCCGTCGGCGTTGATCTGGGTAGGTCAGCGGCGCCGCGCGCCGCTGCGGAGCCGCTCCGGGTCCACCTCCCGGTCGGGGAACCTGCGGAGGTACTCGGCCTCCATCTCGTCGGTACGCCTGTCGTGCTCGGCCAGCGCGGCGTCGGAGCCGTGGCGCAGCGTGGAGAATCTGGTACGCGCGAGGCTCTCCAGTTCGCGCAGCAGGTCCTCGTTCGACAGCGTCTCGGCGGGTACGCCCCCTTCAGGGGTCCAGTCGGATGCCGTGGACGGTACCCGGGGTGACTCGGAGCGGTCGGTCATCACGCACCTACCGGGGGCCGGGGGCTCCGGGGCCGAGCTCCGAGCCGCCACCGTGGCGTGGCCCGGTGGTTCCCGGTGCCGTGCCGTAGCCGGGTTGAGGTGCCGAGATGCCCGGGCCGGTGGTGAACCCCGATTCGGGACTGCCGCCGGGGCCGTACCCCGCCGGGTTGGACTCGTCGCCCGGTGAGACCTCGCCTCGCCAGCCGCCGGACTGTACCCCGCGCGCTTCGATGAACTGCTTGAACCGCTCCAGGTCTTCACGTACCCGGTTACGGACCAGCCCGACGGCGTCGCCCACCTTCTCGACCACGCCTTCAGGCTCGTACTCCATCGCGAGGCGTACCACCGTGTGCCGGCCGTCGTGTGGCAGGAACATCACGGTCCCGTCGTGCTTGGGTCCGTCGGTGACCCGCCACGACACCTGCTGGTCAGGAACCTGGTCGACGATCTGGGCATTGAACTCCCTGGTCGCTCCACCGATCCTGGTGACCCAGTGGGTCATCGTGTCCCCGCGTTGCTCCACACGCTCCACGCCTTCCATGAAGTGCGGGAACGTCTCGAACTGAGTCCACTGGTCGTACGCGGTACGCAGCGGTACGTCCACTTCGATCTGTTCTTCGATGACACTCATCTGACGCGGTGACTCCTTCGTACTCGGATTCGTCGGTCCCTCACCCCTTTCCCCGAATCCGGCAGCGCCACACCTTTCCGGCATCGGCGCCGGACATCGCCCCGCCCGCCCCGCCCGCCCCGCCCGGACCTTCGCCTCGCCCGGAGCATTGCGGCGGGCCTATCCGATGACCTCCCGGATGAAGGCCAGCTCGGGTTCGGTCACATCCGTTGAGGCGATGGTGGCGAGGAGGCGGAGCGGCGCACCGGGCGGCACCGCGCCCGCGAACCGTGCGGCGTGGGCCGCGTCCGGCTCCCGCGCCGGATACACCAGGAGCAATGGCCGGCTCAGCTCGGGAGCCTCGGCGGCGAGGTCATGCCGCGCGTACGCCTCCGGGTTGTCCTCCGGTGAGCCGAGGTACCGCTCGGCGTACCCGGTCGGGAGTTGGCTCCAGTCCACCGCCGGGAAGCTGGCGACACCGGCCCGGAACACGTCGGGGTAGCGGATCAGGCCGGCCACCGCGATCGAACCCGCCACGCCGGTGCCGCGTACCGCCACCCGATCCAGATCCAGGTCCGGGTGCTTGGCGGCCAGCACCTTCAGAGCCTCCGTCTGGTCCGCGAGCATGATGTCCGCGACCCTGCGGTAGACCGCCTTCTCGAAACTGGGCGAGACCCCCCGGGTGCCCCGGGTGTCGACCACGACCACGGCGAAGCCGGCGTCGGCGTACCGCTGCCGGTGCAGCCACGCGGTACGGGCGGCGGCCACCCCGTGGCCGCCGGGTGGTGTCAGATCCACCACCACCGGCAGCCGGCGCCCCGCCACGTGGTCGTGCGGGTAGAGCACCCCGTACGAGAGCCGGCGGTCGGTCACCCGGCCGAGCACCGGCCGCGGCGCCGGGCCGTCACCGGTGGCCGCCGGCGTGACATGACGCAGCCCGGCGGTGCTGTGTACGGCGAGCCGGGTACCGCCGTGTTCCAGAGTCTCCGAGGCGATCACGAGGGTGCCGCCGGCGGCGTACCCGGTGTGCCACCCGGGTTGGGTGGTCAGCCTGGTCACCTCAGGGCTGCCGGCCTTCGCGGCCAGGCGCACCCGGTAGACGTGCTGCTCGCTGGGCTCCCCGTCGCCCGCTTCCACGATCAGGTCGACCAGGTGCTCAGCGGGTCCCGGAATCCGCGCGGCGAGCCGGCGTACCTGCAGGTGCGGAGGAGTCAGCAGGGTGCCGTCCGCGAACAGACACCGGGTGTCCACCGGGTCGAGCGTCAGCTCGCCACCCAGCACCACCCGGCCGTCCGGGAGGTACGCCGGGGTGCCCGGAGTCACATCCACCCAGCGGGGGTCGTCCAACTCGGCGTGCACCTGGGTCTCCCCGGTACGCGCGTCCACCGCCAGGATCAGCGCGTGGTGCTGGCTGCGCGGCATCACCGTGATCAGCGGGCCGCCCGGCGGCTCCCAGGTCACTGCCACCAGGTGCGGGTACGCATGGCGGTCCCACCGTACGTCCACCCAGAACCCGTCCAGATCCAGCAGGTGCAGGCTGGTCGGCGCGCCCGTGACGGTGTGGTCGATCCGGGTGGCGAGCAGCCGCTCCCCGTCGGGCGACCACCAGTATCCGCTGGTCATCCCGGAGATTTCGGGTTCGGACGGCTCGCCCCACCGGACGGTCCTGCGGTCGTCCGTGCCGGGTTCCTCGCCGGCCAGGAGATCGCCGGCCCCGGTCTCGTCGATCACCCGTAGCGTGCCGGCCGTCAGGTAGGCCAGGCGCCGCCCGGTCGGATCCGGTCGGACGGCGCGGACGTGGCCGGCCCCCCGGTATTCAGTGACGGTGCCGTCATCCACGGCCACCCGATGGAGCCGGCCGCCAGAGACGTAGCCGGCCACCTGACACGTCGCGTCGATGGCGTACTGGTCGACGCCGCCGTCGACCACCAGGCGGTCCTCGCCGGACCTGACGTCGAGAACCCGGAGCCGACCTGAGCACAGGTACGCCACCCGGGAACCGTCCGCGGCGATGCTCACGGCGCCGGGCTCCCCGTCCCGGTGCGTTCCGGTGTCGAGGTCCACGGTTTCGATCGTGGCGGTTCACGGGTGCCGCGTCGAGTTCTGACACCGACTTTCGACCCTCGGCATGCCTGAGGTCCGCGCCAGGTCGCGGGATGATCTCTGCTTTGTAAGCCGGCGATATGGCCCGCCCGGATCGCGGCATTTCACGGTTTCTCGGTTGGTTACCTTCCCGGGCGCGGTACCAGCCGCGGGTCCACCACCCGCGTACCCACCTCTCAGGGAGGCAGTTGATGAAGTCCACCCCCCGACGAATCGGCGCGCTGGTGGTCGGTCTGACCATCTCGCCCGGCGTCGCGGACACCGAGACCGCTCCGGCTACGAACGCCGAGACAGTCGAGCGGAGTGACCGTGAGCCCTCCCCGGAGGTACGCGCCAAGGTTGACCGGGAACTCGCCGAGTGGGCCGCCGCCAACCCCGACGAGGTGACCGCGTCCGCGATCGTGACCGTGCCGGTGTACGTCCACGTCTTCTACGACCGGGACAACCGCGTCGGATATCTGAGTGCGGACCAGATCTGGGACCAGCTGCGGTGGCTGAACCACTCGTACTCCGGGGGGCAGGGCGGCTCCACCACCCGGTTCCGTTTCCAGTTGCGCAGCTACGAGCGGATCGGCCTGGCCGACCACACTGTCCACTTCACCGCGGCGGGCAACCCCACGGACCGGACCGCGCGGCTGATGCGTAACAACCACAATGGTGGCAAGGGCACGCTGAACATCTGGACCGGAGACACCGCCGGGGCGGTCGGGGTCGCGAGGTTCCCGTGGGAGCAGGCCGCACACCCGAACATCGACGGGGTCTGGGTGAAGGCGAACGCGTGGCGGCACACGCCGAGTGGCCCCCGGTGCACCGTCCAGGGTGACACCGCGGTGCACGAGGTTGGCCACTGGTTGGGGCTGCACCACACCGACACCAGCCCGGTCTGCGGCGGCCAGCGGAACTTCATGTCGTACGGCAACGACGGCGCGATGCGTGCCTTCACCAGCAACCAGGCGACCCGGATGTCGAACATGTGGGGCCGCTACCGGTCCTGACCGGGCGGGGCGGTCACCAGTCCTGACAGGCGCCGGCCGGTACCCGATCCGGGTACCGGCC
>JBOGDK010000385.1:0-4638 GCA_050701795.1 Micromonosporaceae bacterium
ACAGGGGATGTCCCGCCCCGTCCTGGGCGGCCTGGTCGGCCGCTCCGCCGAGTGGGCGGCGTCGTCGCCGCGTCGTACGTGAAGCCGGCCCACGAGGCAACGCCTGAGATCGCGCGGACACTCACCGCATACGACCTGGCACCAACCACGGAGCCAGTGCCAGTGGAGGAGCTCGCGCCGCGTCGGACAGGCGTGGCAGGTATGGCACGGCTCACGCACCCACCGCACCAATGTCGCGGTGTTCCTGCCGGGCTCCTGCGCGACGCCCGTGCGGCGGTGCGGCTTCTCGATGGGGACGAGCGGCGCCCACAGGATGTGACCATCGCGACGACCGTCCGATAAAGGCTGGACCGCCCCCGAAGGATCCGCCGCGCGATCTGGCGACGTAGCGACCCGGCGGTACGACCGCCTAACCTAGGGGTACAGCTTGTACCCCCAACGGCGGGAGCGTGGGTCATGCCGCCAGACCTGGAAGTCGGCCAGCGCGTCAAAGCATTGCGACAGCGCGCTGGCCTCAGCCGGGAACGTCTCGCCGAGGTAACGGGCGTCAGCGCAACGTTGATCAAATTCGTAGAACGCGGCACGCGACGCCTCACATTGGACACCGCCCGCAAGCTCGCCGACGTACTCGGCGTACGCGACCTGGGCGAGCTGTACGGATCAACGGTACGGCTCTCGCTCGACGGGTCGTCGCCGACGCACCCCGGCATACCGGGCGTGCGCCGTGCGCTTACAGCCTGGCCGGTGCGCGTCGAGGGCGAGCCCCCGGCACCCGACTACCTCGACGGCGCACTCGACACGGCCTGGCGTACATGGCACACGTCGCGGCAGCAACGCTCCGAGACCGGCGCCGTACTGCCCGGCCTCATCGACACCACCGTACGAGCATCCCGACTCTTGGAAGGGACCGACCGCCGGCGCGCGCTCGCCAGCCTCGCCGAGGTGTACCACCTGGCACAGGCGTACCTCGCCTGGCATGGCGACCGCGAGCTGATGTGGCTCACTGTCGACCGCGGTATGCAGGCCAGTCTCGACGCCGATGACCCCCTGTCGATCGGCCGGTCGATCTGGTACGCCGCTCATTTGCTCCGCGCGGTGGGCCGCGCCGACGAAAGTCTTGAACGGCTGCGCGAAGGTGTCGAGATGGTAGAACCGCTGGTCGCGGACGGGTCCGCCCAGGCGGCGGCGCAGCTCGCAGACCTGCACCTGTGCGCCGCACTCACCAAAGCGCGTACCGGCGACCAGGGCGCCTGGGCGGATTGGGACCGCGCCCGCGAGGTTGTTCACCGCGCGCTGCCGGCGGACTTCGTTGACGCGCGTACCCGGGTGGGTCGGACCCTGGTCGACGTGTACGCCGTGATGTGCGCTGTCGATCTCGGGGACCCGGACGAGGCGCAGCGGCGGGCGCACGCGCTCGACCCGATGACGATCCCGTCGACCGAGCGCCGGGCCCGGCATTACGTCGAGCTTGCCCGGTCGGCCGACCTTGAAGGATCACAAGCGGCCACCCTGCACCTACTGCAACGAGCGCTCGCCGTGAGCCCGGAAACGGTGCGGTACTCGCCGATCGCCCGAGACATCGCCGGCCGACTGGTCACGAACTCCGGCGCCGCGATCCGGGCCGACGCGCTCGAACTCGCTCGCACGGTGGGCGCCGCGACCGGGTAGGTACACGAAGTGCCGGTTACACGGCGTACCCATTGTGGAGTGTTGCCGCCCCTACGTTCTGTGCATACCCCCGGCGTCGGGTGAGGCTATGGCCCCCGGCGTTGGGAGGCCACGAGACAGGTCGAGCCGGACGTAGCGCTCCCCCGGCGTTCGGCTCGACCTGCCAGGAACGCAGGAGGGGATAGCGAACCGTGGGCACACACCACAGCCGTAGTCGACCAGGGAAGACCGACCACCGGTACGACACCGAAACCGTGGGGTTGCTGGTCGCGATCGGACTACTGCTGGCCAGCGTTGGTGCTCTGATCTGCTGGGGGACGATGTGACCGCGGTGGTTGACGCTCTGACTCGGTACACCCTCGACTGCCCGCCGCCGAAAGACCCCCCGGCTGACCTGGCTGGCGGCCACGGGATCTGGCGGGTCATGTATCGCACCTGGATCGAGCACCAGCCGGTCGACACCGACAAGGGACGCTACTGTCACACCTGTCACCGCCTGTGGTGCGACGACGGGTGCTGGGGATTCCTCGCCGCCACCGAAGTCCTGACCCACATGCACCGATACCCGGACGGTGCCGGGCTTGTCGGGTACGAGCCGATGCCGCAGGTCCTCCTCGGCGGCGAGCCCCGTCTGACCCGAGCGCCGGTCCAGTCATGATCCCGGAGTACGCCCCGGACCTGGCGGCCACCGAACGCGCCCGCCAGCTCCTCAAGGCTCATCAGCCGCAGGTGTTCCCTGAGAAGGGGAAGGCGAGGGGGCGGCCGTGTCTGACGTGTGGGGACCCGTGGCCGTGCCAGACGTGGCGAGAGGCCGGACTGGCGTACGACAACGGGACACGGCTCTACGAGGTCGCGCCCGTCCTGCCCGACCTGTTCGCCGACCGTCTGCCACCCGAGGAGGTCGAGGACATCCGGGAGTACGCCGAGGTCGGAGAGTGGAGCTACGCCGTTGACCTGCTCCTCGCCAGCCTGCACTACGCCGACGCGGACATCACTGACGACGAGCGTCGACTACTGGGGACGTTGATGAACGTCATGCGGATCTCCGCCGTACTGCTGCCAGGGTCCGACCCGGCGTTCAGGGGGATCCTGTCGAACCTTGTCGACCGGTTCGACGGCCGGCAGCCACCTCGCTACCAGGGATCGGTACGCGCACACATCGACGCGGCCAGATGGACAGCCGCGCTCAGACTCCTACTCCAGCATCTCCGGGAGGTGGGCACCCCGGTCACCGAGGATGACTGGGAGGTACTGCGCACCCTGGTCATAGCGCTGCGGCTGCCGTTCCGCCTCACCAAGGACCTGCACTGGGCACCAGTCGGGGATGCGTCGTGACCGCCGCCGGGCGCCACCGCCCCCGACCCCGCCCGAACCAGCCAGTGCCATCGGTGGACGAGATCCGCGCCGCCCTTGACGCGTACGCGCTGCACATTCGCTCTCTGGTCACCGGACTCTGCCTCGCCCCCGACTGCGACGAACCATGGCCATGCCCTGGCTACGATGCGTCGGCGGCCGTGCTGGGCCGGGCCGGCCTGCTCACTCACGACGGGACGCTAGGGTTCGAGTCGTGTACGTACTCGTCGTGGACACCGCCACGCCCGCCGTGACCGCGGCGCTGGTTGATCTCACCGACAGCGACGTCACAGTCGCGGCGGTACGCACCACGATCAACCCCCGCGCCCACGGCGAACTGCTCACTCCGTCCATCGACACGGTGCTCGCCGAAGCCGGCGCGGCACCCCGCGGCCTGACCGCGATCGTCGCGGGGGTCGGGCCGGGCCCGTACACCGGGCTGCGGGTCGGTCTGGTCACGGCGACGGCTATGGGGCAGGCGCTCGGCGTACCCACCTACGGGGTGTGCTCCCTGGACGGGATCGGAGCGGCGAGCACCGCACCCGGCACCGTGGTTGCCGCCACGGACGCACGACGCCGCGAGATCTACTGGCGGGGGTACGAGTCCGGCGCCCCGATCACCGACCCGGCCGTGGACCGTCCGGACGTTGTAGCGGAGCGGCTGCCCGCCCTCGGGGTCGGCCTGGTGGTCGGCGAGGGCGCCCACCGCTACCCGGACGTGCTCGGGGTACCCGTCGCTGACCAGCCGCTATACCCGGATCCGGGCACGTTGGCGCGAATCGCCGCCGAGCGGGTACGCACCGCCGCTCCGAGCGAAGCCCTGACGCCGCTGTACCTGCGCCGCCCGGACGCCGTCGAGCCGGGTGCCCGGAAGCCCGTCCTCCGCTGACCCGACGCCGCTCCCCGGCGACGCCGCGGGCGGGCGCCGTACGCTTGTCACTCGTGGTGATCTCCGACCTGCGGTGGTGGCACATCCCCGAGGTGCTCACGATCGAGGCGGACCTGTTCGGGGTCGAGCGGTGGAGCGCGGCGATGTTCTGGAACGAGCTCGCCCACGGCCACCGCTACCGGGTGGCGCTCGATGACGGACACGTCGTCGGGTACGCCGGCCTGGCGGTGGCCGGCTCCGACGAGGCGACCGTGCAGAACATCGCGGTACGCCGGGACCGGCAACGCCAGGGCATCGGCGAGGCGCTGCTGAAGGACATCCTCACCGAGGCGGATCGCAGGGGTGTCCGCCGGACGATCCTGGAGGTGGCGGTCGACAACGAGCCGGCACAGCACCTGTACCGCAGGTACGGCTTCACACCCGCCGGAATCCGCCGCGGTTACTACCAGCCGACCAACACCGACGCGCTGACCATGGTGCGGACGGCCGCCACGGCGGACGGCCGCGGGAACGGAGCAGGCCAGTGAAGGATCGTCCGCTCGTGCTCGGCATCGAGACCTCGTGCGACGAAACCGGCATCGGGATCGTGCACGGCGAGACCCTGCTCGCCGACGCGATCGCCTCCAGCGTCGACAGCCACGCCCGGTACGGCGGTGTGGTGCCGGAAGTGGCCAGCCGCGCCCACCTGGAGGCGATGGCGCCGACCGTACAGCGGGCGCTGGACACCG
>JBOGDK010000386.1:0-4637 GCA_050701795.1 Micromonosporaceae bacterium
CCGACACCAGGCTGGTCGGGGTGGTGGACGGGAACCCCGCGGTCAGCTCACGCGCGGTCCCGATCCGCCCCGTCGCCAGGTCGGTCAGGGTCGGCGCCACGGTGTCCGCCAGCGGGATCAGATGCTGGCCCAGGCCGTCCACCAGCAGCAACGCGATCCGGCGTACCCCGTCGAGTTCGGCCACCAGCCCGAGCGGGTCGGTCGCGCCGGGCACGCCGAGCGTTGCCAGCGCGCTCGGCAGTACGTCGGCGAGGCTGGCCACCCCGTAGCGTGGGGTGACCTCGGTCAGGCCGTCCGCGAGGTCAGTCACGCCGGCCGCCTGGCGAGCAGGTGCACCTGGGTGGCGATGTCCCGGTACGGGCTGCGCGCCGCCGTCGCCAGCTCGAACTCCAGGAGCGCGTCGTACCTGCCCGGCTCGGTGTCCAGGACCGCGCCGGGCACCAGGTCGGCGACCACCCGTACCCCGTGGATCTTTTCGGTACCCAGCCCGGCCGCGGTGAGCAGTGCTTCCGCCTCGGCAGCGTGGTATCGGCGACGCAGCGTGTCCTTCGCTCCGGCACGACCGTCGGGGTCGCCGAGCAGCGCGGTCGCCCCGGCCAGGTTGCCGCCGAGCGCCCGCGACAGGACGGCTGCGACCCGGTTGACGACCAGCACGCTGGCCGCTCCGCCCGGACGCAACACGGCCGCCAACGCGGCCGCGGCGGCCTGGGGGGAGTCCACGACTTCGAGCACGCTATGGCACAGCACCAGGTCGGCGCTGGCCATACCTGCGACGTCGGTCACGGTGTCCGCGTCGCCCTGTACGCCCCGGATCCGGTCAGTGACGCCTGCCTCGGCGGCCCGCCGGTCCAGTGCGGCCAGCGCGTCCGGGCTCGCGTCGACCACGGTGACCCGGTGGCCCGCCCGCGCCAACGGCACCGCGAAGCCGCCGGTACCGCCGCCGACGTCGAGCACGTCCGCGGGCCCGTCATGGTCGGCGAGCTCGGCCTTCAACACCGCCCACACGACAGCGTTACGCGGTGCGGTGTGTGCCCGGACGCCCTCCACGTTCACTCGCAGCTCCCTCTGCCCGGGTACGCCGCCGATCCGGCGTCGGTGACCAGCCGCCACGAGCCTAGTGTCCTGAGTTGGAGATTGGTTGATGACCTCCGGTGTCCAGGTGGATGCATCGCAAGGCGGAGAAATGCCTGCATACCGGTGTCGTATGCAGGCATTTCGACAACGCGGCGAGGCGCCGCCTGGGCACCGGAATTCGCAGCCGAATCTCTGACTCAGGACACTAGCGTCAGACCAGTGCAGGCGCCGCTGCCCGCACGGTGCTCACCGGAAGTCGCGTGAGGTGGAGCGGACGGAGAGATCGAGCCGTTCGATCCGTTCGGCGATCAGGTTGGTCACCCCCTCAGCGCGCTCCAGCTTCCCCCGGATCAACAACCCGGGTGAGGTACGCGCCACCCGCCGGTACCGTTGCCACGCTCCCGGCGAGCACACCACGTTGAGCATCCCGGTCTCGTCCTCCAGGTTGAGGAACGTGACCCCACCCGCGGTACCTGGCCGCTGCCGGTGCGTCACCACTCCCCCGACCAGCACCCGCGACCCGGCCCGTTCCTGGTCCAGCCGGGCGATCGGCACCGCCCCGGCGTGGTCCAACCGGGATCGGGCGAACTGCACCGGATGGCTGTCCGGTGACAGCCCGGTGGCCCAGACATCGGCGGCGGCACGCTCCACCCCTGCCATCCCGGGCAGCACCGGGGTACGGCTGACCGCAGAGGTGCCCGGCAACCGGTCGGAACGTTCCTGCGCAGCGGCGCCGGCGCCCCAGAGCGCTTCCCGCCGGGTCAGCCCGAAGCAACCGAACGCGTCCGCGGTGGCCAGCGCCTCCATCTGCGCCGCCGACAACCCGACCCGGCGTGCCACGTCAGCCATGCCGGCGTACGGGCCGCGCTCGGTACGTTCGGCTTCGATCCGTTCGGCGACCGGGTCGGAGACGTGGCGTACCGACGACAGGCCGAGCCGTACCGAGGGCGGGCTGGTGTCACCGCAGTCACCGGGCCGGCGCTGCTGGCCGTCCCTGCCGGGGTACCTACGCCCCAGGCCACGCGCCGCCGGACTTCCCCGGGCGGGATCGGCCGGCTCCAGCCGGGCCCTGGCGGTGCTGGTGTTGACGTCGGGGCGGCGTACCTCCACACCATGCCGGCGGGCATCGGCGACCAGCGTGTTCGGCGAGTAGAAACCCATCGGTTGGGCGTTGAGCAGGGAAGCGCAGAACGCCGCCGGGTAGTAGAGCTTGTACCAGGAACTGGCGTACACCAGGTACGCGAAGCTGTAGGCGTGGCTTTCCGGGAAGCCGAAGTTGGCGAACGACGAGAGCTTCAGAAAGACGTCGTCAGCCTCGGCACCGGTGACTCCGTTGGCGGCCATGCCCGCGTACAGCCGGCCCTTCAGCTCGGCCATCCGTTCCTCGGAACGTTTCGAACCCATCGCCCGTCGTAGCTGATCCGCCTCAGCGGCGTCGAACCCCGCGACGTCGATCGCCATCTGCATCAACTGCTCCTGGAACAGCGGCACCCCCAGGGTCCTGGTCAGCGACTTCTTCATCGAGTCGTGGAGGAAGGTCACCGGCTCCTCGCCTTTGCGTCGCCGGATGTACGGATGCACCGAACCACCCTGGATCGGGCCCGGCCGGATCAGCGCCACCTCGACCACCAGGTCGTAGAACTTGCGGGGGCGCAGCCGCGGCAGGGTCGCCATCTGGGCCCGGCTCTCCACCTGGAACACCCCGACGGAGTCGGCTTCGCAGAGCATGTCGTACACGGCGGGGTCTTCCTGGGGCAGCTTCGCCAGGTCGGTCTCGTCGCCGTGGTAGTCGCGGATCAGATCCATCACGTCGTGCAGCGCCGAGAGCATGCCCAGCCCGAGCAGGTCGAACTTCACCAACCGGGTCGCGGCGCAGTCGTCCTTGTCCCACTGCAGTACGGTGCGCCCCGGCATCCGGGCCCACTCCACGGGACACACCTCGATCACGGGGCGATCGCAGAGCACCATCCCACCCGAGTGGATCCCCAGGTGGCGGGGGAAGGTCTGCAACGCGTTGGCGTACTCGACCACCTGCTCAGGCACCTCATCGAGGTCCAGCTTCGCCGCCGGGCCCCAACGGTCGATCTGTTTGCTCCAGGCGTCCTGCTGGCCGGGTGAGTAGCCGAACGCCCTGGCCACGTCCCGCACCGCCGAGCGGGGCCGGTACGAGATCACGTTCGCGACCTGGGCGGCGTTGTGCCGGCCGTACCGGCGGTAGACGTCCTGGATCACCTCTTCCCGGCGGTCGGACTCGATGTCGAGGTCGATGTCGGGCGGACCGTCCCGCTCGGGGGCCAGGAACCGTTCGAACAGCAGCTGGTGGCCGACCGCGTCGACGTTGGTGATGCCAAGGGCGTAGCAGACCGCGGAGTTCGCCGCCGAGCCGCGCCCCTGGCAGAGGATCCGGTGGTCCCGGCAGAACTTCACGATGTCGTACACGATCAGGAAGTAGCCGGGGAAGCCGAGCTTTTCGATCACGTCCAGCTCGTGGGCGATCTGGACGTACGCCGCCGTCTCGTGCTCCGAGCCGCGGTACCGGTCCCGGGCTCCGCGGTAGGTCAGCTCCCGCAGCCAGGTCATCTCGGTCTGCCCGGCCGGCACCGGATAGTCGGGAAGGTTGGGCGCCACCAGTTGCAGGTCGAACGCGCACTCGGCGGCGACCCCGGCGGTACGGGTCACCGCGTCCGGAAAGTCAGTGAACCGGGCCAGCATCTCCTCGCCGGTACGCAGATGCGCGGTCGCCGCCGGCGGCAGCCATCCGTCGGCGTCGTCGAGACTGCGGCGGGCCCGTACCGCGGCGAGGACCGAGGCCAGCCGGTGCCGTTGGGGGGTGGCGTGGTGCACGTTGTTGGTGGCGAGCGTGGGCACCCCGAACCGGCCGGCCAGCTCGGCGAGCGCGGTGTTGCGTTCGTCGTCGTACGGCTGGTCGTGGTGGATCAGCTCGACGGCCACCTGGTCGGCACCGAACAGCGACACCAGCCGGTCCAGCTCCCGTGCCGCCGCCTGCGGCCCACCGGTCGCCAGCGCCGCCGGTACGGTGCCCTTCCGGCAGCCGGTGAGCACCCGCCAGTGGCCAGCGGCGAGCTCGGCCAGCCGGTCCATCTGGTACACCGGGCGCCCCTTCTCGGTACCGGCGAGCTGGCCTTCGCTGATCGCCCGGGACAGGCTCGCGTACCCCTCGGGATCCCGTGCCAGGACCAGAAGGTGCTGCCCCTCCGGATCAGGTACGCCGTTCTGCGGACCGCTCAGCCCCAGGCTCAGCTCGGCACCGAAGATGGTCGGCACCCCTAGCGACTTCGCGACATCGGCGAAGCGCACCACGCCGTACAGCCCGTCGTGGTCGGTGAGCGCCAGCCCGGCGAGCCCCAGCCGGGCCGCCTCCTCGGCCAGCTCCTCCGGATGGCTGGCGCCGTCCAGGAAGCTGAAGTTGGAGTGACAGTGCAGCTCGGCGTACGGCACGGTGCTGGCGCCGCGGGCCGGGCCTCTGGTGGGCTGGTACGGCGGCCGGCTGCGGGACCCCGGGTACTCCGGGTCGGCGGCGAGGGGGTCCTCCACCAGTGGCC
>JBOGDK010000387.1:0-4634 GCA_050701795.1 Micromonosporaceae bacterium
ACCGCCACCCGGTTGGCCGGCAGGTCCGGGGTCCAGTGCAGCGACGCGACGTACGTCTCCGGCACCGGCTCGAGCCACACCGGCTGCCAGATCCCGGTGGTCCGGTCGTAGAAGATGCCGTGCGGCTCGGTACGCCAGTCCTGTTTGCCCCGTGGCTGTGAGACGTCGTCGGGACGGTCCTCCGCACGTACCACCACGGTCTGTGGGCCGTCGCCGGCCAGCTCGTCGGTGACGTCGAGACTGAACCGGGTCTGCCCGCCGGTATGGCCGCCGACCAGGGCACCGTTGACCCATACCGTGGCCCGGTGGTCGACCGCGCCGAAGTGCAGCAACAGGCGCCCGCCCGGGGGCAGGTGCGGCGCGGTGAACTCGCGCCGATACCACACCACCGGGTGGAATCCGGTGTCGCCGACCCCGGACAGCTTTGACTCCGGCGGGTACGGCACCGCGATCTTCCGCTCGAACCCCCCGGACCCGCCGGCTTCGCCGGACCCACCGGCGGCGAACCAGCGCTCAGCGAGGCCCCGGTCGGCGTCGTCGAAGGCGAAATCCCACTCGCCGCCGAGGTCGACCCACTCGTCACGTACCAGCTGCGGTCTCGGGTGTACGGGCTGGTTCACGAAACTCCTTCTCTTCGGTATTGGACGGTGACCGTCATGACTTGACGGCTCCCGCGATCCCTTCCACGAAGTACCGCTGCAGGAAGATGAACAGCGCCACCACCGGCAGCAGCGAGATCACCGCGGCGGCCGCCATGCCGGACCAGTCGACGGAGTTCTCGCCCACGAACGCGAGCATCCCGACCGACAGGGTGCGCAGGTCAGGCCGGCTGAAGGTGAACACCAGCGGCAGGAAGAACGCGTTCCAGGTGGCCAGGAACGTCAGCAGGGTGACGGTCGCGGTGACCGGGGTGGCGAGCGGCATCATCACCCGGAAGAAGATCGAGAAGAACCCGGCGCCGTCGACCACGGCGGCCTCCTCCAGCTCCTTCGGCAGGCCGCGGAAGTATCCGGCGTACAGCAGGATCGCCGCCACGTGCGCGGAACCGGAGAGCGCGATGATCATGCCGGTGAGCGAGTTCAGCAGGCCGAGCTGCTGCGAGATCGCGACCACCGGGATGATCGTGTAACCGGTGGGTACGAACAGCGTGGCGACCAGCACCCCGACGACGACCTTCTTGCCGCGGAACCCGTACCGGCCGATCACGTACCCGGCCATGCCGCACCGGACCACGACGAGCACCACGGTGGCCACGGTCACGATGACGGTGTTGAGCAGGTACGTGCCGAACTCGGCGTCGGTCCAGGCACGGTGGTAGTTCTCCCAGATCGCGGACTTGGGAATCAGCTCCAGGCCGGCGGCGAAGACTTCGAGGGGGTCCTTCAGCGAGGCGGAGATCATCCACAGGAACGGGTACATCCACAGCAGGGCGCCGACGCCGGTGACGGCCGCGGCGATCCACCAGGGCAGTCGCCGCATGATCGCGGCCGGGTGCAGGCGGTTTCTGCGGGCAGGCCGGCGGGAGCGGGTGGCGGTCCGGGTCACGGTGCTCATGTGAAGCTCCCTGCCTTCCGGGCGGCGCGGATGCCGAGCAGCTGGAGCAGCCCCACGACGAAGACGAACAGGCCGAAGATCACCGCCGCGGCGGAGGCGAAGCCCAGTTCCGGTACGGTCGCCGCGAACGCCCAGCGGTAGATGTAGATCTCCACGACCTCGGTGGCGTAGTACGGCCCCCCGTTGGTCATGGTCAGCATCAGGTCGAAGATCTTGAGGGTGCTCTCCAGCGTCAACAACGTGATGATGATGGTGAACGGCGTGAGCAGCGGCAGGGTGATCCGCCGCATCACATCGAAGGCCGACGCCCCGTCGATGCGGGCCGCTTCGTACAGCTCGTCGGGGATGGTCTGCAACGCGGCGAGCCAGTAGATGAGCGTCACGCCGAACCACTTCCAGACGTACACGGCGACCACCGTCCACAGTGCGGTGGACGACGAGCCGAGGAAGTCGACCCCCTCCTCGATCAGCCCGAGCTTGATCAGGAGCAGGTTCACCGGGCCGCTGGCCGGGTCGAAGACGAACTGCATCACCACACCGACGATCGCGGTGGTGGTCACCACCGGCAGGAAGAACGCGGTCCGGAACAGTCCGCGCAGCGGCATCTTCGGCGAGTTGAGCAGGATCGCCACAAACAGGGTGGAGAACACCTTGATCGGGACCGTCACGAGCATGAACAGGACGGTGATCTTGAAGGTGTTGTAGAACAACGGGTCGGCGAGCACGTCACGGTAGTTCTGGAGCCCGACGAAGGTCTTCTCGGTCTCGAAACCGTTCCACTCCACGAAGGAGTACCAGTAGCTCGCGATGATCGGATACACGGTGTAGAGCCCGTACAACACCACGGTGGGTGTCAGGAATCCCCAGATCCAGATCTCGGTACGCCCGAACCTGCGCTTGTCGCGGCGGGTCGGCGGAGCTGAGGGCGTCGTGTCGTCCAGTGGTCCCACCGTGGTCTCGCTGTCAGTCAGCCTCGCCACGCTCATGTGTCCGCCTCATTGCCCCGCCACCGGCATGCCGGTGGCAGCCCGCGGACAACCCGTCCTCGTCCTGCCACGCGTCCGCCTCCCCTGAACTCGTTCGCAGCCCGTTCACGGGCCTTCGACGGCTCGCTCGGCTGTGACAGTACAACGATGTACACAACGTCGTAAAGGCTCGCTGAGCAGCCAGTACCCGAGTCGATCCCGGTGCCGCCCAAGTTAGTTGCCCAAGGAAATAATCGTCAATAGGCCCTGCGAACGGGATCGTCCGCGACGCGCCGACTCCCTGCCGGGCGTCCGCCCGGGGGCGACCCAGTGGATCTTGGAAACCAGGTGTCAGGTTGAACACCTACTTTCCAAGATCGCGAGCGGGGCCGGCAACGTGGCGGGGGCGGCTTGGCGGGTCCTGGTTACCAGATAGGTTTGCGAGGGAAACCAACAACCGCAGGACGGGAGGCAGGGTGTCGAGCCTGACGGACGTCTTCACCGCGGCTGAGACCAGCGGGGCACGTTCCGCGCAGCCGAGCGACGTACGCCGGCAGAACATCTCCGCCGTGATGCGTACGGTGCTCGGCCACGGTCCGATCGCCCGCGCGGACGTCGCCCGGTTGACCGGCCTCGCCCCGGGAAGCGTCACGAAGCTCACGGCCCGCCTGGTGGAAGCGGGGCTGCTACGGGAGGAATCCAGCGAGCCCGCGGCCCGGGTGCCGGGGCGGCCCCGGGTGCCCGTCTCGATCGACCCCGGTCACCACGTCGTCGGCGTCCACGTCGGTCTGCTCTGGACCATCGTCGGGGTGATCGACCTGACCGGGCGGATCGTCAGCGAGGTCACCATGCAACACGACGGCAAGACCTCCTTCGACGTGGTCGCTCGCCAGGCGATCGACCAGGTCAAGCGCCAGACCAGAAACCTCAGGGGCACCGTGCTCGGGGTCGGCGCCAGCACCGGCGGCTGGGTGGACCCGGACTCCGGCCATGTGATCGACCATCCGGTGCTCGGGTGGCGCGACGCGCCGCTGCGGGACACGTTCGAGGAGCGGCTCGGGCACCCCGTACGGGTCGACAACACGGTACGTGCGATCGCGCTCGCCGAGTCCTGGTTCGGCGCCGGGCGGGATGTCCGTACCCTGCTGCACCTGTTCGTCGGCAACATCGTCGGCGCCGGCGTGGTCACCGACGGGCGGCAGCACCGGGGCCCGCGGTCCGCCTCCGGCTACCTGGATCACCTGCCGGTGGGTGTGCGTACCGACAGGAAATGCTCCTGTGGCCGGTACGACTGCCTCCAGGCGGTGGCGAGTGACGTCGCCCTGGTGACCGACGCGCGGCAGCGCGGCATCCTCGGCCCCGGTGAGAACCTCGACGACCTCGCGAGGCTCGCCGCCGGCGGAGACCGCCGCGCGACGGCGGCGCTACGCGCCCGGGCACGCCACGTCGGGTACGCGCTCGCGCTGCTGATCGAGATCCTCAACCCGGAGCGGGTGGTGCTCGGCGGCGGCGTCGCCGATCATCCCGAATACCTGCCCGAGGTGCACGACGCGTTGCGGAAACGGATGCACCGGCCGCTGCACACCGACCCGTCCGACCTGGTGCGGCCCACGTCGTTCGGGCGGCACGCGGTGATGCTCGCCTCCGGCACCCTCTTCCTGGACGCGTACTACCGGGATCCGATGGCGTTCCCGCCGCTCGCCGCCGCCCAATGACCTCGGGAACCACCGGCTGACCTCGGGGCGACTGACCCCCGGAGCCGCCGGCACCGGTCGCGGCTGCCCCGGTGGCGCCGAGACCGCCCACCCGTTGGCCGCGGCGCCCCTCAGTGTCCGTTTCCGCCGGCGCTCGCCGGCTCGGTCGTCGCGCGCTCACCGGGCAACGAGCCCGGCGATCCCTGCCTGGCCGGCGCGAATGCCCAGGCCCCACGTTGACAGGTGCCGAGCCGGACGATTAAGTTTCCATAGAGAAAAAATGTGCCGGCGAACCCCCGGGGAGCCCGACGCGCGGGCACGGCTGACCACCCCGGATCGGCGTACGGCACCGATGACATCGATGTCGAGGGTGGGCGGTCAGGGCGACGGCTCCGCACCTCCCATACCTCACCACCATCCA
>JBOGDK010000388.1:0-4633 GCA_050701795.1 Micromonosporaceae bacterium
CCTCGGCGATCACCTCCGGCCCGATCCCGTCGCCGGCCACTACCGCAATCCGCGTCACTGCTCTCCTCCAGGGCCGTCACCGACTCGGTCAGCCTAGCCCCACGTCCCAGTACCCGGTACGACTCTTCCGCCATCCGGACCCCGCTTTCGCGATCTTGAAGATCCAGTGTCGGGAAACGACACCAAAGCTTCAAGATCGCGGAGAGGGTGGGGCGGAGGGGGTGGGGCGGGAGGGGGTGGGGCGGGAGGGGGCGGGGGTTAGATGTCGGCGAGGTCGACTGTGGCGGCGGTTGTCGCGCCGACTGAGTTGGCCACGCTGGCCAGCAGGTCGGCGGTGACCGGGGAGTCGACCTCGACGCCCATCAACGCCTCGCCACCGGCCTGGTCCCGGGAGACCTGCATCGCGGCGATGTTGATTCCCGCCTCGCCCAGGGTGCTGCCCAACTCGCCGACGACACCAGGACGGTCGGCATAGCGCAGGAACAACAAGTTGCCGGCGAGCGGGATCTCGATGTCGAATCCGTCGACCTCGGTCAGCTTCGCGATCTCCCGCGGACCCGTGGTCAAGGTGCCGGACACACTCACGCTCCGGCCGTCCACCAGGGCACCTCGTACGGTCACCAGGTTGTGGTAGTCGGGGCTGTCCGGGCTGGTCACCAGGGAGACGTCGACACCGCGCTCCTTGGCCAGCAGCGGGGCGTTGACGTAGGTCACCTGCTCCTCGACCACGTCCAGGAAGACACCCTTGGTGGCGGCGAGCTGCAGTACGGAGACGTCGTTGTCGGTGACCTCACCCCGTACCTCGACGGCGATCGATGCGGCACCACCACCGCTGATCGCGGTGAACACCCGACCCAGACCCTCGGCGATCGGCAGCAGCGGCCGTACGTCCTCGGCCACCACTCCGCCGGCCTGTACGTTCACCGCGTCCGGTACGAACTCGCCCTGCAGCGCCAGCTTGACGCTCTTGGCCACCGCGGTACCGGCCTTGTCCTGGGCCTCCGCGGTCGATGCGCCCAGGTGTGGGGTCACCACCACGTTCTCGTATGCGAACAGCGGCGAGGAGGTGCACGGCTCGGTGGCGTACACGTCGATTCCGGCACCGCCGACCCGGCCGTCGCCGATCGCCCGGGCAAGGGCGTCCTCGTCGATCAGGCCACCGCGGGCGGCGTTGATGATCCGTACCGACGGCTTGACCAGGCTCAGCTCCTTCTCGCCGATCAGACCGACGGTCTCCGCCGTCTTGGGCAGGTGGATGGAGATGAAGTCACTGTCGGCGAGCAACTCCTCCAAGCTGACCAGGCGCACCCCGAGCTGGGCGGCCCGCGGCGGCTGCACGTACGGGTCGTACGCGATCAGCCGGGTGCCGAACGCCGCCATCCGCTGCGCGAACAGCACACCGATCCGCCCAAGACCGACGATCCCTACAGTCTTGCCCGCCAGCTCCACGCCGGTGTACTTCGACCGTTTCCATTCGCCGGCCTTCAGCGCGCCGTTGGCGGGGGCGATGTTGCGGGCACAGGCGAGCAGCAGCGCCACCGCCTGCTCGGCGGCGCTGACGATGTTGGACGTGGGGGCGTTGACCACCATGACGCCCCGGGCGGTCGCCGCGGGCACGTCCACGTTGTCCAGCCCCACTCCGGCCCTCGCCACCACCTTCAGCCGGGCGGCCGCGGCGAACACCTCCCCGTCGACCCGGGTGGCACTGCGTACCAGCAGGGCGTCGGCGTCGGCGACCGCGGCGAGCAGCGCGGACCGGTCCGCCCCGTCGATCTGCCGTACGTCGAAGTCGTGCGCGAGTACGTCGATGGCAGACGGGGCGAGCGGCTCGGCAACCAGTACGACAGGCTGCGAGCCACCACGGTCGGCTACCGGAGCGGCAGCGGTGGACTGGGCGGCGTCAGTGGGCATGCGTTCCTCACGAACGATGTGTGTGCCGAAATACGGGACGGTAGTTCCGTGTAGTTCTCACATAATGAACGGGTCAAGACTGGCTTCGTTGCCGTCCAAATCCTGGGTGTGGTGCTTCGCTCGGGACCCCGCGGCACGCTGCAGGCGTGTGACCAGCGACGACGAGCGATCAATTCGATCGTAGGGGCACCGCGGGTCGGTTCGGGCACCAGACGGCGGTGAGGGTGCTCACCCGCTTCGTGGTGCTCTTCACAGTTTTGACGGTTACCATCCTTGGAAGGGCCTCACGGGGAGGAGCCAGATCGTGACGCAGAGTCGCAGAATTGGAACACCCGTCCGGATCATCACCGCCGCCGTACTTTGCGGGCTACTGGCTGTGCCGATGCTCGCCTCCGCCGGCTCCCTCGCCGCCCACGCCACCACCGGCGACGGCTTGGCCTCAGTGCTGTCCGCCCTGCTCACCGTCGCGGTGCTGGCGATCGCCGCCGTCAACGTGCTGGGCGCCGTGCACCTGGTACAGCGCGGCTCGCCTCGCCTCGCACAGGTGGGCGCCTACCTCACGATCGGGATCACGGCGGTGATGCTGGCCGCCGCACTCATCGGCAGCTCCGCCACCGTCGCGGTCACCATGGGCCTGGTGTTCCTGGTCCCCGCGGTCGTGATGCTCACCCTGCTCGGCACCAGACGCGCCAAGCGCTGGCTGGTGGCGCGCAGCCGTACGGTCCGCAGGGCCTTCCGAGATCGCTCGGTACTGGACACCTGACCCCCCGGTCAGGACAGAGCGCGGGCCCCTGTGACCACGCCGGGGGCCCGCACCATGTCCGTACCAGCGGGCGCGGCGGCGTACCTTACGCGGTGTCTGACAGCGGCTTGTCCACCCAGCTCATCATGTCCCGCAACTTCTTCCCGACCTCCTCGATCGGGTGCTGGGCGCCCTGCTCCCGGAGTTTGCTGAAGTTCGGCCGGCCCGCCTCGTCCTCAGCCACCCATTCGCGCGCGAACTCGCCACTGCGCACCTCGGCCAGGATCCGCTTCATCTCCTCCTTGACCCGCCCGTCGATCACCCGCGGGCCACGGGTGACGTCGCCGTACTCGGCGGTGTCGGAGACCGAGTAGCGCATCCGGGCGATGCCGCCCTCGTACATCAGGTCCACGATCAACTTCAGCTCGTGGAGGCACTCGAAGTACGCCACCTCGGGGGCGTACCCGGCCTCGGTGAGCACCTCGAACCCGGTCTGCACCAGCGCCGCCGCCCCGCCACAGAGCACCGCCTGCTCGCCGAACAGGTCGGTCTCGGTCTCCTCGGTGAAGGTGGTCTCGATGACGCCCGCGCGGGTGCCACCGATCCCCTTCGCGTACGCCAGGGCAAGATCCCGGGCGCTGCCGGAGGCGTCCTGCTCCACCGCGATCAGACACGGCACCCCCTTGCCGTCGGCGAACTGGCGCCGTACCAGGTGACCAGGCCCCTTCGGCGCCACCATCGCGACGTCCACGTCGGCGGGCGGGGTGATCAGGCCGTACCGGATGTTGAAGCCGTGGCCGAAGAACAACGCCTTGCCGGCGGTCAGCTGCGGCGCGACGGACTCGGCGTACAGCTTCCGCTGTACGGTGTCCGGCGCCAGGACCATGATCAGGTCGGCCTCGGCCGCCGCCACGTCCGGCGTCACCACGCGCAGCCCCTGCTCCTCCGCCTTCGGGCGGCTCTTCGAGCCCTCGGGCAGGCCGACCCGTACGTCGACCCCGGAGTCGCGCAGCGACAGGGCGTGGGCGTGGCCCTGGCTGCCGTACCCGAGAACGGCCACCTTCTTGGCGTGGACCAGCGAGAGGTCCGCGTCATCGTCGTAGAACACCTGGGCGGTCAATGCACTTCTCCTTCGTCGGATCTGTTCGGTTGGCTCGACAGCGTCGTCGGGCAGGCTGAGTTGTCGGGCAGCGGGGCGTCGTAGCGGATCAGGCGGTACTCCGGAGCACCGGGCTGGTGATCGACCGGGTGCCGCGACCGATCGCGACCATGCCCGACTGGACCATCTCCTTGATCCCGAACGGCTCCAGCACCCGCAACAGCGCGGCCAGCTTGTCGGCGGTTCCGGTCGCCTCCACGGTCACGGTGTCCGGAGCGACATCAACCACCTTCGCCCGGAACAACTGCACTGTCTCGAGTACGTGGGAACGGGTCTGCAGGTCAGCACGCACCTTGACCAGCAGCAACTCCCGCTGCACCGAGCTGGCCGGATCCAGCTCCACGATCTTCAGTACGTTCACCAGCTTGTTCAACTGCTTGGTGACCTGCTCCAGTGGCGAGTCCTCGACACTGACCACGATCGTGATCCGGGAGACCTGCGGGTGCTCGGTCTCCCCGACCGCGAGTGAGTCGATGTTGAACCCGCGACGGGAGAACAACCCCGCCACCCGGGCCAGGACCCCGGGCTTGTTCTCCACCAGCACCGACAACGTGTGGTTACTCATCAGAGATCGTCCTCTTCGAAGGTGGGGCGTACGCCTCGGGCGAACTGGATTTCGTCGTTGCCGGTGCCGGCGGGCACCATCGGCCACACCATGGCGTCCTTACCGACGGTGAAGTCCACCACCACGGGACGGTCGTCGATCTCCATCGCTTCGGCGATGGTGGCGTCGACGTCCGCGACGCTCTCGCACCGCAGGCCGACGCACCCGAGCGCCTCGGCCAACTTCACGAAATCGGGGATCCGGTGTTTGTGGGTGC
>JBOGDK010000389.1:0-4620 GCA_050701795.1 Micromonosporaceae bacterium
TGGGACACAGGGTGTCTTGTAAGGCCGCCATTCTGGGACGTGGCCACGCCTGGTTGCGTGCCATGTCTGCGATGGCATGTTGCCGCTACAGCATCGCTGAGAGTTGGGAGCGTCATGGGTACCTGTTCCGTACGTCATGCCTGGCAGGCATGGACGTCGGCGGCCTAATCCGGGGTTGTCGTCATGCCTAGGGGCAAGCGGATGCTGGTCTCGGCGGCGGAGGCGCGCCGGATTGTCTTGGCCGCTCAGGGTTTCACGGATCCGCGGCCCGCGGGGAAGGTCGATGCGCGGCACATCCGTCGCGTGATGGGGCGGATGGGCTTCCTGCAGTTGGACGCGTTGACCGTGCTGTGCCGGGTTCACTACGCAACGTTGTTCGGCCGCCTGGGGCCCTACCCGCGGGACCTTCTCGACCGGCTCGCCTGGCAGGGGCGGCCCCCGATGCTGTTCGAGTACTGGGGAAACGCCGCCACCCTGCTGCCGCTCTCGTTGCATCCGTTGCTGCGTTGGCGAATGGCCCGTACCGCAGAGGAAGTGTGGCCTGGTGGCGGTCGGGTCGGCGCGCTGCCATCGGGTTATCTCGACGAGGTGCTGGCCCAGGTAGCAGAGCGAGGTCCGATCAGCGCCGGCGAGCTCACTCCGGACAAGCTCCGGCGGCGAGGCGGCATGTTCAACTGGAGCGACACCAAGGTCGCGCTGGAGTGGCTCTTCAGCACCGGACGCCTGAGCATCGCTGCCCGGCCGAACTTCACCCCGCCGCTACGACCTCACCGAACGCGTACTGCCTCCCGAGACATTGGCGTTGCCGACGCCCACCAAGGACGACGCGCAGCGGGAGCTGCTCCGTCTCGCCGCTCGGGCACTCGGCGTCTTCACCGAGCCGGATCTTCGCCACTACTGGAATCTTCCGCCGCATGAGTCCCGCCCGCTGATCGCGGATCTGGTCGAGTCCGGCGAGCTGCTGCCGGCGCAGGTTGAGGGATGGCGGGCGTCGGCGTACGTGTGGCACCAGGCACGGCTTCCGCGCCACGTACACGCGCGCGCCTTACTGTCGCCGTTCGACAAGGTGGTCGGCAACGGGTCACGCAGCAGCCGGCTGTTCGACTTCGACCACTTCATCGAATGGTACGTTCCCAAACACAAACGCGTGTACGGCTACGTCGTCCTCCCATTTCTGCTCGGGGACCGGCTCGTTGCCCGGGTCGATCTCAAGTCCGACCGCAAGTCCTCGGCGCTGCTGGTTCAGGCGACCCACGCCGAGCCCAACGTCGACCACCGCGAGGTATCAACTGAACTGGCCGTCCAGCTCAGACAGATGGCCGATTGGCTAGGGCTGGAACGCATCATCGTCAACCAGCGCGGAGACCTCAGCCCGACCCTGGCCCGCGTATCACGTCCATCCGGTCGATCCAGTGCCGCCAGGTCGTAGTGAACGGTCGCTCGCGCGGACGAGCGATCGGGTCTCCTGGAAGCAGCGGAGGAACGGCTGCAGGAACTCCCGATGCCCACCGGTAGCAGCGTCCTTGTCCACGGCGATATCTGGCAGGGCAACACCATGTGGATCGGCGACCGGCACACTGCGCTGCTGGACTGGGACGCGGCCGGAGTAGGGCACCGCGGCATCGATCTCGGCTCGGCGAGGCTGGACGCGGCAATCATGTTTGGTCCAGCCGCAACCGACGACATACTTCACGGCTGGCAACAGGCAGCCGGCACCATCCTCGACTCCCAAGTCGTTGCCTACTGGGACCTCCGCGCCGCACTCAACACACCATCAGACATGGAGAAACCGACACCGAACCATCACGCCCAAGGGCGAACCGACCTCTGCGCGGCCACCGCCGCAGCCAGGAGGGACGACCTTGTCAGATCCGCACTCGCAACGCTGGGATGAGTTGGACCGTCCAGGATCATTCATGCTGCTCGGTTGGCAGCCCAATCGGTCCCATCAATGCCGCTCGTGCTGTCCGTAAGGGGATCCGCAAGTGAGACGGCCGAGCAGCACCGTCACTAGGCTGTCAGTGCGATCAACGGGCAAGCAGGCCGACTGGCGGCGTCTGTGCAGGTCAGCCGGTCAAAGGTCGTCTTCGGGTGGCTCTGCTCGATCGTGTTGCTGTACTTCCGTACAGCGGAGGTCCCGTTGCAGCCGGGTGGCCGGTCGTTGTGGCCGGTGCGCCAATCGGGGATCATCGGGCCGACTCAGCCACTTGGCTGTCGCCTCCTTGGCGAAGCATGGGATCTTGGAAGCGTGGACTCAACGAGCGTCAGCGGCCTAGTCGACCCGCAGCATCCGATCCCAGTTGCCATCGAGCGTCTGAGCGCGGGCGAACCTGTGATCCCCGTGTGGGTCAACGGCGAAGGAGGCGTCGCCTGCAGGATAGGTTCAGGTCGATCAGCACAGTTCGCGAAGTGGGTTCCCTCTGAGTCGATCCTCGACCTGGCCGCTGAGACGGATCGACTGCGATGGGCCGGCCGTTACGCGAAGGTTCCGCAGGTTCTCGAGTCGGGCTCGGACCCGAGCGGATCTTGGATCGTGACAGCCGCACTCCCAGGCGAGTGCGCCGTCACGGCGCGTTGGAAGGCTGATCCCGAAACCGCTGTACGTGTTGCGGGCGCGGCACTCCGCGAGCTACATGAATCTCTCCCCGTCGCGACTTGCCCATTCGACTGGTCGATCGGGTTTCGCCTCAAACAGCAGCGGGTCGCTCAGGCTGACAAGCAGATGTGGCTGGCGGCCGCTCCACCGATCGACCAACTCGTGGTATGCCACGGCGATCCTTGCGTGCCGAACACGCTCATTGGCGACGATGGCGCTTACGCAGGTCACGTCGACCTGGGAGAGCTCGGAGTCGCAGATCGCTGGGCTGATCTGGCTGTTGGGAGCTGGAGCACCGAGTGGAACTACGGGCCCGGCTGGGAGAAGACGTACCTCGAGGCCTACGGAGTGGCCGCCGATCCCGCACGCATCAGGTACTACCGCGAACTGTGGAACATGGAAAGCCCTGTATCGGGATGAGTCCCGGCTAGTCAGCTCGGACGGTCGGAGGCTCTCGCCGGTGGACTACCTTGGTCCCGCACGCCGGTGGCCCGTAGCCTTGCAAGCACCGCCTGGCGTCTCGCGTCGTGCGTATGAGGATCGGCGGATTCTGGCGGTGGTCGCAACACGGCTGCTTGTTGCGGGTGAGCGTAGCGGACGGCAGGGTTGGCAGAAAGGGCTTGAGCGGTTGGCAAGTAGGGGGGCCGTGGCCGCCCGATCGGTGATGATGAGGGGGAAGGTCTCGCCGTCAAGGGCGCCTTGCGGCGTCGCTGGCGCGATGGGGCTGCGCCCCACCCTTGACTGCAAGCCCTTGCCCCTTAGGTTCGGCTGACTATCGGGCGGCCACTCCCCGGTGTGGCGCACCACCCCCGGTTATGCCTGCAACAGCGGGCCGATCAGTTCGTCGGGCTTGGCGTAGCCGTGCCTCTTACGGGGCCTGTCGTTCAGTTCAGCAGCAACCCAGTCCAGGTCCGCCTGGCTGTGCACGGAAAGGTCAGTCCCCTTGGGAAAGTACTGGCGCAGAAGGCCATTGGTGTTCTCGTTGCTGCCCCGCTGCCACGGCTTGTACGGGTCACAGAAGAAAACCTCAATGTCGGCTGCGATGGCGACCTGTTTCCAATCCCGCATCTCCGCGCCCTGGTCCCAGGTCAGCGAGCGGCGCAACAGTTGCGGCAGGGTTTTGATCTTCGCAGCCAGTACCGGGGCGACCTGCTCAGGCTTGTACCCCTCCGGCAGATGCAGGAGCAGCACGTACCCGGTGGTCCGCTCCACCAGGGTGCCGATCGCAGAGGCGTTGTTCTTGCCAATGACCAAATCCCCCTCCCAATGCCCCGGCACCGCCCGGTCGGCGGCCTCGGCGGGCCGTTCACTGATGTTGACCATGCCCTGGATTCGGTTCTTACGCTGCCCCACTTTGCGGCCCGGATCGCGCAGCACCCGCCCAGTGCGCAGACACTTGCTCAACTCACGACGGAGCGCCCCGCGGGACTGCACATACAGCGACTGGTAGATGGTCTCGGTCGACACCCACATCTCCGCCTCGTCGGGAAACTCTGCCCGCAGCCGGCCGGCGATCTGTTCCGGTGAGTACTTGCGCTCCAAGTCTTGCTCGACCTTGGCCCGCAGCGCCACGTTGGTGGCCAGCTTGCAGGGCTTCGGACGCGCCGCCCGCCCGTAGGCCGCCGCATGTGCACTCATCGCGCGATACCGCCCCGGAGCGTGACTGTTGCGGCCCAGCTCGCGGGAAATCGTCGACGGGCTGCGCCCCAGCCGGCATGCGATCGAACGCATCGACTCACCGGCCGCCCGGCCCAGCGCGATCTCCTCCCGCTCAGCCAACGTCAAACACCGACCCTTCAGATCACGTCCCCGCCGCGGCCGCACCCCACCAGCAGCGACCAACCACCGACGGCCCTGCACCCGATACGTGCCAGCCGCAACCGCCGCATCAGTGACGAAATCACCCCGCGCCATCGCCTCCCAGAACCGCTGATGAACCTCAGCAACCATCCGCAAAGAGAACCGCACCCACAACACCCCTTCACCCACCGGGTGTTGCAACCACCGCTCGAACCCGGGGATCC
>JBOGDK010000390.1:0-4614 GCA_050701795.1 Micromonosporaceae bacterium
GTTGGTGGACGCGATGCCGCCCGAGGCCAGGGCGGTGCCGCTGCCCGGCACCGATCTGCTGCCCGACGCGGCAACCCTGGTACGGGCGTTCTGCGACGCGGTCGCCGACGTGCTGCCGCGGACCCCGGCCGCGGCGACGGTGGCCGGCACCCCGGCGTACGCCGCCGTCGTGCCGCAGCAGGTCATACACCTGCGGCCGTGGACCGAGGAGGTGGCCGCCGGGATCGACTCCGGGGTACGGATCTCGCTGCGGCTCGAACTGGCCGGCGACACAGCGGCCGGCGACGCGGCGGAGGGGGTGTCGCTGATCGCCGTGGTGCAGGTGCACAGCCTCGCGGATCCGGGGTTGCTGGTGGACGCCGCCGGGCTGTGGGACCAGGAGCACCCGGGCTTCGGCGCCCGGTCCCGGATCGACACCATGCTCGCGGTACGCCGCGCCGCCCTGGCCTGGCCGCCGCTGGCGCGGCTGCTCACACTGGCCGTACCGGACCAGGTGGAGCTCACCGACCGTGACGTCGAGGACCTGGTGGCGACCGGCGCGGCGCGACTGGCCGCCGTCGGGGTCGACGTGCACTGGCCGCGCCAACTGGTACGTGACCTGTCAGCGAGTGCCGTGGTGGGCGGCACCGAGCCGGCGGACGACCGTCCCGGGTTCTTCGGTGCCGAGACGTTGTTCGGGTTCGACTGGCGGCTCGCGCTCGGCGACCAGCCGCTCACCGAGGCGGAGCTGGACCAGCTCGCCGAAGCACACCGCCCCGTGGTGCGCCTGCGCGACCAGTGGACGCTGGTCGATCCGGAGCTGGTCGCGAGGGCGCGGCAACGCCGCCTCAAGCCGCTGACGGCGATTGACGCGCTCGGTGTGGCGCTCACCGGTCAGGCCGAGATCGACGGGCGGCGGGTCGCTGTCACCGCGACCGGAAACCTGGCGCGGCTACGGGACCAGCTCACCCGGGAGGTGGCGCCGGCCGAGCAGCCCCCGGCGTTGCGGGCGACGCTGCGGGGGTACCAGCTCGCCGGGCTGCGGTGGCTGGACCGGATGACGTCCCTGGGGCTCGGAGGCTGCCTCGCCGACGACATGGGCCTTGGCAAGACGATCACCCTGATCGCGCTGCACCTGCACCGCGACGCCGCCGCGCCCACCCTCGTGGTGTGCCCGGCGTCGCTACTCGGCAACTGGGAACGTGAGATCGAACGGTTCGCCCCCGGCACCCCGGTACGCCGGTTCCACGGACCCGGACGCGACCTCGACGGTGCTGAGAGAGGGTTCGTGCTGACCACGTACGGCACGATGCGGATCGACGCGCGGCGGCTTGCCGGGCACGAGTGGGACCTGGTGGTGGCCGACGAGGCACAGCACGTGAAGAATCCCCGTGCCGGTACGGCGAAGGCGCTGCGTACGATCCCGGCCCGGGCCCGGGTGGCACTGTCCGGTACGCCGGTCGAGAACAACCTCACCGAACTGTGGTCGATCCTGGACTGGACCACGCCGGGGCTGCTCGGCACGCTGACCAGCTTCCGTACCCGGTGGGCCACCCCGATCGAATCCGGTGCCGACCCCGGGACGGCGCACCGGCTGGCCCGGCTGGTACGCCCGTTCCTGCTGCGGCGCCGCAAGTCCGACCCGGGCATCGCCCCCGAGCTGCCGCCCAAGACCGAGACCGACCAGCCGGTGCCGCTCACGCCGGAGCAGGCCGGCCTCTACCAGGCGCTGGTACGGGAAACCCTCGACGCGATCCGGGAAGCCACCGGAATGGAACGCCGGGGCCTGGTGATGAAGCTGCTCACCGGCCTGAAGCAGATCTGCAACCACCCGGCGCAGTTCTTGAAGGAGCCCAGCCTGAAGGAGCCCGGTCCGACGGAGCCCAGCCTGAAGGAGCCCAGCTTGAAAGAGCCCGGTCTGACGGAGACCGCGCCCGATGGCGCGCCGCGGTTCGCCGGCCGCTCCGGGAAGCTGGAACTGCTCGACGAGCTGCTGGAGACCATCGTCGCCGAGGACGGTGCCGCGCTGGTGTTCACCCAGTACGTCGCGATGGCCCGGCTGCTGCACCGGCACCTCGCCAAGCGGGGGATCCAGGCGCTGCTGCTGCACGGTGGCACCCCGGTACCGGCCCGGGAGGCGATGGTCGACAGGTTCCAGGCCGGGGACGCCCCGGTGTTCCTGCTGTCGCTGAAGGCTGCCGGCACCGGGCTCAACCTCACCCGAGCCGACCACGTCATCCACTACGACCGGTGGTGGAACCCGGCGGTGGAGGACCAGGCGACGGACCGGGCGTACCGGATCGGGCAGACCCGGCCGGTGCAGGTGCACAAATTGATCGCGGAGGGCACTTTGGAGGACCGGATCGCGCAGATGCTGGTGGCGAAACGGGATCTGGCCGATGCGGTGCTGCGTACCGGGGAGGCGGCGTTGACCGAGCTCACCGACGCTGAGTTGGCTGAACTGGTGGAGCTGCGGAGGGCGCGATGACGGCACGTACCTTCCCGGCGTTCGGGCCGCGCCGCGGCACCGTACGCGGCCAGAGCTGGTGGGGTCGCGCCTGGACGAAGGCGATGGAGGAGACCTCACTCGACCAGGGACGGCTGCAGCGGGGGCGTACGTACGCGCGTACCGGCCGGGTCGGGGCGATCACGGTGAGCCCGGGCCGGATCTCGGCCCCGGTGCACGGTACGGGGGGCGAGCCGTACCAGACCGTGGTCCTCGTGGAACGGCTCAACGACGCCGAGTGGCACCGGTTCACCGAGGCGGTGGCGAGCCGCGCCGGGCACATCGCCGCGCTGCTCGACGGCGAGATGCCGCACGACCTGGTGGCGGCCGCCGCCGGGGCCGGGGTGCGCCTGCTGCCCGGTGTCGGGGATCTGGAACCCGAGTGCAGCTGCCTGGACTGGGGCTATCCGTGCAAGCACGCCGCCGCGATGTGTTACCAGGTCGCGTGGCTGCTCGACCGGGACCCGTTCGTACTGCTGATGATGCGGGGCCGCGGCGAGGCGCAGTTGCTGGAGGCGTTGCAGCTGTCCGGGAGTGGCGCGGGCCGGGGAGCCGGCGCCGGGCCGGACGGGGAGCCCGGCACCCGGGAGCTGGCCGGTGTACCGGCGGAGGACGCGTACCGGCGGATCACTGGTCCGTTGCCGGAGCCCCCGCCCCCGCCCGGCCCGGCTGTGGGCAGTCAGGCGCTGCCGGCCCCGCCCGACCTTCCGGCCGCCGCTCTGCCGTTGCTGGTCAGCAACGCGGCGGTACGTGCCCGGGAACTGCTCGCCGGGCCGGCTCGCCCACTCACCGCCCACCAGGACGAGGTACGGCTCGTGGCCACGTTCTCCGATCCGGCGGCCCCGGAGCTGGCGCGGGCGGTGGCCGCCTGGCGTGATGGCGGGGTCGCCGGTCTGGAGACCTTGGAGACGTCGTGGAGTCCACCGCCGGCGGATCTGGTGCGGGCCCGTACCGGGCTGATCGCCGATCTCGAGCGTCCCGTGGAGATCCGCCAATGGCGTAACCGCTGGACGTTCCCGGAGTACGCAATGCAACTGCGGTACGGCCAGGACCGCCGCTGGTACCCGTACCGGAAGCGAAACGACCAATGGTGGTCCGCCGGCCAACCAGACCGTGACCCCAGCGCCGCACTCGCCGACCTGCTCGAGTAGCCCTCCCACCCCCGCCCTGCCCCGCCGCCCTCCCGCGATCTTGAAGCGTCAGTCGTCGTTTCGCGCGACTGAAGCTTCAAGATCGCCGAAGGGGGCGAGGGGTGCGGGCAGTGGGCTGGTGTGTAGGACGTCTAGGCGGGAGACTGCGCGGGTTAGGACTACGTACAGGCGGTGGAGGCCGCGTGGGTCGGCGGCCACGATGTCGGCGGGTTCCACCACGATCACGTGGTCGTACTCCAGGCCCTTCGCGGTCGAGGCCGGAAGCACGGTGACCCGGTCCCCGGCGTCGAGCAGCCGCGCGGTCAGGGCGGGGACCGCGGCATCGGCGGCGATCACCGCGATCGAACCTTCGTGGCCGAGCGCCTCACGGACCACGTCAGGAACCGCCGCGCCGGCACGCACCGTGAGCGCACCGTCGTGCCGCAACGACACCGCCTCCGGTACGTCCACCCCCAGGTACGGCAGCAGCCGGTTCGCCAGCGTCACCACCGCGTCCGGCACCCGGAATCCGGTGGTCAACGCGGTCAGCGCGGCGTCCGGCTTGCCGAAGTGGGCCAGGCTGTCCTGCCAGCGCCGGGCGGCCCACGGTGCGGTGCCCTGCGCCAGGTCGCCCAGCACCGTCACCGAACCGTGGCCGGTACGCCGGGCGACGGCACGGCACTGCATCGGCGAGAGGTCCTGCGCCTCGTCCACCACGATGTGCCCGTAGCTGGGGGTCCGTTCGATCAGCCCCAGCGCCTCGTCGATCAGCACTCTGTCGGCAGCCGTCCAGCGGGCGGCCTTCGCGCTGCGGGGCCGGTCCCAGCGCAGCACCGCCTGCTCGTCAGCGGTGAGCACCCCGTCGGCCGCGCTCGCCAGCCGATCCGGGTCGGAGAGCAGCGAGGCGATCAGCGGCGCCGGCTCCACGGCGGGCCACACCGCGTCCAGCAGCGCCTTCACCGGTTTGCTACGCGCCATCCGGCGCTGCCACGCCTCGCC
>JBOGDK010000391.1:0-4596 GCA_050701795.1 Micromonosporaceae bacterium
CGCTGGATCTCGAACGGGTTGCGCCCACCGTCCGGCAGCACCCGGGGCACCAGGAAGCAGGACAGCCCCTCGGGCCCCTGGGCGAGCACCAGGAAGCCGTCGGACATCGGGGCGGAGCAGAACCACTTGTGACCGTCGAGCCGGTAGCCCTCGCCGTCCGGGGTCGCCCGGGTGGTGTTGGCGCGTACGTCGGACCCGCCCTGCCGTTCCGTCATGCCCATCCCGAACAGCACGCCCGGCTTGTCCGGCCCGAGCCGCCCGTCGTACTCCAGGGAGGTCATCCGCGGCTCCCACTCGGCTGCCAGCTCCGGGGTGGCGCGCAGCGCCGGCACCGCGGCGTGGGTCATCGAGATCGGGCAGCCGTGCCCCGGCTCAGCCTGGCTGTACAGGCCGAACACCGCGGCCCGCGCCACCTGGGCGCCGGGTCTGGGCTCCCGCCAGGAGATCGCGTGCGCGCCGTCGGCCACCGCTCGCCGGATCACCTCGTGATAGCCCGGGTGGTACGTCACCTCGTCGATCCGGTTGCCGTACCGGTCGTGGGTGTGCAGTACGGGCGGGTTGGCATGAGCCGCGTCCGCCGACTGCTTCATCTCCCCGGAACCGACGAGCTCTCCGACCCGGCGCAGCCGCTCCTCGGCCCAGCCCGCGGCGTACCGCTGGACGCCTTCGACCAGGGGAAGGTTGCTGGCGTACTCGTTGATGCCGACCCGGGGCGGCGCCTGGTTCGTGTCCACGCCGCCAGGTTACTTGTGAGTACGCAACGGCGCGATCTCCGCGATCACGTCATAATCCGCGTCCTTGTGGAGCAGCGGCACATCATTCCGGATCGCCACCGCCGCGATCAGGCAGTCCACGCTGCTCCGAACGGTGAGCCCGTTGCGGCGGGCGGCCTGGTAGATGTCCGCGGCACTGCGGTAATCGACTCGCGGCTCGACACTGAGCACCGGTAACCCGTTGGTCAGCTGCTCCACGACCGCAGCCTCCACGGGCTTGTCGGCGCCCATCAGAAGCTCCATGACGACCGGTTCGGTGGTCAACAAATCCACGCCGTCGTCAACGAACTCAGCCACCCTCACTACGACGGCCGTGTCCTTGTCACGCAGGTAGTCGATCCAGACTGACGTATCGACCAGGATCACGAGATGGGCTCGATCCGCCCGGAACGGATCTCGTCCAAGTCACCGCTCCAGCCAACGCCCCTGATACCGCGCAGGAACTCCTTGGTCAGGGGTACCGGGACCAGGCACCGCAACGCGTAGTTGACGGCTTCGCGCTTGGTCTTGATGTTGTAGCGGCGCATCACTTCGGCGACCAGATCGTCGTCCAGGTCAATGTTTGTACGACTCATACACCAAGAATACACATTCTCACTGCCCGCTCCACCAGGCGGTGATCAGGTACCCGACGCCGACCAGGGCACCGACCAGACCGGCACCGCCCAGCGCCATCGGGCCGGAACCACCGGTACGGCGCACCAGCAGACCAGCGCCGAGCATCAGGACCGGCGGCGCCAGGAACAGCAGCCACATCCACCACGGCCGGCCACCGTCCTTCGGGTCGAACCCCCACCACAGCAGTGTCAGGCCGATCCCGAACATCGCGATCCCCGCGAGGAGCGCGCCAGCGACAAACACCGCAGCGCCGATCAGCCATTCCGTGGAAGGCAGCATTACCCGACGGTAACGCCTGGCGTACCCCCGTGGGGGCCTGCTGGGCGTCTCGTCAGTGGGCCGTTGCGGGCACCGCGAGCGGGTGAGAATGCCCGGCCGGCGACGCAGATTCGAGCATGTCGCATTGATCACCTTTGATATAGGCTCCGCCACCAGGAAGGAGGTGAGCGGAGTGATCTCATACCTACAGGCAGTGGGACTTCGGCTCCGTAAGGCTCGGGTCAGCGGCGCCTACCTGTACGTACCTGGAGTCTGCCGGTAGCCCTTACCCGGTGTCGGACCTGGTGAGCTGGCCCGACACTCGTCATTGACGGCCGGTCCGCGCGGGCCGGCCGTCAACGGCAGCGCGACACGGCCGAGGAGCAAGATGGTCCGCACATCCCGACAGGTGTCCCCGCCCGGCCCGCGCGGGAAGTGGCTCGTCGGCGACATCACCGCATACCAACGCGATCGCATCGCCTGGCTGACCACCAACCACGCCAGGTACGGCGAGGTCATCACGGTGGCGCCCGGCCTCGTCGCCGTACTCGACACCGAACTGGCCCACCAGGTGCTGGCGAGTACCAACGACGGGTACATGGTGGACAGTGCGCTCCGCTCGGGACGCCGCCAGCAACAGGCCCAGCAGGACCATCTCGACGAGTGGATGCGGGTACGCCGCGACGTATGGCGTTCCGTCGCCGATCGCCTGACCCGGCTGCACGTACGACGGATCGGCTCCCATCTCGAACAGGACCTACGGCGGCACGCCGGCCGGCCCGTCGACGTGGTGGGCGTCGGCAGGGCCGCACTCGGCCGCGCCATCGTCGACTTCTGCATCGGTGGCGCCGCCGACCCAGCTGCCCAGGCGGTCCTCTGCACCGCCGCGGACGACCTGTTCAGCAGCGCATTGCGGGCGCTGGTCAGCGGCGAGGGGCGGGTCGGGTGGCTACCACGCCCGGCCGCCCGAGAGGCATCGGCGGCCAACCAGCGACTGCTCGACCTGCTGGACGAGTTGGTCCGCGACCGGTACGCCGCGGACCCGCCAGCCGAGCCTCGTGACCTGCTGGACGTACTCGTCGCCGACGGTGGTTCGGTGGATCTGGCGTCGCGGGCGGTCCTCGTACTGCGCACCATCATGTTCGCCTCCCACGGGGTACCCGGAGCGGCGTTCTCGTGGATCGCGCTGCTACTGGCCGAGCACCCCGGGATCGCGGCGAAGGTGGCCAGCGAGGCGTCCGGTACGGCGCTGACCGACGTCTCCGCCACGTCACTGCCGTACACCACCGCCGTGGTCAAGGAAGCGCTGCGGCTACAGCCCCCGCAGTGGCTGATCACCCGTACCTCGACCCGCCCGATGGAAGTCGGCGGGTACGAGCTGCCGGCCGGGACCGAAGTGTTGGTCTGCCCGTACCTGATGCACCGGGATCCGCGCTGCTGGGACGACCCTGACCAGTTCGATCCGCAACGCTGGCTCGGCCCCGATCAGCCCCATGCCCGGCACGCGTACATCCCGTTTGGCGCGGGCCCACGAGTCTGTCCCGGTTCCCGACTCGCGATGGTGCAGGTCACCCTGGCCACTGCGATGCTGGCCCGCGACTACCGACTCGAGATGCCGTCCCGGGCCGCCGTCCGGGCCAGCAGTAACGGGCTGCTGCTGCCGATCGACCTGACAGGCAGCTGGCACCAGCGCTGAGCAACCCGTGGGCCACCGGCCGCCGTGCACCCGATAGCGCCGGCGCCGTGGTAGCGACCCCGGCGTAGCTGCCCGGCGTACCGCGGTGGGGGTACGCCGGTGGTGGTGACTGCGCTGGACGACGTACCCCCAAAGCCTCTGGCTGGCCGACGACGGTGCCGTAACCCTCGCCCGAACATCGACTCACCTGGGCGAGAGGCCCTGACGACACCGAGGAGTGAACGATGTTCGCACAACTGGCCAGCTACACCGCGTACGCGCAGCCCGGCCCCGGTTGGGACCACGGCCCCGGCGGCCCCGGTGGCGGCCCCGGCTGGTGGCTGATCTTCCCGATCCTGTTCTGGGTGATCGTGCTGTCCGCCGTCGGGTACGTGATCTACCGCAGGTCGCCGCGGGTCTCGGCCCGTACGTCCGCCGAACGCACCCTCGCCGACCGGTACGCCAAGGGCGAGATCGACGAGCAGGAGTACCAGCAGCGCCGCAACGTGCTCCGGAGCAAAAAGTGAACACCGCGACGTTGATGCAGTCCGGCGGCCGTCCCGACTCCGGGGCGGCCGCCCGGCCCGCGGCCCGTACCGCGGAGCTGACCAAGGTGTACGGCGACGGCGAGGCAGCCGTGACCGCGTTGCGCGGGGTCACCACCGAGTTCGCCGCCGCCGAGTTCACCGCGATCATGGGACCGTCCGGCTCCGGCAAGTCGACCCTGATGCACTGCCTGGCGGGGCTCGACGCCGCCACCGACGGCGAGGTGTGGCTCGGCGACACCCGGATCGACCGGCTCGGCGACCGGGCGTTGACGAAACTGCGGCGGGACCGGATCGGGTTCGTGTTCCAGCAGTTCAACCTGCTGCCCACGTTGACGGCGTACGAGAACATCACACTGCCGCTGGCGATCGCCGGCCGCAAACCGGATAAGGACTGGTTGACCCGGCTGGTCGACGCGGTCGGGCTCGGCGACCGGCTCGGGCACCTGCCGAGCCAGCTCTCCGGAGGCCAGCAGCAGCGGGTCGCGTGCGCCCGCGCGCTCGCCAGCCGCCCCGACATCGTGTTCGCCGACGAACCCACCGGCAATCTCGACTCCAGGTCCGGTGCCGAGGTGCTCGGGTTCCTGCGGCAGTGCGTGACCGAGATCGGGCAGACCGTCGTGATGGTCACCCACGACCCGACCGCGGCCTCGTACGCGGACCGGGTGGTTTTCCTCGGCGACGGCCAGACCGTCGACGAGCTCGCCGACCCCACCGCGGACACCGT
>JBOGDK010000392.1:0-4584 GCA_050701795.1 Micromonosporaceae bacterium
GCGGAGCGGTGACGCTCGCCGTACCGGCCCGGACCGACCACCTCACCGAGGTGCTCGCCGCGCTGTACCCCGCCCCGTACGGGTTGCGTCCCGCGGCGGGGCCGACCGCCGCCGGATACCGGCTGGTGCCGTACCGCGGCAGGCCACGACTGCTGGTGCCGGAACCACCCCGGCTCGCCGCGGCCGGTCTGCGCTGTGCCGCCGGTCGGGGTCCGGCCGCCCGGCTCGGCGTCCGGATCAGTACGGCGATTCCGGCGGCGACCAGGCTGCTGCCCGTACTGCGGGTGTACGGGCCGCCCGACGCGGACTGCTTCGGCCAGTACGCCGGCCACGCCCTCGGGCTCGACGACCCGCACCTGGTGATCCACGTCGGCGGCCCGGTCCGGGCGAACCGGAAACCCGTGGTCGCCGTGCTTGACCCGGACGGCCGTGCCGCCGGGTACGCGAAACTGGGCGGCACCACACTGACCCAGGCACTGGTACGCAACGAACGCGCGGCGCTGCGCAGTCTCGGGTCCGCCCGCCTGACGTACACCCGGATCCCGGCGGTACTCGCCACCGACGTCTGGTACGGGCACGAGGTGCTGATCCAGTCCGCCCTTCCGGTGTCACGACAGGACCGTGGCGACACCGGCCTGCTGCTGCGGGCGATGCGGGAGGTGGCGCAGGTCTGCGGAGTGCGCCGCGGCCGGCTGGCCGACACCGGCTACTGGTCCACCCTGCGGGCCCGGATCGCGCACCGGTACGACCACCGGCTCACCGCCGCCGCGACGCGGCTGGAACACCGGGCCGGCGACGTGGTGCTCGACTACGGCGCCTGGCACGGTGACTGGTCGCCGTGGAACTGCCAGGTCGGCTCCGACGCGGTGCTGGTGTGGGACTGGGAGCGGTTCGCGGTCGGCGTACCGCTGGGGTACGACGTACTGCACCACCATCTCGCCAGGGCGCTGACCGGCCGGCGGCCGGCTGCGGCTCTGGACGACCTGGCCAGGCTGTTGGGGCCGTTCGGGCTCACCCCGCAGCAGGCACGGATCACCGCAGGGCTCTATCTGATCGAGATAGCCACCCGCTATCTCACCGACGGCCAGCGCACCGCCGCGGCCGGCACCGTGATGACCCTTCTGGAAAGGACCACCACATGATCGACCGGGCCACGTTGCCGCGGAACCTCAAGCGCGTGGTGCACGCCGGGTCGCGTACGGTCGGGCGGCTCACCGGGGGGTCCCGGATCCTGCCGAGCTTCCTGATCGCGGGCGGCCAACGCTGCGGCACCACGTCGATGTACCGGGCGTTGGCCCAGCATCCGGCGATCCTCAAAGCGGTGCTGCACAAGGGGGTGCACTATTTCGACACCGGTTACCACCACGGCATGTCCTGGTACCGGGGGCACTTCCCGCTGGCGCGTACCGCCCGGACGGTGGCGGAGCGGACCGGCCTTCAGGCGGTGACGTTCGAGTCGAGCCCGTACTACCTGTACCACCCGTTGGCGGCGGAACGGATCGCCCGCGACCTGCCCGGGGTACGGCTGATCGTGCTGGTACGCGACCCGGTGGAACGCGCGTACTCGCACCACGCACACGAGGTCGCGCGGGGCTTCGAGACGGTCCGGAGCTTCACCGCGGCGCTGGAGCTGGAGCCGATGCGGCTCGCCGGAGTGGAGGCCCGGTTGCGGGCCGGCGGCCGCAGCCGCGCCCACCAGCACCACGCGTACCTCTCCCGCGGCCGGTACGTCGACCACCTCACCCGGCTGGAGTGCCTGTTCGGGCGAGAACGCATCCACGTGGTGGACAGCGCACTGTTCTTCTCCGCACCGGAACGGGTCTACGCGGACGTACTGCGGTTCCTGAGGCTGCCGGCACTCGGGGAGGTCCAGTTCGACCAGCACAACGCCCGGCCCAGGGCACCGTTGCCGGGCCCGTTGCGGTCCCGACTGGAGGAGGAGTTCCGGGGGTACGACGAGCGGCTCGCCGCCTGGCTGGGGCACGTACCGTCGTGGCGTCAGTGACTCCCGCTCGGGCGGTTGCCGACCGGCCCGCCCCACAGGCCCTCGACGGGGTGGCCCGGGGCGGCGCCCTGAACCTGTCCGGGGCCGGGTACGCGGCACTCGCCGGATTCGGCGTCGCCACCCTGGTGGCCCGCGGGTTGAGCCGGACCGAGGCGGGGGTGTTCTTCACCGCGACAACGTTGTTCGTGGTGATCGCCGTGGTCGCCAAGCTCGGCACCCCGACCGGCCTGGTGTACTGGTTCGCCCGGCTGCGTACCCGGGGGCGGTCGGGGTTGCTCCGGCGCTGCCTTCAGGTGGCGCTGCGGCCGGTGGTGCTGGTCTCCGCCGGGCTCGGGGCGGCAGGCTGGATCGGGGCGGGGTGGCTGACCGGCGACCTCGCCGACGAGGTACGGATCCTGGCGGTGCTGCTGCCACTCGCGGCGGTCAGCGACGCGCTGCTCGCCGCCACCCGGGGATTCCGTACGATGCGGCCGACCGTCGCCATTGACCGGTTCGGACGGCCGACGCTGCAACTGCTCGGGGTGGCCGGGGCGCTGCTGCTGGGAGCCTCGGTGAGCTGGTTCACCGTCGCCTGGGTGGCGCCCTGGGCGTTGGCCGCGGTCGCCGCCTGGTTCGCGCTGCGGCCACTGCTACCGCACCAGCCGTCGCACCCGGCCACGGTAGCGACGGCGGTCACCGATCCGCGGCTTCCCCGGATGCCCGCCCACGGATGGCCAGGCGGTGTCCTGAAGTCCCCGGCCTGGCGAGCCGGTCCGGCGCGGCCGGCCAACGGGGCGTTGAGACACGGACTGAGCCTGGACCGGGCGTTCTGGCGTTTCACCTGGCCACGCGGTGCGTCGAACGTGCTGCAGCAGCTGCTGCAGCGGCTCGACGTACTGCTGGTCGCCGGCCTGCTCGGGTTCGCCGCAGCCGCCGGGTACGCGGTGGCGACCCGTTTCACCGTGGTGGGCCAGCTCGGCAACGCCGCCATCGCGACCGCTGTGGAGCCCCGGCTCGCGGAGGCGCTGGCGCGGGAGGATGACGTCGCGGCACGGCGGCTGTACCAGACCGCCACCGCGTGGCTGGTGCTGGCGACGTGGCCGATCTACCTGTTGACCGCGGTCTTCGCGCCGCTGTATCTGACGCTGTTCGGCCCGGCGTACGCCACCGGCGAGGCGGTCACCGTGGTGGTGCTGCTGTGCGCCGCGATGCTGATCTCCAACGGCTGCGGGATGGTGGACGTGGTGCTCGCGATGACCGGTCGCACCACCTGGAACCTGGGCAACGTGAGTGCCGCGCTGCTGATCAACGTGGGCCTGAACCTGGTGTTGCTGCCGCGACTCGGGATCCTCGGTGCCGGTATCGCGTGGGCCGCCTCGATGCTCGCCAAGAACCTGCTCCCGCTCGGCCAGCTCGCGATACGGAGGGGACTGCACCCGTACGGGCGTGCCACCGTGACCGCGGCCGCCTTGACGGCCGGCTGCTTCGGCGTACTCCCCCTGGTCGCGGTGTGGTCGCTGGGGGTGAACCTGCCGGCGCTGCTGTCCGCCACCGCGGTCGGCGTGACCGCCTATCTCACCGGCCTGTGGCGACTGCGCGAGCCGCTGCAGTTGTCGCCGTTCGCCGCGCTCCGGCGCCGCAGCATCGCGGAGGTCCTGTGAACGCGGGGCGCGGCCGGGCGCGACCGCTGCTCGTCACCGGCCTGCCACGTTCCGGCACCAGTTGGGTCGGGAAGATGCTGGAGGCTTCCGGCGAGGTGGTCTACATCAACGAACCGCTGAATCCGGAGCACCCGCCGGGCCACTCCCCGGGTGTGCTGAACGCCGAGGTCAGCCACCGGTTCCAGTACATCTGTGAGGACAACGAGGCCGAGTGGCGGCCGGCGTTCACCGACACCGTGGCGCTGCGCTACCAGTTCCGGGCGGAGCTGCGTCGCAACCGCGGCCTGTACGACCTGGCGCGCCTGGCGAAGTACGGCACCTCGTTCACGTGGGGCCGGCTGCGGCGCCGCCGGGCGATGCTCGACGACCCGTTCGCGTTGCTGTCCACCCGGTGGCTGGTACGCCGCTTCGGCTGCCGTGTCGTGGTGTTGGTCCGCGACCCGGTGGCTCTGGTCGGCAGCTGGCGCAAGCTCGGCTGGCAGGCGTACTTCCACGAACTGCTGGAGCAGCCCCTGCTGGTACGTGACCTGCTCGGCCGCTACGCCGACGAGCTGCGTTTCCTGGTGGGCTCCCCGGACCAGGTGACCCGGGTGGCGACCCTCTGGAACGTCTGCTACGACATCGTGGAACGGCATTTCGCCGACCTCCCGACCGTCCACGTACAGCGGTACGAGGACCTCGCCACAGATCCGGTCACCGGGTTCGCGAAGCTGTACGACTTCTGCGGCCTGACCTTCTCGCCCCGGGTGGTGACCGTGATAGAGGCAGCCACCAACGGCACGGACCGCCGCGCCGAATCCCACCACTGGTCGCTCCGGTACGGGCTGTCGAAGACGGCATTCACGCCGATGGACTCCCGGGCGGGGTTGGACTCGTACCGGCAGCGGCTGACCGAGCACGAGATCGCCCGGGTACGCGTACTCACCGGCGACGTGGCGA
>JBOGDK010000393.1:0-4582 GCA_050701795.1 Micromonosporaceae bacterium
GTCGGCGCCACGCCGGGCGCCGACCCCGCCGGCACCGGGGAGGACCTTGGCGGGGCCTGGGTGGTGCCCGGGTATGTGGACATCCACGTCCACGGGGGCGGCGGCGCGACGTACACCACCGGGGATCCGGACGCCGCACGCGAGGTGGCCGCGTTTCACCTGCGGCACGGCAGCACCACCACGCTCGCCAGCCTCGTCACCTCGCCCCCTGAGCTGATGGCACGGGCCACCGCCGGGTTCGCACCGTTGGTGGTCGAGGGCGTGATCGCCGGGATCCACTACGAAGGTCCGTACCTGTCGGCGGTACGGTGCGGGGCCCAGAACCCGGACCACCTCCGCGACCCCGACATCGGCGAGCTGGCGAGGCTGGTCGACGCCGGGGCGGGCGCGGTACGCATGGTCACCGTCGCCCCCGAGCTGCCCGGGGCCGTCGAGGCGATCAGATGGCTGGTCGGACACGGGGTCACCGCGGCGATCGGCCACACCGACGCGACGTACGCCCAGACCCTGGACGGGGTCGCGGCCGGCGCCACAGTGGGCACCCACGTCTTCAACGGGATGCGCCCGCCGCACCACCGGGAACCCGGCCCGGTGTACGCCCTGCTCCAGTCCCCCGAGGTGACCTGCGAGTTCATCGCGGACGGGGTGCACCTGCACGACGGGACACTACGGTTCGCCGCCGGGGTGACAGGTCCCGGGCGGGCCGCCCTGATCACCGACGCGATGAGCGCCACCGGGATGCCGGACGGCCGGTACGAGCTGGGTGGCCAGGCGGTGACCGTCGCCGACGGGGTGGCCAGGCTCGGCGACGGCGACTCGAACGGTTCGATAGCGGGCAGCACATTGACCATGGACGCCGCGGTACGCCGTGCCGTCTCGGCGGGGATGTCCGTGGCGGACGCGGCACGGATGGCCGCCACCACCCCGGCACGCACCCTCGGCCTGACCGACCGGGGTGCCCTGGCCCCGGGGCTGCGGGCGGATCTGGTGGTGCTCGACGAGGAGCTGGCGGTGTCCCGGGTGATGCGGGGCGGCATATGGGTCGCCTGAGGTCCGGAGCCGGCCCGCCGGGCGGGGTGGCCACGATGATCCTCACCGTCACGGTGAACGCCGCGCTGGACGTCACGTACACCGTGGACAGGCTCGCCCCGCACACCGTGCACCGGGTCGGCACGGTCGCCGAGCGGGCCGGCGGCAAGGGCCTCAACGTGGCGAGGCTGCTGCACGTACTGGGCGAGCCGGTGACCGCCACCGGCCTGGCTGGCGGCCACACCGGGGCCCGGATCACGCAACTGCTGGCCACTGACGGGGTGACGGAGGCGTTCGGCGGGATCGCCGGGGAGTCCCGGCGCACCGTCGTGGTGCACAGTGACGGTGACGCCACCGGCTTCTGGGAACCAGGCCCCGAGGTGTCGAACGACGAGTGGTCGGAATTCACGACCCGGTTCACGGATCTGCTTGGCCACGCGGACGTGGTGACGCTGTCCGGGAGCCTGCCGGCCGGGGTTCCGGCCGACGGGTACGCCACGTTGGTCGCCGCCGCACGGCAGGCCGGGCTGCCAGTCGTCTTGGACGCGGACGGAGCACCGCTGCGTCACGGGCTCACCGCGAACCCCACGGTGGTGAAGCCGAACGCCGACGAGCTGACCGCACTCATCGGGCACCGTCCGCACGGCGTCGACGAGACCGTCGCCGCGGCGTCACGGTTGTACACCCGCCACGGCAGCGCGGTGGTCGCCTCGCTGGGGGCCGACGGGCTGATCGCGGTCACGGCGGACGGCACCTGGCACGCCGCGGCCCCGGCGCAGTCCGGCAACCCGACGGGGGCCGGGGACGCCGTGGTGGCCGCCGTCGCGCGCGGCCTGCGACACGGTACGCCGTGGCCAAGGTTGTTGGCGGACGCGGCGGCGTTGTCGGCGGCGACCGTACGGCAACCCGTGGCTGGTGCCGTGGACGTCACCGCGTACCAGCGGCTCCGTCAGGACACCGTCGTCACACCGCTGCCGAGTGAGCAGGGAGCCGACACATGAGCCTGCAGTACGCCGGAACCATGGTGGCCGCCGCGGCGGCCGACGGTCAGGCCGTCGCCGCGTTCAACGTGATCACGCTGGAGCACGCCGAGGCGGTGGTCGCCGGAGCTGAGCTGGCCGGACGACCGGTGATCCTGCAGATCAGCCAGAACGCCGTGAAGTTCCACGGGTGGCGGGTGGGCCCGATCGCGGCGGCGTCCCGGGACATCGCCGAGGCCGCGGCGGTGCCGGTCGCGCTGCACCTGGACCACGTGGAGGTCGCCGAGCTGCTGTGGCAGGCACCGTCGTACGGTTTCGGCTCCGTGATGTTCGACGCCTCGACGCGGCCGTACGACGACAACGTCAGCGCCACCCGGGCCGCTGTCGAGTTCGCCCACGAGCACGGGTTGTGGTTGGAGAGCGAACTGGGCGAGGTCGGCGGCAAAGCCGGCGCGCACGCACCCGGGGTACGTACCGACCCGGAGCAGGCCGCGGGATACGTCGCGGCGACCGGAGTGGACGCACTCGCGGTGGCGGTCGGTTCGTCACACGCCATGACGTCCCGGACAGCCCGACTGGACCAGGAGCTGATCGGGCGCCTTCACGACGCCGTACCGGTGCCGCTGGTGCTGCACGGCTCGTCCGGGGTGCCCGACGAGGAGCTGCTCAGCGCCGTACGGCACGGCATGGCGAAGATCAACATCGGTACGGCGTTGAACGTCGGATTCACCGACGCGGTACGCCGTCACCTGCGCGAACACCCGGACGTGGTCGACCCACGGAAGTACCTCGCCCCAGCCCGCGACGCCGTCACCGAACAGGTCGCCCGTTACTGTCAGCTACTGGCGCCCTGACCGCTAGGCCGTGATGCTCTGCCGGGAGGGTTTCGGCCCGTTCGGCGGATCCTCGGAAGGCTCACCGGACCGGACGTCAGAGGAGCCGGAGCTGTCTTCCGCCAGGTCGGAACCGCTGTCGGAGGGACCGGAGGAGTCGGGACTGTCCCCGGACGTACCCGAGGTGCCGGCCGTATCCTTCGGCGCCAAGCGCAACAGTCGCATCAACCACGGCATCTCACGCCACAGCCTGCGTCGTGCCACCCGCTCGATCACGATCCCGATGGCCACGCCGGCGATCACGTCAGTGACCCAGTGATGCCCCAGATACACCGTCGTGAAGCTGACGACGATCGGCGGGAACCACCGTAGGAAGGTCTTCAGCCACGGCCACATCAGGTGCCCGAGCAACACGATCAGCATCCCGTACCAGAGCACGCCGTTGGAGGCGTGGCCCGACGGGTACGCGAGTTGTTCCGGCGCGGTGAACATCTCCACCGAACCCCGGTACGGCATCGGCCGGTCGGTGGTCACCTTGATGATGCCGATCGTGCCGTACGACATGAAGAAGGCAGCCAACACCGTGATGGCCGGCTCGATGGTGCGGCGGCGCCAGCCCAGCACCGAGGCGATCACCAGACACGTGAACGCCGCCGGGCCGCCCTGGCCCATGCGCTCCAGATTGATCGCGATCGTGTCCGGCCAGTACGGTCGATGCTCCGAGCTCAGGTCGCGTACCCAGATGTCCACCGCAAGCACCGGTCGCCAGTCGAAGACCAACGCCACGGTCAGCGCTACCAGGATTCCGATCAGCAGCCCATCGAGCCACCATCCGCCGGGCACCAGCCGTGGCTCCGGTGGCACCTGATGAAGGACCGCGCGCCCCCTCGCGGGCGTGACCGGTCCTCGCAGAGAAGGAGTTTTGCTGGTCACCTGCCGGAGGATACTGACTCTGCGCAACAATTTCGCGCGATATGCCGGGAGGCGTGGGCACCGCCACACCGGGTCAGGCCGGAATGGCACGCCGCAGCGCGTACCAGACGCCGCCGCAGCCGAGCACCACCACCCCCACCAGGACGCTCGTCACCGGCAACGAGAACGCCAGCACCACACAGCCGACCAGGCCCAGCGCCGCCACCAGTTGTGTCCACAGGCCGTCGGAACGTCCCAACGTCAGCGCGCTCAGATTCGCCACGGCGTAGTACGTCAACACGGTGAAACTGGAGAACCCGATCGCCTGCCGTACGTCGCTGACCAACACCAGCACCAACACCACGGCGGCCACCGCCAACTCGGCCCGGTGCGGCACCCGGTGACGCGGATGCACCGCGTCGAGAACGCCGGGAAGGTCCCGCCGGCGGGCCATCGCGTACCCGGTACGACCCACCCCGGCCAGCAGCGACAACAGGACACCGAACACCGCGACGGCCGCACCGATCCGTACCACCGGGGCGAGGCCACCGACCCCTGCCGCGTCCACGACGTCGGCGAGCGGCGCCGCTGAGACCGCCAACCGCCGCGGCCCGAGCACCAGCAGCGCGGTCACTCCGACCACCGCGTACACCGCCAGCACCACTCCGAGCGCCACCGGCACCGCGCGCGGGATGGTACGCGCCGGGTCACGCACCTCCTCACCCAAGGTGGCGATCCGGGCGTACCCGGCGAAGGCGAAGAACAGCAGCCCGGCCGCGCCGAGCACGCCGTACCAGGAGCCGGGTGCCGAGCCGAGGCCGGCCGTCG
>JBOGDK010000394.1:0-4572 GCA_050701795.1 Micromonosporaceae bacterium
TCGCGCAGCGGCTCTACGAACTCGCGCCCGTGCACCCCGAGGACGTCTTCGTGATCGCCTCCAACTCGGGGATCAACGGTTCCGTGGTGGAGTTCGCGCAGCTGGTGAAGGCGAAAGGACACCGGTTGATCGCGGTCACGTCGGCGGAGCAGTCGGCGCAACTGCCTGCCAGGCACCCGTCCGGGCGCCGGCTGTACGAGTTCGCGGACGTGGTGCTCGACAATGGCGCTCCGTATGGTGACGCCGCCCTTCCGTTGCCCGGCGGCGGGTCGGTTTGCGCGATCTCGTCCATTACGGGTGCGTTATTGGCACAGATGCTCACGGCGGAGGTGGTGCGCCGGCTGCTGGAGTCGGGTCATACTCCTCCGGTCTACCTCTCCGCCAACGTCCCCGGCGGGGACGAGCACAACACCGCCCTGGAGTCCCGATACGCCGGCCGGATCCGGCGTACCGCCTGATACGACGAGGAGACGCGATGCCCCCCACCCCAGAATCATCTGATCTCTCACGCAGGACACTGCTGCAACGGGCCGGGCTCGCCGGCCTCGCGGCCGGTCCGGCCGCGGGTCTGTTGTCAGCGTGCGCCACGTCGGGCGGCGGTGACTCCGAGGCCGAGCGCGGTTCCAAGAACGCCAAGAACCCGCTCGGGGTCAAGGAGGACGCCCCGCTCGAGGTAGTGATCTTCGACGGCGGATTCACCGACAAGTACGCCACGGACATCCATGAGCCGCTGTACAAGAAGGCGTTCCCGAAGGCGAAGATCAAGCACTCCAAGACCGTGGAGATCGCCAAGACCCTGCAGTCCCGGTTCGTCTCGGGTAGCCCGCCGGACGTGGTGAACAACTCCGGCGCCAACGCGATGAACGCCGGGAAACTCGCGGGCGAAGGCGCACTGTTCAGCCTCAAGGAGCTCTACGACGCACCGTCGGTCGACGACCCGAAGGTGAAGGTGCGGGACACCCTGATCGATGGCACGGTGGAGTTCGGAAGCTTCGACGGTAAGCCGTTCCAGATCCACTACGCCTACACCGTGTTCGGCATCTGGTATTCCAAGGCGCTGTTCGACAAGCACAGCTGGGAGTACCCGAAGACCTGGGACGAGATGGTCTCCCTGTGCAAGGAGATCAAGAAGGCCGGCATCGCGCCGTGGACGTACCAGGGCAAGCACCCCCGCTACATGAACTGGCCGTTGCTGTCGATGGCGTGCAAGCTCGGCGGTCCGGACATCATGGTGCCGATCGACAACCTGGAGCCGGGCGCTTGGAAGCACGAGGCGATCAAGGAGTCGGCCACCCGGCTGTACGAGCTGAAGAAGCAGGGCTTCATCCTCAAGGGCACTGAGGGGATGGACCACGTCCAGGCACAGACCGCCTGGTGCGAGGGCAAGGCGGCGTTCGTGCCGTGTGGCTCCTGGCTGGAGAACGAGCAGAAGGACGTCACCCCCGAGGGCTTCGAGATGGCGGTGGCGCCCGAGCCGTCGCTGTCCGGCGACGGGAAGTTGCCGTACGAGGCGATCCGGGCCAGCGCCGGCGAGCCGTTCTTCGTACCCAAGAAGGCGAAGAACCCGTACGGCGGCTTGGAGTACTTCCGCCAGATGCTGTCGAAGAAGGGCGCGTCCGAGTTCACCAAGATGGTCTCCAGCCTCACCGCCGTGAAGGGTGCGGCGGACGGCCTGGACCTGCCTCCCGGTCTCACCGCGGCGGCGGCGGTCCTCAAGGCCGCCGGTGACAACGTGTTCAACTGGAACTACCCGACCTGGTACCTGGAGATGGAGAACCCGGCGATCGACGCGGCGACAGGCGACCTGATGAGCAACCGGATCAAGCCGGACGAGTGGGTCGAGCGGTGCGAGAAGGCGGCCAAGGACATCCGTGAAGACGACTCGGTGACCAAGTACAAGCGCTGAGAAGGAACCACAGTCGATGCGACACGGCAGATACCCGTTCATAGTGGCGTTCCTGGCACCGCCGGTGGCGCTGTACGCGATCTACGTGATCTCGCCCTACCTGCAGGCGTTCTACATTTCGCTGACCAGGTGGAGCGGCTTCACCGCGAACGTGGAGTACATCGGGCTGGCCAACTATCGGAAACTGCTCACTGATGACGAGTTCTGGAACGCGTTGGTCAACAACCTGATCCTGCTCGCCCTGTTTCCGGTCGTCACCATCGTGCTGGGTCTGTTCTTCGCATCGATGCTCAACGTGGGAGGTCGTTCCGGGCGCGCCGGTATCGGCGGCGTGCCCGGCTCCCGGATCTACCGGGTGATCTACTTCTTCCCGCAGGTGCTGTCGGTGGCCATCGTCGGCGTGTTGTGGCTCTACATCCTGGAGCCACGCGCCGGGCTGCTCAACAGCGTGCTGGACAACGTGGGGCTGGGGTCGCTGGGGCAACCGTGGTTGGGCGACCCCAGGTTCGCGTTCTGGTGTGTGCTGCTGGCGATGGTCTGGATGAACGTCGGCTTCTACATCGTCTTGTTCTCCGCCGGTATGCAGTCGATTCCCCGGGACGTGTACGAAGCGGCGCTGCTGGACGGGTCGTCACGATTGACCACCTTCTGGCGGATCACGGTGCCCCTGCTGTGGGACAGCATCCAGGTGGCGTGGATCTACATGGCGATCATCGCTCTGGACGCGTTCGCGCTGGTACAGATCATGCTGGGGAACGCGGGGGGACCGTCCCGTTCCGGTGACGTGATCGGCCTGAACCTCTACCGGACGGCGTTCGCCGAGTTCAACTTCGGATACGCCTCGGCGATGGGCGTGGCGCTGTTCTTCCTCACGTTGGTCATCGCCATCGGCTCGATGCGGGTCACCCGGCGCGAACGGGTCGAGTTCTAGTGTCCGTCCGCCTTTACCCTCGAACCCGGAGCGGAGAACACCCGTGCCAACTGTGACCCCTCCTGTGCCTGCCGTGGGCGACAAGGTGCCCGACACCGTGCCGGCCCGGCCGGAACCGTCCACCGGGTCCGGGTTCAACCCGCTCAACCTGCTCAGCACCGGGTTCCTGGTGATCTGGGGCGTGTTCACCGCGTTTCCGTTGCTGTGGACGATCCTGACCTCGTTCAAGACCAACCGGGAAATCCTGACTCCTCCGGACTGCCAACCCACCTGGCAGGTCTGGAACTGGGCGTGGTGCTTCGTCGACGCTCCGGGTGCCCTGCAGTGGGACAACTTCGTCCGGGCCTGGACCGCCGCCAACATCGGGACGTACTTCATCAACAGCGTGATCGTGGTCGGCGGTTCCCTGGTGCTGACCATGCTGCTCGGTTCGATGGCGGCGTACGTGCTGGCCCGGTACGAGTTCCCGGGCAACCGCGTCATCTACTACGCGTTCGTCGGCGGGATGACGTTCCCGGTGTTCCTCGCGCTGGTGCCGCTGTTCTTCGTCGTGGACCAGATGAAGCTGGTGCCGTTGGTGGGGGAGTACCTCACGCTGAACAGCTACGGCGGGTTGATCCTGGTGTATGTGGCGTACTCGCTGCCGTTCACCGTGTTCTTCATGAGCGCGTTCTTCCGTACTCTCCCGACCACGATCGCGGAGGCGGCCCTGATCGACGGCTGCAGCCACTTCGGGCTGTTCTTCCGGGTGATGCTGCCGATGGCGAAGCCCGGCCTGGTGAGCATCGGTATCTTCAACTTCATCGGCCAGTGGAACCAGTACCTGCTACCTGTCGTCCTGATGACGGAACCGGACAAGCGGGTGCTCGCGCAGGGCCTGGCATCGCTCGCGGCGAGTCAGGGCTACCGGGGTGACTGGGCGGCGTTGTTCGCCGGTCTGACGTTGGCGATGCTGCCAGTGCTGGTGGCGTACCTCCTCTTCCAGCGACAGGTCCAAGCTGGACTCTCCGCCGGTCTCCTGAAGTAGCTGACCGCACTGGTTTTCCGCCCGCCGCCGCGGGGTAACCACACGACTACGGTGATGGCCGGGGTGTAACCACTCCGGTCAGCCGTATCGATGAAGGTAACCGTGACAGATCCGCATCAAAGGTCGGGTGACGTCACTGCCGTCACCTAGGCTTGGGTGAGAGATCATCGGGGCGAGGCCAAAGGCCGCGAACAGGAGCCGGCACTGTGAAGAGAACTCGTGACCGCGGCTTTCTGGCGAATGCCGCGATGCTGCTGGTGTGGGGGCTCGCAGCGGGGGTCGCGGTTGCTGCCGCGGCGTTTCCCGCGGTCGCCGCGGCCGGTCTCGGTGCGAAGTACAGCGCCGATCAGTTCGAGGAGCTACCCAGCGAGCTGAAGCTGCGTCCGTTGGCGCAACGTACCGAGGTGTACGCCAACGACGGCAAGACCCTGATCACGGCGTTCTACGACGAGAACCGTCAGTACGTCTCGCTGGACAAGATTGACCCGGTGATGGTCGACGCCATTGTCGCCGCTGAAGACCAGCGGTTCTACGAGCACCACGGGGTGGACGTGAAGGGCATCCTGCGCGCCATGGTGGCCAACCACCAGGCGGGCGAAGTGGAGCAGGGTGCGTCCACACTGACCATGCAGTACGTACGGCAGGCACTGGTGTACTCCGCGCGTACCCCGGCCGAGGTCCGAGCCGCCACCGACGACACCGCGGTAC
>JBOGDK010000395.1:0-4557 GCA_050701795.1 Micromonosporaceae bacterium
CGCCGAGCCACCCCCGGGGCAGCCCGGCGCCCTGGAACCGCGGGAGGAGGGCGCACCGCAGCGCGGGACGGCATCCCCGGACGTGGCGCAGTCGCAAGGTACGCCGGCACCGCCGATCCCGGGGCTGCAGCTCGGTGCCCGCACCCTGGTGTACGGGCGGCCGCTGGCGCCGGTGAGTTCCCGGTTCATGGCCCGGTTCGTGGACATCCTGCTCGTGACCGCGCTCAACGTCGTGGTCAACGGGTGGTTCGTGTACCAGTGGTGGCAGGAGGTGGCACCGACGTACGCCGAGACCCAGCGCTGGCTCGCCGGGCAGGCTGACGAGCTGCCCCCTCCCAGCGATCAGGCCAGCAACCTGCAGTGGGCGATCCTGTTCATCGGCCTGGCGCTGTGGTTCGCGTACGAGGTGCCGGCGATGGCCAACAACGGCCAGACGTTCGGAAAGCGCCTGTTCGACATCAAAGTGATCCGATACGACGGTGAAGTGCCCGGTTTCGGGGCGTCAATCCGCCGCTGGGGCTTTCTGGCTCTGCCGAACCTGGTGATGCCGTGTTTCGTGCCGTTGCAGGTCGCCGACTGGCTCTGGTGCACCTGGGACCGGCCACTTCAGCAGTGTCTTCACGACAAGACCACCCGTACCGTGGTGGTGCAGCTCACCCCGCAGGACAAGGCCGGTGACACCGACCGACCCGCGTCCGAGCACCCGGCACGACGCTCCGACCCGTCATAGGAGACGGCCATGAGTGAGCGAAAGCGAACGAATCATCGAGCACTGCGGACTCGAGCCTCATGGCCGCCCGCAGCGAAGCGAGGACGGCCATGAGAAGACTGACCCGCTCCGACCTGGACGCCCTGCCGTCGTACGTCCCCGGACGTAACCCGTCCGACCTGGCGCGGGAGTTGGGCCTGCCCGAGGCGATCAAGCTGGCCAGCAACGAGGTGCCGTACGGGCCGCTGCCCGGGGTGACCGACGCGATCGCGACCGCCGCCACCCAGGTGCACCGCTACCCCGACATGGGGGTGGTGGCGCTGCGCGAACTGCTCGCGGAGCGGTACGGCGTCGACCCGAGCCGGGTCGCCACCGGCTGCGGCTCCGTGGCACTCACCGAGCACCTGGTGAAGGCGGCGATGTTTCCCGGCGACGCGATCGTCTACCCGTGGCGGTCGTTCGAGGCGTACCCGATCATCGCGGCTGGAGCTGCCGCCACCAGTGTCCGGGTCCCGAACACCGCGCGGCACGGCCACGACCTGGACGCGATGGCGTCCGCGGTCACGGACCAGACCCGGTTGGTGCTGGTGTGCAACCCGAACAACCCCACCGGCACCGCGGTACGCCGAGCCGAGCTGGAACGCTTCATCGGCCAGGTGCCGGACGACGTACTGGTGGTGATCGACGAGGCGTACCGCGAGTTCGTCACCGACGCGGAGGTGCCCGACGGGCTGGCACTGTTCGGTGACAGGCCGAACGTGGTGGTGCTGCGTACCCTCTCGAAGGCCTGGGGGCTAGCGGGGCTGCGGGTCGGCTGCCTGGTGGCGGCCCCCGAGATCGCCGACGCGGTACGCAAGGTGGTGACCCCGTTCTCCACCAACGCGCTCGCCCAGTCCGCGGCGATCGCCGCACTGGCGGCCACCGACGAGATGCGGCGCCGGGTCGAGAAGGTGATCTCGGAGCGGGAACGGGTCCACAAGGCGGTGCTCGCCATGGTGCCGGACGTACCGGAGACCCAGTCGAACTTCGTGTGGCTGCCGCTGCGCGATGGCGCGGCATCGTTCGCGGCGTCCTGCGAGCGGCAGGGCGTGATCGTACGGGCCTTCCCCGGCGACGGGGTACGGGTCACCATCGGTACGCCGGAGGAGAACGACGCCTTCCTCGCCGCCGCGGAGGCCGCGCTCACGTAGGGCCTGACCGGTCAGGCGGCGGCGGCTTCGACGGCGGCGGCGAGGTCTTCGAGGTCCTGCCGGAGCACGCCCTCGATGGAGCGGAGCACGATGCCGCCGAAGAACGCGGTGAGCACCCGGGTGGTGAACCGCTCCGGCAGCGCGGTCTCGAAGTGCAGCCGCGCCCGGGTGTGCCCGTGGCGGGGGGTCAGCTCGAGCCCGAGCCGGTAGTCCTCGCCGGGACCGTGGGAGTCGATCAGACACCGGTACGGCGGTTCCGCCGACACCACCCGCAGCTCCTCGGTGACCGGCTCACCGTGGAAGACCGTACGGGTCTCCCGCCAGCGGGTGCCGACCCGGAACTCCCGCCCACTCAGCAACTCCACCGAGTCCACGGTGGACATCGTGCGGTCCCGCGCCGGGATGTCGGTGAACTGCCGCCAGACATGGTCCACTGGTGCCCGTACGAGCCGGGCGACTTCGAGGGTGGACACAGCACCAGGCATAACACCACGGTACGACAGGAAGCGCCCCATGATCCCAACGATCATGAAGTCGGCGGGGCATCCTTCGCCAGGATCGGGGTTCCCGCCACCGGCCGTCTGCCCCCGCTCAGGGCGCGAGGTATCCATCGGGGGATCACACTGCGGGCCGGATCTTCCCGGTCACCTCGCCGAGGCCGATCACGGCGCCGTCGGGTCCGGGTGCGGTACCGGTGATGGTCACGGTGTCGCCGTCTTCCAGGTAGCTGCGTACGGTCCCGTCGGAGAGCGTCACCGGTTCCGCACCGGCCCAGGTCAGCTCCTGGAAGCAGCCGCGTTCGGACTTCTGCGGTCCGGACACGGTCCCGGAGGCATAGAGATCACCTGTGCGCAGTGACGCCCCATTCACGGTCAGGTGCGCCAGCTGCTGTGCCGGGGTCCAGTACATCTCGCGGAACGGCGGCTCGGCGACCGGGGTGTCGTTCCAGGTCACCGACAGGCGCAGGTCGTACCCGGGGCCGGGCGGCGTCAGGTACGGCAGCGGCGCCGGATCCTGTGCCAGCCCGGGGACCTGCGCGGCCGCCAGCGCCTCCAGGGTCACCACCCACGGCGAGATCGAGGTGAGGAACGACTTGCCGAGGAACGGCCCGAGCGGCACGTACTCCCAGGCCTGGATGTCGCGCGCGGACCAGTCGTTGAGCAGCACGATTCCGAAGACGTGATCAGCGAAAGAGCTGGTCGGCCGGCGCTCGCCGAGTGGGCTCGGGGTTCCTACCACGAACCCCACCTCGGCTTCGATGTCAAGCCTGGTGGTCGGCCCGTACACCGGATCGGGCGAGGCTGGCGGGCCTTGGGCACCGCGCGAAGCGGGCGGGCCGGTGCCCTTGCGCTGGCCGCAGGGCCGGACGACGCCGGTTCCGGAGACCACCACGGTGCCGGCACGGCCGTGATAGCCGACCGGAAGCCGCTTCCAGTTCGGCAGCAGCGGCGGCTGGTCGGGGCGGAACATCCGGCCGATGTTCGCGGCATGGTGCTCGGAGCTGTAGAAGTCGACGTAGTCGGCGACGTCGAACGGCATCCGCATCGTGACCCGGTCCAGCCCGACCAGCAGCGGCTCGACCGCCGGCCGCTGCGACGGGTCGGTCAGCAACGCCGTGAGCCGCTGGCGTACCGCGGTCCAGATCGGACGACCGAGCGCCATGAAGGCGTTCAGCGTGTGCCCACGGAAGGTGCCCTGGGCGTCGATCAGCTCCGCGTCCTCGGCGGCTGCCAGGTCGAGTACGTACTCGCCGATCCGTACCCCGGTCCGGGCTTCGTCCGGCTTCTCCCTGAGCGCGTAGACGCCGTACGGCAGGTTGGACACACCGTACGGATGGTCGGCAGGTAGCTGCCACCAGGTCATGCCGGGGTCTCCTCCGTGATCAGGTGCAGGGCCACCAGGTCGTCCAGCGGCTCGTGGATGCTGCAGCTACCGAACCCGACCCAGAGCGGTCGTTCGGTGTCTCCGGTCCGCCCGACCACACCTGCGGGCCGCGGGACCGCGTCGCTGGTCTGCTGAACCGCCAGGCGCACCTGCTCGGGTTCGGTCACTCGCAACGCCTCGGCGACGGTGGCCACCCCGCTGCCGCGGGCCGCTTCGGAGGCGGCCACCAGCACGTTGAGGAAGCCGTGGTGGGTGAAGCCGGTCACCGGATCCTGGTGGCGTACGGCGTGGTGCAGCCCGGCGGTGAGCTTGAACCGCAGCCCCCGCGCCGCACACGCCACGATCACCGCGGCGAGGTCTTCCGGGGACGGGAACAGCTCGGCGGCGAGCCCTCCGGTGCGGAACTTCGGATAAGCCACACCCACCTCCGCGAGGTGGTCGAGCGCGGCGACGCAGCCCCAGGTGAGCGGGATCTCGGCGTACACGTCGACGGGGCGCTCCTGGGCCCAGGCGGTGAGCGCCCGCAGCCCGGGGAGTGGGTCCTCCCCTCGTTTGGCGACGGCGATCTCGACCTGCCGTACGTCCACCGCACCGTCCAGCACAGCGGCGAGCCTGTCCAGCCCACCGTCTCCGATCACGCCGACGCCGAAGCCTGGATCGCCGGGCAACTCGGCAACCTGGGAGGCGCGTACCAGAAGCGGGCCGACGAAGGGCGCATACCAGCTCGCCCGGTGCGTACGGTGCGCGGCTATCGCGTCGCCGAGCGGCGCGTTG
>JBOGDK010000396.1:0-4542 GCA_050701795.1 Micromonosporaceae bacterium
GGGCGGCGCCGGCTGGCCGCGCTTGCGCGGCCCTTGATACTGAAAAGGCAAATTCGGCAACAAGTCGCGTAACCTGTCTGTCGTGTAGACCTGTCTCGGTGAGACTTGACAGTCGTGCCTCGGATGCGGCTTAGACAGCAGCGGTCTTATTTGGCGATAACGTCTGGTGCTGCTTTCCCGAGCGGCGCGGCAATGACGCCGCTGCGGGCATGGAGGTTGCCCAGAGCGAGGAAGCAGAACATCAACGCACCGTTCAGTCCGTGAAGCACCAGCGCTTCTCCGAGGCCATACACCGGCAGGTCGTAGCGTTGGCTGAAGACCAATAGCACCGGATACAACGACAAGGCGATGGCGCGGCTAGCAATCGACACCGCCGCTAGCCACAGCAGGGCCTTGCTGGCCGGCAGCAGCCGCGCTGACCATACCCCTAAGCCGTAGACGATGAGCATCGCCAGAGGGAAGCCGACCACCATGTTCATGCGGTCGTTAAAGACTTCCGCCTGCTGCTCACTGGCCCGGGCCGGCTCGAAGCTCGCAACCACACCTGCGAGAACGGACACTGAGAGATGGACCGTCAGGGTGAGCAGGACGAAGCGTGGCAGCACTTTGGGGATAGCACGACGGTCGTCCGATTGGCGGGCGATGCTTCGATTGCACATGATCACCAATACCGCTGCGGCGACTGCGACGGCAGCTCGAGTCCATTTTGCAGCGGCGTCGGTGCTTAGGCCGAGCGCCGTTAGCACCGAATAAGCCAGTGGGAAGATCGGCAGGAGCGCGAACGCCGCAACGTTACTCGATCGACTCGGCTCCACGCATCCACCCTTAAGGACAGGCGACCGCTACGCCGACGGCCGTTGCGTCAGGGTACGAGTCCCCTAGACCAGACGTAAAGCAGCGGCCCGATACACGACTGTTAAACATCTCCTGAGACCGGACAGTCGCGTAGAGCCGCAGCGAGTGCGCCCATACCGTTTGCTCCCTCCGCGACCGCGTCTGCGCCAGCATCGGTGAGCGCTTGGGTCTTGCCGACCTTGTTGGCGTCGCCGATCGAACGGACCCCGGCTGCTCGTGCGGCTTCGATGTCAGTCACCGAGTCGCCGACGAGGGCACATGTCGCGGGGTCAACTCCGAGCACGGTCATCGCGTCAACGATCGGCGCGGGGTTCGGCTTCATCCGATCCGGCGTCGCGTACGCACGACCAACTATGGGGGCGATCCAGCCTGTGAGGGTGTGAACATCGAGGTACGCCCGGATAGCCGGCTCGCTGTTGTTGCTAACGATGGCGACCGGCCGGCCTGCCTCCTTCGCGGCCCGGATCACCTCACGGGCGTAAGGCGTGCTCGGCGTAACCGAGGAGACCGACGACCAGGACGTGCCTACGCACTTTGTTTGGGCAATGGCCCTACGCGACGACCTCGACATCGAACCTCTCGGCAGTCGCCAGATCGGCACCTTTGATACGTACGCTGCGACCCACCTTGTGGAACGCGATGCGGCGTTCCGCGACCAGGCGGCGGACGTACCGGGCGCTCATTTTGATCCGTGCTGCTGCTTCCTCGACGGTGAATACCTCGTCCATGCCGGTCAGTCCTCCCCGTGTGGTTGGTTGTGGTGGTCGGTTGGCGAAGGGCTGTCCGGTGGCCCGGCTCGTTCCTGTGCCTGTCTGAGTTGGTTGCGCCATTGGACGCGTTCGGAGATGGCGCGCATGAGGCAGCTCACCTGGAAGCCGGGCGCGTCGAACCGATCACTGCATCCGACCTTTGGCGCAACCTCCGGAGCGTGGCCTGATGACGAACAAGGAAGGCCATCGACGTTTCGGCAACGTACGCCGCCGCGAGTCCGGTCGCTGGCAAGCCCGGTACCCCGGACCCGATGGGCGGATGCGGTCAGCCCCCCAGGCCTTCGCGAGGAAATCGGACGCGGAGCGCTACCTCACCCTCATAGAGGCACAGATGGTGCGCGGTGAGTGGGCGGATCCGGAGCGAGCCAAGGTCACGGTTGGTGACTACGCAGAGCGGTGGATCTCGGAACGGCCGAACCTGCGACCCCGGACAGTGGGGCTCTACCGATGGACGCTGCGCAAGCACATCACGCCGTACCTGGGTCGTGTGTCTCTCGGCAAGCTCAGTGCGACGCTGGTTCGCGAGTGGCGGTCTCGCCTCCTGGCTGACGGCGTATCGGTGGGTATGGCGGCGAAGGCGTACCGGCTGCTTCGAGTGGTTCTGATGACGGCCCTCAAGGAAGACGAGATCCTGCACAAGAACCCGTGCCGGATCCCTGGTGCCGATCAAGAGAAGGCACCCGAACGACCAGTGTTGACCATGCAGCAGATCTTCGACCTGGCCGATGTCATCCCAGCACGCTACCGGCCGATGATCCTGCTGGCCGCGTTCGCGAGTCTGCGATGGGGTGAAGTAGCGACCCTGCACCGCCAGAACATCGATATCGAGGCTCGGACGATCACAGTTCGGCAAACGTTCAGCGAGGTACGTGGCGTCGGCCTTACGGTCGGCCCTCCGAAGTCGCGGGCAGGTGCCCGTACGGTGTCCATCCCGCCGAGCTTGGTTCCAGTACTTGTCCAGCACATGGATGCCCACGTCGGCCCAGGCGCGGATGCGTTCGTGTTCACCACCGAGACCGGCAAGCTCATCTGGCGGGGGACGTTCAACAAGCTGGTGGGCTGGAGGGCGGCGGTGGAGAAGATCGGCGCTCCCGGTCTCCACTTCCACGATCTGCGGCACACCGGGAACACGCTGGCAGCTCGTACGGGAGCGAGTCTGGCTGACCTGATGGCGCGGATGGGTCACGACTCTTCGCAGGCAGCGATGATCTACCAGCACAAGTCACGGGAGGCTGACCGAGCGATCGCAGCGGCACTGGATAACGGCATGAAGAAGATCAAGAAAGCCGCTCGTGGCCCGAAGTCCAAGCGTCGGGCCGAGCCACGGAAGAGATCGGATGACGGTACGGCCGGTGCCCAGGTCAGCCGCAGCTAATGGCCCGCTAATGGCCCACGGAGACAACTGGAGATCGGAAGCGAATGGCCCAGGTGAGCTGATCATGGCTCGTACCTGGGCCTTCGTACGTGGAGCGGGTGAGGGGAATCGAACCCCCACTGTCAGCTTGGGAAGCTGATGTTCTGCCATTGAACTACACCCGCGGGCGGCCACCACTGTACCGTCCCGGCCCGGCGTACTGGTAACGGATACCCCACTCGGCACGCTGGTCGGCCATTCCCCCGGACGCCGATACAGCGTAATCTCCAGTGCCAGCGACCCGGCCGTAACGCGGCCGGGTCTTTGGCGGATCGGTACCAGTACCGCCCCGCCTCACACCAGTACGGCGCGGCCCGGTCGCGTTGGGGAGGAACAGGGTGAGTCGATGACAGCAGCAAGACGAACACGCTCGCTCGGGATCGCAGCCGGCATGTTGCTCGCACTCGCGGTGGCACCGGTTGGCGCGTCGCAGGCGTACGCCGCGGAATGTGCACCAGGGTCCAACCTGCGGGTCAAGGCAGGCAGCAAGGCCCACGACCCGAGCGAGATGACCGGCAAGCAGGCGGAAACCCGGGAACAGAACTTCAAGGCGCAGCTCGCCAAAAAGGGCGGACCCTCCAGCGTGACCTCGGTCTCCGTACCGACCGTGGTGCACGTGATCATGGCGGACGAGACCCGGGCCGGTGGGAACCTCCCGGACTCGATGATCGCCGAGCAGATGCAGGTCTTGAACGAGGCGTTCGCGGGCGGTACGGGCGGTGCGGCGACCGCGTTCCAGTTCGAGCTGAAGAGCACGACCCGTACGGTCAATCCGGCCTGGTACACCGTCACCCCGGGTTCCCCCGAGGAGAAGGCCATGAAGGCGGAGTTGCGGGTCGGCGGCAAGGAGACCCTCAACATGTACGTCGCCAACATCGGTGACGGGCTGCTCGGGTGGGCGTACTTCCCGTCGAAGCGGCTGAACCCGCTGGACGGCGTGGTGCTGCTGAACGAGTCTCTGCCGGGCGGCACCGTCGGCAACTACAACCAGGGCGACACCGCCACCCACGAGGTCGGCCACTGGTTGCACCTGCACCACACGTTCCAGGGTGGATGCCACGGCAAGGGCGACTACGTGGACGACACCGCAGCGGAGGATTCGCCGGCGTTCCAGTGCCCGACCGGCCGGGACACGTGTGTGAAGAAGGCGGGCGTCGACCCGATCCACAACTTCATGGACTACACGTACGACGCCTGCATGTACGAGTTCACTCCAGACCAGGCACAGCGGATGGCGGACGCCTGGACGGCGTACCGCGCTCCCTGACCGTCTGGACAGGACAGCCGCCCGTCCCCCCTCGTGGTGGGACGGGCGGTCGTGTCTGTGTCCGGCCCCCGCACCACGCGGTGCCGCCACACCTGACCAAACTGTGCCCCGTACAACGGGATTTCCCCACTTCCGGGGGGAATGCGTAGCCCGTTACGGTCGCGCCTACATGCGGAGCGGTCCGCATGTGGGGAGGAGTGACCAATGCGGAACACCACCAGCCGGTTACGGGTGAT
>JBOGDK010000397.1:0-4492 GCA_050701795.1 Micromonosporaceae bacterium
CGGCGTACAGCCGCGGCTTGATGATCCGGTCCGCGGCATGGGTACTCGGAGAGACGATCTCCACCACCATTCGTAGCTTCTCCGGTGGGAGGCGGACCGGATCGGTGTCCGTACGCGGCGTCCACCACCACGATGTCAGGCTCACAGAACCTGCCACCGGGGATCGGGACGTACATCGTCTCCAGGATCTCGACGTCAGCGGGAGCCGCCGCACGGAGCAGGCCCCCAAGCTTGTACGACGCACGCTGGTGACGGGTACCAGGCGACGGGCTCACCGTGAGCACGCCTTCGGACAGGATCTCGTACCGGGCGCCGTCCAGCGGCTCCGGTAGCGCCTCGACATCTTCGATCGTCCACGGACCGTTGTGGTAGATCCGCGGTTCCTCGTGCTCCAACTCCTCGGCATACGCCACGGACATGATTGTCCCCAATTTCACTGTCCCACCGCGTTGCGAACCCGTTTCGCAGCAGACGCTACGGGCCGGCGGCGCCAGCGAGGAAGACCGAGTTCGTACCTGTGGAAAACCTGTGGACGGTCAGACTGCGGGTGGCGCCGGAAGCGCCCGGCCGCGGTGCTCGATCACCAGTCCGACCAGCACCAACGTCCCGGTGCTCAGCAGAGCCGCCGCCGCCACCTGCACCACCGAGCCGTGCAGCCAGTACGTCGCCAGCCCGATCTCGGCCACCACGGCCACCCACACCGCTCCGGACGACCAGCGGTCCCCGGTCGCGATCCGGGAATACAGCAGCAGGTACGCCAGCGCCAACATCGAGCCGATCACCGCGAACATCCACGCCTGACCGCCGTGACCGCCGTACCCGGGGCCGCCGATGATCGTGAACAGCAGACCCCCGAAGACCAGGGCGACCAGCACCACCGCCGAATCGAGCAGCGCGATCAAGCCGAGCGCCCACGGCACCGTACGGCGCCGGTCCGCGGGGTCGGCCAGGCGCGGCAGCACGACCACCCCGACAGCCTGTGGCAGCCACAGTGCGATCTTGGTGAGAATCGCCCCGACCGCGTAGTCACCCGCGGCGGCCGGTGGCAGGTGGTGCCGCGCCAGTACGACGTCCAGGTTGATCAGCAGCACCATGCCGAAGATCGGCCACGTGGCGTGTGCGATCTTGCCCGCAAGGTCTCCGGTGCCCCACATCGGACGGCGCCGCCGGCACAGCACCCAGCCCGTCACGGCGATCACCAGACCGCCGATCGCGATCCCGGCCAACGTTCCGGCGAGGGTACGGGTGACCAGGAGCCCCACCAGGCCGCCACCGAACTTCGCCGTACCGTCCACCACGACCAGCGTCGCGAGCGCGCCGAACCGGCGGTTGCCCTGCAACGTCCCCTGGAACAGTCCGTGCAGCGTCAGCGGCGCGAACACCAGCGCCAGCCACAGCAGCGGCCAGTAGCCCGGCAGGTGCAGGTACGCCTTCACCAGCGGTGATACCGCGAGCATCACGGCGGCGACGAGACCGGCGGCGACCAGCCCGGAACCGAGCAGGCGGCGTTCCCCGGCGACCCGTTCGGCACCGGACAACCCGGCGATGTGCAGCGCCGTCGCGGTCTGCAGCCCCATCGCCGGCACCACTCCGACCAGCAGCAACGCCATCAGGGAGCCGAGTGCCCCGTACACCTCGGGGACCAGGGCGCGGGCGGCGGTGAGGTTGAAGACGTACCCAAGGGCATTGGCGCCGAGCAGCGCGGCGGAGACCGCGAGGGCCTCGATCCGGGCCCGCCGGACCCCGGCGGCGTCCGGCTCGGGGGAAACTAGATCCACCGCGTCCATCGACATCGGCGCACTGTAGCCCGTACCACCCGGGAGGGAACGGCCCTGACGACACGCGACACGCGCCGGCTGATCGCGCCGGCGGTCTGCGCGGTGCTGTCCGTCGCGATTCTCGCGCCGGTGCTGCCACGCGGTTTCGTCCTGGTGTACGACATGAGCTTCGTACCCCATCAGCCGCTGCACCCGGACAGCCTCGGTCTGGGCGGTGGGCTGCCCCGGGCGGTGCCCGCCGACGCCCTGGTCGCCGTGGCCACCACCGTGATTCCCGGGGACATCCTGCAGAAGCTGGTCCTGTTCGGCACCCTGTTCGCCGCCGCGCTCGGCGCCGCCCGGTTGTCGCCTGGATCAACCCTGACCCGGTGCGTGGCCGCCGTGGCGTACACCTGGAACGCCTTCATCGCCGAACGGCTGCTGATCGGGCAGTGGGGTCTGCTGGTGGCGTACGCCGCCCTCCCCTGGATCCTGAAAACAGCCCTTGAGCTGCGGGAACGCAGCGACCGGCGACAGTGGGCGCGGCTGGTCCTGGTCAGCCTGCCGGCCGTGATCACCCCGACGGGGGGACTGCTCGCGGCGGGTGCGGCACTCGCCGTGGCGGGGCGCCGGCGCCTCGCCGGGGTGCTCGGTGTCGCGGCGGCGATGAACGCCCCGTGGTGGCTGCCGGCGGTGCTGCACCCTGGTGCCGGCGGCTCGGATCCCGACGCGGTGGCGGCGTTCGCGGCGCGGGGTGAAGGCTGGGCTCCGGCGGTGTTGTCGGTGCTCGGCCTGGGCGGGATCTGGAACGCGGAGGTGGTGCCGGCCAGCCGCGGCAACCCGGTGTTACCACTGTTCACGCTGCTCATCGTGGGTCTCGCGGCCTGGGGTACGTGGCTGCTGATCCGCCGTTGGGGAGCACCCGCCCGCGGTCTCGCCGTGCTGGCCGGCGCCGGGCTGGTGGTCGCAATCGCCGGTACGCTGCCCGGCCTGTCCACCGTCCTGGAGTGGGCGGTCGGCAACGTACCCGGAGCGGGTCTGCTGCGGGACGGTCAGAAGTGGACGGCGTGGTGGGCGCTGCTGTCCTCCCTCGGCTTCGCGCTGGCCTGCGAGGCTCTCGGCACGCTGAGCCGGGACCGCCTCGCCCGGGTCGCGGTCGGGGTCGGGGCGTTGCTGCTGCCGATCGCGATCCTGCCCGACCTGGTCTGGGGGGCCGCCGGGCGACTGGAGCCGGTGTCGTACCCGGCGGACTGGCAGCGGGTGAGCCGGATCCTGGCGGACGACCCGCGGCCGGGCGAAGTTCTGTCGGCGCCGCCGTCGGCGTACCGCCGGTTCTCCTTCAACGGCGGCCGCACCCAGTACGATCCGGCGCCGCGTTACCTGCCGCGTCCCGTGGTGGTCGCCGATGAGTTGCGGATCGGAGCCACGGTGGTACGCGGCGAGGACACCCGCGCCGCCCGGGTGGTGGCCGCCGCGGCGGCCGGCGAACCGCTCGGCCGGTACGGCATCGGTTGGGTCCTCGTCGCGCGCGGCACACCGGGTCCGTCCGTCGACGCCGAGAGCCTGACCAGGGTGTACGACGGGGAGTCGTTGACCCTCTACCGGGTCGGCGGCCGGGTGGCCGACCCGCCGGGCTGGTCCGCGGCGACCCCCTGGGTGCTCACCGTCGATGCCGCAGTGACCCTTCTGTTGCTGCTGAGCGCGTTGAGTCTGCTGCTACCGTCCGGTAAGTTAGTGGCCTCACGCCGCCGCGCCAGCTCGCGCGCGACGTCACATCGGGAGGGTGAGCGTTGAGTTCTCTTATCGGTGGGGTGGTCGCAGTCCTGGTAGGTGCCCTGCTCGCGGTGGGCGTCTCGACGGCGATCGTCTCCAGCCAGCACCCGGACTCGAAAGTCGACAGCAGCAACTCGACGTCCGGCGTCGGTCCGAATGACACCTCCGACGAGAGCGTCCTCAACTACGGGACGCGCTGATCTCTTCGCGCACCGGCCCGGTTGCCCGTGCCCGGGGCGTGGTCGGTCTCTACGGTGATCCGAGTGTTTCCTGGAGCATCCTGCTTGAAGCGCGACTGCGCGAGGCAGTGGATCCCGCGGCGGTACGGACCCGGCTGACCGCCGCGGTCGCCACACATCCGCATCTCGGCCTGGCACCGGCGGTACGCGTCGTCCCGGCAGCGGACTGGCACGCGGTACGCACCGAGTTCGCCGACCGCCGGTACGCCGACTCCGAGCCGTTGATCCGGGTCGCCACCGGCGACGACGTCCTGCTGCTGGCCGCGCACCACGGGGTGGTGGACGGTTTCGGGCTGCTGGCGTTGCTGGGGCTGGCGTTGGACGTACCGGTGGTCAGCAGTGCCACGGGCATCGGTGACCGGCCGGCAGCACGTACCTTCGCCTCGTCGGCGGCGAACCGGCTGATGGAGGCGCTGTTCGCAGCTCCGTCCCGAGCCGCGTCGAGCCAGACCACCCGGCTCGACGGCGACGCGATCGCGGTGGCCCGGATGCTGGCGACGCCGGCCGGCACGGCGGCCCTGACATCCGCCGCCGCCCGAGCGGTACGCACCTGGAACCACCGGTACGGCGTACCGACCTCGCGGGTGGTCGCGGCTGTGGGCGCCTCCCGCCGTCCCGGTACGCGGTTGCACCCCGACCGCCGTACCGCCTTCTTGAGGCTCCGGGTCCCACCGGGCGCATCCGCCGAGACGGTACGCCGGCTGCTCGACCACACCCCGCCGG
>JBOGDK010000398.1:0-4451 GCA_050701795.1 Micromonosporaceae bacterium
GCCGATGAGCTGTCCGCGGGTCGCCACCTCGGCCCCGCGGTGCGGGCGGTGCTCGACACCGGAGTCGCCGCCCGGCCGCCGATGGAGGCGCTGCGCACGTTGGTCAGCACGCTGTCCGTGGATGACCTGGAGACGGACAGGAACACTCCGGAGGCCAACGCCCACAAAGCCGCCCGCCTGGTGGCACAGATGCCGACCCTGGTGGCGGCGTACCAGGCACGGCGTACCGGCCGTACGCTGGCCGAACCGGATCCCGCCCTGGGGATCGCGGGCAATTTCCTGCTGCAGATCAGTGGTGAGCGGCCGGACCCGACAGCGGTGTCCGTCCTCGACGAATGCCTGGTGCTGCACGCCGACCACACCATGAACGCTTCCACGTTCGCGGCCCGGGTCTGCGCGGCGACGCTGTCTGACATGCACTCGGCGGTGACCGCCGCGATGGGTACGTTGAAGGGCCCGTTGCACGGTGGCGCCAACGAGCAGGTGATGAAGATGCTCCTCGAGATCGACGAGCAGGTCGGCGACGGCGACGATGTGGCACGGCGCCAGGTGACCGAGCGGGACGTACGGCGGCGACTCGACGCAGGCGAGAAGATCATGGGTTTCGGGCACCGGGTCTATCGCACCGAGGACCCGCGGGCCACGCATCTGCGGAGGCTGAGCCGTTCGCTCGGCGAACTCACCGGTGACATGAAGTGGTACGACATGAGCGCCCACATGGAGCGCGTCGTCTTCGAGGTGAAGGGTTTGCGCCCGAACGTCGACTTCTACGCCGCGAGCGTCTATCGCTACCTCGGCATCCCGACTGACCTGTTCACTCCGGTGTTCTCCGTGTCCCGGATGAGCGGCTGGACGGCGCACGTGATCGAGCAGCACGCGGACAACCGGCTGATCCGGCCCGACAGCGAGTACATCGGCGAGGCCCCCCGCAAGGTCAAGCCGCTCAGCGACCGCTGAGGGGCGGCGATGTCCGCTGAGGAACCCGCGACACCCGCGGAGCAGGTGGCCGCGTCCCCACCTCCGTCGCACGTCGTGCCGCCGTCAGGCGTACCGCCATGGGGAGGGCCGGCAGCTCCGGTCCCGCCGGTGCACCGACCGGCCTGGCCGGTCGCGGTGGCGGTGGTGGTGGCCATGGCGTTCGTTGGCGGTCTGCTCTTCGCCGGCTGGGCGGTGACCCGCCCCGGGCCGGCCGGCGCGATACCTCCCCGGCCCGAGGCCCCCGGCTTCGTCGACGATGTCGTCAGCCGGGCGTCGGCCTGCGCCGGGAAGATATTCAGTTACGACTACCGCACATATGACGCGGGTGTCTCCGACGGGCTCTCGTGCACCACAGGGGCGTTCCGTAAGGAGTACCGAGCCACAACTGCCCGGCTCGCCGATACCGCGAAGAGCGAGAAGGCCGTGGTCCGGACGGTGGTCAGCCAGATCGGCGTCATCAGAGCCACGTCCGAGCGGGTCGAGGTGTTGGCGTTCGTCAACCAGCACAAGAGGAACGACGACATCAGTGGCGAACAGGTGGACGAGAACCGGGTCACACTGGTGCTCGTACCGGTCAAGGGAATGTGGTTGGTCTCTGACGCGGAAGCGATCTGATGGGTGGTCCGGTGTCGCCGTCCGGGGGCTTCCCGGCACCCTTCCCGGTACCGCCGTCCGGGGGCTTCCCCGTGGCGCGGCGCCAGCCCGCCGGCTTGATCGTGGTGGTGAGTCTGCTGGCCGTGGGGCTACTGGCCAGCCTCTGTGTGGCGGGGACCGTGCTCCTGATGCCCCAGGCGACGGTGCACCGTGGGAACCCGTTGCCCTGGCCGAACAACCAGGTGAAACCGGCGGTACGCGAGGCGGAGCGGTGCGTCGTCAGCTTCCTCACCGTCAGCGCGGACACCGTCGACGAAGACACGCGGCGGGTGCTCGATTGCTCCACCGGGAGGTTCGAGGATGAGTATCGGAGCGGCCGTGCCGAGGTGCGGCGTGCGGTTGTGGAGAATGAGGTCCGGTCAACTGGCGAGGCGCTGGAGACCGCGGTCGAGGCGGCGGACAGTGGCAGCGCGACTGTACTGCTGGCGGTCGACGCCACCATCCGGAACACGAAGCACCCCGAGGGGCGGCAGGTCCACTACCGGATCTCGGTGGACATGGAACGTGCCGCCGGTGAGTGGAAGATCAGCCGGCTGGAGTTCGTTGGCTGACTCACGGCGATCGGCCCGGGCCGGGCGTCGCACCACCGGCGCGGTGCCGCTCACGTCGTCACAGTGAACACCGGCGAGGTACCGGTGACCGGGTTGATGCCGCCGAGCAGCTGTTTCGCGTCGCCGTGGTAGCGGATCCGGTATCTGCCCAGTGCCGCGTCGGCGGGCACGTCCCAGGTGATGGTGACCTTGGAGGCGGCGATTCCATCGCGTTGCCAGCGCAGTTTCGTGGACCAGTCGCCGTCGTCGTACGTGCGTCGCCACCCGTCGCCGTCCCACCGCTGCACCTCCAGGTACGTACCACCGCGGTGCGGATCGTTGCCCGGGTGGGCACCGGCGAACACCACGCTGACCGACTCGCCCAGGGGGTAGCTCTCCTTCGGCGGGGTCAGTACGTCCCCGAAGTCGTGGCCGAGTTGCGGCGCGTCGACGACCACGCCGGGTTGCAGCGCCAACTGGTTGCCGGACAGGTCAGGCGGCACCGGGCCGAGCGGCAGTGACCGGCCGTCACGCATCGCGGTGGCGAGGGCCGCCGAGGTCTGTTGCAGCGCGGGCAGTTCCCAGCGGCCGAACAGCGTACTGCCGCCTTCGTAGTGCTGGGCGTCGTACTCCTCGGGGGTGGTGACGTAGTGGGCGTACGCGTTGGCGTACCCGGCGACCAGCACGTCGCGCACCTCGGCGCCCACCACGGACGCGACGGTACGCCGTAGCCGCAGCCCCGCGGTGATCGTCACTTCGCCGGGGATGCCGATCAGGTGGAGTTGGCCGATGCGTACCAGCTGGACTGGCACCTGTTCCTGCACCCACGGGTACGCGGTGTTCAGCTCACCGATCGGCACCACGATGTCCTTCGGCGACTGGCAGTCCTTCAGCTCGGGCGAGGCGGTGTAGAGCACGGTGTCGGAGATCGCGTCCCACACCGGGTTCTCGCCCTCTTTGAACGTGGGGAACGCGGGGCCGTCTTCGATGCTGCCGGCCGCCATCCCGGCCCCGACGGCGGGTTTGCAGGTCTTGTGTTCGCGTCCGTCACCGGTGAACTCGGGCCGGACTGTGGTGTTCGCGAGGTCGACGTACACCAGGCGGGAGTCGACACCGCCAGCCACCGGGGCGCCGGAGTCGGTGAGTGCGGCGGCGGCCTGGTACTGCCGGTTGCCGACGGTACGGGTGCGGTCGAAGTCGGCCGGGGTGGTGGGCGGCGTGAGGTCCAGGTTGGGGGACATGTCGCCCGCGTTGGTCTGCGCGAACGCCGTGATCATGTCCGGGTCGGTGTCGGAGAGGTAGTCCACATCGGACACTTCGCGTTCCCAGTGGTAGGCGGCGTACCCCTTGTTGTCGGCGCTGATCAGCCTGTTGTCGCCGCTCATGCTGGTGTTGTGGGTTCCGAACCAGTTGATGGCGCCGACCGTACGGCCGTCGCGCTCGATCCGTAGCAGGGAGGTCTGGGGATCGATGGCGTCCGGGAAGAATGCCTTGTCCGACGCCGGGTTGCGGTCGAACGCCGCGCGGGAACGGTTGACGCTGGCGTTGCCGAGTTCGCCGTGGCTGAGTGTGAGGTTCGACGGCGCCAGGTCGGCGTGGGCGCGTACCGCCGACTCGGTGATGCCGTCGGTCACCGCGTCGTACGTCCTGGCGTGGAATCCCAGGGTGGTCATGTTGTAGAGCAGGTGGTGGGAGTAGCCGCCCGGTCCAGCGTGGGTGTGGGTGCCGGTGATCATGACGTTCTGTTCGGTGTACGTGTCGCCATAGCGGTCGCCGAGGTTGCGCAGCACCTGCTGGCGCACACTGGAGAAGATCATCGGCGAGTCGGCCACGACCAGCAGCACCCGTTGCCCGGTGGCGCGGTCCACGATCACGAAAGCGCGGGAACGCAGCCGGGTGTGCAGCCCTTCGGCCTGCTGGTCGGCACGGCCGTACCCCATCATGCCGACCTCGGCGATCTCGCCTGTGGCGTCGGCGATCCCGCGTCCGACCAGGTACGGCTCGTCACCGCTGTCGGCGCCGGCACCGTGCCCGGCCGGCATCAGACCACCGACCAGCAGGAGTGCCAGGGCGAGCAGTGTCGTACGGCGGTACCTCATGCGTACTCCTGAAGGCGGGAAACATGAAGCAGTCTCAGCTTGTCATCGCATGCTGGCGGGGCGAATTGCCCTTGTCAATGGGCGGTGCCGGGATCGGCCAACCCCACGGCGAGCATCCCCGATTTACACGATTTGCACCCTTAGTCTGCGCTGGTGGGGGTCGGGTGGGGGTTGTGTGACCGTTCTGCTG
>JBOGDK010000399.1:0-4443 GCA_050701795.1 Micromonosporaceae bacterium
CCGCGGGGGCGGCGGTGGTGCTCCCGGTGGTGGCGGTGGCGGTTATCGCGGCGGCGGCGGTGGTGCTCCCGGTGGTGGCGGTGGCGGTTATCGCGGCGGCGGTGGTGGTGCTCCCGGTGGCGGTCCGCCCCGCGTCGGCGGTGGTGGCCGTCCCGGTGGCGGCGGTCGTGGCCGGGGCCAGACCGGCGGTGCGTTCGGGCGTCCCGGCGGTCGTCCAGCACGCGGTCGTAAGTCGAAGAAGCAGCGCAGACAAGAGTTCGACAACCTGTCCGCGCCGACGATGGGGTCGGGCGCCCCGAAGGGCAGCGGCCAGACGGTGCGCCTGCCCCGCGGCGCTTCCTTGTCCGACTTCGCGGACCGGATCAACGCCAACCCGGGTTCCCTGGTCCAGGAGATGTTCAACCTGGGCGAGATGGTGACCGCGACCCAGTCGTGCACCGACGACACGCTTCTGCTGCTCGGTGAGCACCTCGGGTATGACGTTCAGATCGTCAGCCCGGAGGACGAGGACCGCGAGCTGCTCGCCCAGTTCAACATCGACCTCGAGGCCGATGTGGACGCCGAGCGGCTGGTCAGTCGGCCTCCGGTGGTGACCGTGATGGGTCACGTCGACCACGGCAAGACCAAGCTGCTGGACGCGATCCGCAGCACGAACGTGGTCGAAGGCGAGGCCGGCGGCATCACCCAGCACATCGGTGCGTACCAGGTGCATGTCGAGCACGAAGGCAAGGACCGGGCGATCACGTTCATCGACACCCCGGGCCACGAGGCGTTCACCGCTATGCGTGCCCGTGGTGCCCAGGTGACGGACATCGTGATCCTGGTGGTCGCTGCCGACGACGGCGTGATGCCGCAGACCATCGAGGCGCTCAACCACGCCAAGGCGGCGAACGTACCGATCGCGGTAGCGGTCAACAAGATCGACGTCGAGGGCGCCAACCCGTCGAAGATTCGGCAGCAGCTCACCGAGTACGGCCTGGTCGCAGAGGAGTACGGCGGCGACACCATGTTCGTCGACATCTCGGCGAAACAGCGGCTACACATCGACGACCTGCTCGAGGCGGTGCTGTTGACCGCTGACGCGGCACTGGAGATGACCGCTCCGATCGACGGGCCCGCCCAGGGCAAGGCGATCGAGGCGCACCTCGACAAGGGCCGCGGTCCGGTGGCGACGGTGCTGGTCGAGAAGGGCACACTGCGGGTCGGTGACTCGATCGTGGTCGGGGACGCCCACGGTCGGGTACGCGCCATGCTCGACGAGTTCGGCAAGCAGTTGAAGGAGGCTGGTCCCTCCCGTCCGGTACTGGTGCTGGGTCTCACCCAGGTGCCTGGCGCCGGCGACACGGTGATCGCGGTACGCGAGGACCGGGTGGCGCGGCAGATCGCTGAGCAGCGGCAGGCCCGGGAACGGGCGGCGCAGCAGGCGGCGAGCCGCAGCCGGGCGACTCTGGAGTCGATCCTGGAGAAGATCAAGGAAGGCGAGAAGACCACGCTTTCCTTGGTCATCAAGGGTGACGTCTCCGGTTCGGTGGAGGCCCTGGAGGACGCGCTGGTCAAACTGGACGTGTCCGACGAGGTGCAACTCAAGATCATCCACCGTGGGGTCGGCGCGATTTCGGAGAGCGACGTCAACCTCGCCACCACCGACGACTCGATCATCATCGGCTTCAACGTCCGGCCTGACCCGAAGGCACGGGAACTGGCCGAACGCGAAGGTGTGGAGATCCGCTACTACGGCGTGATCTACCAGGCCATCGAGGAGATCGAGGCGGCTCTGAAGGGCCTGCTGAAGCCGATCTACGAAGAGATCGCACTCGGTTCGGCCGAGATCCGCAGGGTCTTCCGGTCCAGCAGGTTCGGCAACATCGCCGGCTGCATGGTCACTTCCGGGACGATCCGCCGCAACGCCAAGGCTCGCCTGGTGCGGGACAGTGCCGTGGTGGCGGAGAACGTCACGATCGCGTCGTTGCGGCGGGAGAAGGATGACGCCACCGAGGTCCGGGAGGGCTTCGAGTGTGGTCTCACGCTGGGTAATTACAACGACATCAAGGAGGGCGACGTCATCGAGGCCTTCGAGATGCGGGAGAAGCCCCGCGAGTAGATGCACTGCTGTCGAGCGCGCCGGATCTACGGGTCCGGCGCGCTCGGTATGTCTGCGACAAGGAGATGTCCATGTACACCGGTACGGCGGTCTTCGACGTACTGCTGCCTGCTGACTCGCGTACGTTGAAGATCAAGCGGTCCTACGTACGGCCGGCGCTCGCCGCGTTGCGGAAGCTGGAGATATCGGTGGCCGAGGTCGGGGCGCTGGACCGGTACGGCCGCGCCGAGCTGGGGGTCGCGGCGGTGGCCGCCGATGCCGAGCACGTACAGCGGGTGTTGGACTCCTGCGAACGGGTGATCGAGGGGCGTCCCGAGTTGGAGTTGCTGAGCGTACGGCGCCGGTTGCATGGCGACGACGACTAGCGGTCGAGGTCGCGGACGTACCCAACCAGCCACTGTGGAGGGTCGCCGACGCCGTGGCGGGAGCGTCCGTGACGGTGCCCTCCACCACGGGTTGGCCGCGACCGCGGGCAGTGACGCGCGCCGCAGATGTTCCTCAGCCTCGTTACCAATAGTGGCTTTATCGTCACTTTGAGCGTTACGCGACGTGCGACGCAGGGTGGTGGAAGGTGTGCGTGGCGTAGCAGGGCGTTGGATCCGGGTGCCGAGGAACGAGTAGGGCTGGACGAGGTGGGTAATGTCGACACGGCAGCTTGATACACGGCAGCCAGACGCAGGGAGAAGCCGATGAACGACCCGGCCCGGGTGCGCCGCCATGCCGAGCGGATCCGGGAACTGGTGGCCGCCGCGCTGCGTAAGCAGGTGAAAGATCCGCGGGTGGGGATGGTGACCATCACGGACGTGAAGCTGACCGCCGATCTGCGGGAGGCGACGGTCTTCTACACCGTCTACGGTGACGCCGCCGCGCACGAGGGTTCCGCCGCCGCACTCGACAGCGCCAAGGGGCTGTTGCGCAGCGTCGTCGGCAAACGGCTTGGGCTGCGTACCTCGCCGTCGATCGCGTTCGTCGCCGACCGGATCCCGGATCAGGCGCAGCACATCGACGACCTGCTCGCCCAAGCCAGAAACGCCGATGCCGAGGTGCAGCGGATCGCCGCGGGCGCCCGGCCGGCGGGTGACCCGCAGCCGTACCGGACCGAGGAATCGGACGACACCGGAGACGCTTCGTGACCGCGGTCGAGGCGGTGCCCGCGGGCACCGCCGCCATACCGGAGGAGGACTGGGCGCGGGCCCTGGCCGCGGTCGGCGGCGCGCAGCGGCTGCTGCTGGTGTGCCATCTCAACCCCGACGGCGACGCCCTCGGCAGCATGTTGGGCTGCGCGCTGGGGCTGCGCAAGCTCGGCCACGTGGTGCAGGCGGCGTTTCCGGGGCCGCAGCAGCTCCCGAAGGAGTTCACCGAGACGTTGCCGGGGATCGACCTGCTGGTGCCGCCGGAGCGTACCCACCCGGACCCGGACGTGTTGATCACGTTCGACGCGGCCAGCCCGGAGCGGGTCGGCGAGTTCGTCGACCGGATGGCGACCGCGGAACACGTGGTGGTCCTCGACCACCACGCCTCGAACCCGGGCTTCGGGACGGTGAACCTGATCGATCCTTCCGCGGCAGCCACCTCGATGGTGGTCGACGGGTTGCTACGGCGGCTCGGGGTGACGCTCGACCGGTGGATCGCGACCTGTCTGTACGTGGCACTCGCCACCGATACCGGGTCGTTCAAGTACCAGGCGACGACCCCGGACGTGCACGCGTTCGCGGCTCGGTTGTTGTCGGCGGGCGTCAACCAGTACGACGTCAGCCGCCGACTCTTCGACGCCCGCCCGTACGGGGCCCTGCGCGTCTTCGCCGAAGCGCTGGGACGGTTGGAACTGGAGCCTGACGGCGCGGGCGGCCACGGCTTCGCCTGGACCTCTGCGACCTTGGCGGACCTGGAGCGCCATCAGCAGCCGGCGCACGTCCTGGAGAGCCTGATCGACCTGGTGCGCAGCGCCGAGGAGGCCGACGTGGCGTGCGTGGCCAAGCAGGTCGCCCCGCGGGAGTGGGCGGTGTCGTTGCGCTCCCGGGGCGCGGTGGACGTGGCCGCGGCGGCGATCGCCCTGGGCGGTGGCGGCCACAGGTACGCCGCCGGGTTCACCGGTCATGGTGAGCTCGCCGAGGTGGTGGACGGGATCCGGGCGGCACTGGCGGGCGACCTGTCGAGCCACTGATCACGGCCCACTGATCACGGGCCACGGGCCACTGATCCGGGGCCATCTGTCGAAAGGGCTCCCGACTGCGGCGCGGCCAATCCCGCAGTACGAGGGCGAGTCATCCCGCAATACGAGAAAGTAACGTCAGAACGTGGAATCGCGGCTACGGTTGGTCGTGATGCGCATCGTATTCATC
>JBOGDK010000400.1:0-4421 GCA_050701795.1 Micromonosporaceae bacterium
CCGCTCCCGGCGCTCCTGCCGCGCCGGCGGCACCGACGGCCACCCCGCCGCCATCGACGGTGGCGCCTGTGCCGCCGGGCGTACCCGGTGCGCCGATCGGTTATCGAGGACCAGGCCCGGTGGCGGGGGCTCCCCCGGTCGCGCCGGGCGGAGCAAGGCCACTCACCGCACCAGCTACGGCCACCCCGCCGGGACCGGCAACCGCTCCGCCGGTCGCTCCGGCCAGCGGTGACCCCGGCGCGCCCGCGGCACCCGGCAAACCGAACCCGGGCCAGATGGCGCCGCCGCCCTCAGGGTCACCCCCGAGGGGGCCGAGGAACCCAGTCCGGCCAGGCACGTCCGATCCCGGCGCGCCCGGGACACCACCGCCGGGTGCGCCTGGCAAGCCCGCGAAGGGCCGTATGGCGCCGCCTCCCACGGGGGCGGGACGCGGTGGCGGCGACTCCCGGCGCAGGGACCGCAGCCGACGTGGTGGCGTACTCGGCGGCAACGGGACGTTCCCACCCACCCCGCACCTCGGTGACCGCAGGCGTGACACGAAGTCGCTGGGTGGTGCGGTGCCGGATCCGGGCGGGCGCCGTGGTTACCCGGGCCGGGTGGTCAAGGCCGGCGGCACCTCACCGGTACTCAGTAACCGTGGCATCGTCCATCCGGCGGCAACGAGCCCTCGGGCGATGGGCGTACCGCCGTCGCTCACACCGCGGAGCCGTACGGTGGCCCGGGCCGCGGACAACCGGGGCGTGATCCAGCCTCCTGCGCCACGGCCGGCCGCGACCTCCGCGCCGTCGCGGGACCGGAGACGAGACGGCCAGAACCCCGAGGCCATGGAGTACGAGGAGCGTCTGTTCCATGTGGCCGGTGTGCCCGCTCCGGTGATCGACACCCCACCGGAGCCCCGCCGCAGCGTCCCTGGGCCGGCGATCGGGTGTTGACCTCCGGCGGTGCCCTCGCGCTCTGGCCCGTCGCGTGATGGCACCGCCGGCCCGTTCCGGGAGGACACCGCCGGCAAGGCGCCTCACCGTGTACTGACCAGAACCAGCGAAGGGCCGGCCCCTGGTGACGGGCCGGCCATTCCTGGTTGCCCCGACACTGCTTGTCCGGTGGCGTTTCGCAGCTTGGTCGCGTTGCCTCGCGTGCCGGGTACCCGGCGTGCCGGCTCGCAAACTATGGGCTGAAACACGTGTAAATCCGGGTGATCCGGTCGGTATCCGTTGGCGCCGTGGGTACAGTGGTGCCTCAACGTTCTCTGAGAACTTCAGCGCGTGTACTGAGTGCGCGGCCCGTGCGTGATGCGACTTCACCGGGCTGGCGCGTGACCGATCGCTGAGAAGAACGCGTGTCCCCTGACCCCGACACACTGTGACCTGGGGGAGTTTGTGGCTTCGACCACCACCCTGCCCGCGACAACAGAAAGCCAAAAGACACCAGGCAGCGCGCACGGCTCCGGCGATTCGCCGGGCAGGAAACGTGACGCGCTGCTCGACAACGCGAAGATCCTGCTGATCACCTTGGTGGTCATCGGGCACGCGGTGGAGCCGACCGATCACGGCCGCCTCGGCAGCACCGCCTATGTGTGGATCTATCTGTTCCACATGCCTGCGTTCGTGCTGATCTGTGGCTACCTGTCGAAGTCCTTCGACGGTTCCCGCCACCGGATCGACAAGCTGCTGTCCACAGTGGCCGCCCCGTACCTGATCTTCTGGACCTTGTACGCGGTGCAGGCGGCCTGGGCCGATCGTGAGGTGCCCAGCGGTCCGTTGGAGCCGGAGTGGCTCACCTGGTTCCTGGTGGCGCTGTTCATCTGGCGGATCACCGCTCCGCTGTGGCGGGCAGTGAAGTGGCCCGTGCTGGTCGCCATCGCCATCTCCCTGGTCGGCGGCCTCGCCTCGATGGGTGAGGTGCTGGAGATCTCCCGGGTGCTCAGCATGTTGCCGTTCTTCGTGGCGGGGCTCTACCTTCAACCGCGGCACCTCGAGTTCCTGAAACAGCCCTGGGTACGGGTCTGCGCCGTCGCGGCGTTGCTCGCCGCCCTCCCGCTCACCTACCTCTACATCGAGCCGATGAGCCGGGAATGGGTCTACTGGCGGGAGAGCCTGCTCGACCGGGACTTCCCGTTCCTGCCGTACGGGCTGCCCGCGCGTGCGGTGTTCCTGCTGCTGGGCTTCGTGCTCACCGCGGCGGTGCTCTCCCTGGTTCCCCGGCGACGGATGTGGATCACCCAACTCGGCGAGTACACCATGTACGTCTACCTGCTTCACGGCCTGGTGGTCCGGCTCGCCGAGCAGCACGGCTGGTACGCGTTCACCGACGACCTGCTCGGCAATCGTGGCGCGTGGGTGCTCAACGCCAGCCTGGCTGTCGTACTGGTTTTCGTGCTCAGTTTGCCCTGGATCCGGGCCGCCACCAGATGGGCGGTCGAGCCGAACCTCGACTGGTTACTGCGCCGCCGGACATCTGTGGACAGCCGCGAGCTGGCGCCGGCCGGAAGCCGCTAGGCCTCGGCCGGCACCAGACGGCACCGCTCGGCGTCGAGGTCGATGTCGACGGGGTCGCCCAACTCGTACCGCCGCTGGACTTCGTGGCCCACCTCGTGGGCGCGTACCACCGTCCCGCCGATGTCGACGGAGTAGCTGACCGCGGACCCGAGGAAGGCCATGTCGACCACCTTCCCCCGCAGTGCGCCTTCGGCCGCGGGCCGTAGCCGTACCGCCTCGGGGCGTACCACCAGCGACCACGGTCCGGCCCCTTCCGGCACCTGGACCGGCACCCGCTGGTCGATCCCGTCGAGCATCGCCGATGCGTCTGACGCCCGTACGTCGCCTACCGGCAGCAGGTTCGCGTCGCCGACGAACCGGGCCACGAACGCCGTCGCCGGCTGGTGGTAGAGCTGCTCCGGCTTCGCGATCTGCTCCACCCGACCTGACCTCATCACGACGACCCGGTCCGAGAGCGACATCGCCTCCTGCTGGTCGTGGGTCACGTACAGGAACGTCGTCCCGGTCTCCCGGTGGATCCGGCGCAGCTCGGCCTGCATCTGCAGCCGTACCTTCAGATCCAGCGCGGAGAGCGGTTCATCCAGGAGCAGCAGCCGGGGTTCGTTGACCAGCGCCCGGGCGAGGCTGACCCGCTGCGCCTGGCCACCGCTGAGCTCGCTCGATCTGGACCGGGCGTACTCCCGCAGCCCCACCAGGTCGAGGGCGCCTTCCACCTTCCGGCGAATCTCGGCCCGGTCCTTGCGGGCGATCCGCAGACCGAAGGCGACGTTGTCGAAGACGTTGAGGTGCGGGAAGAGAAGGTACCGCTGGAACACCGTGTTCACGGGGCGCTTGTGGGAGGGGAGCCCGGTGATGTCCCGGCCACCGACGAGCACCCGGCCGCCGGACGGTGCTTCGAATCCGCCCACGATCCGCAGCAGGGTCGTCTTCCCGCAGCCGCTCGGGCCGAGCAGCGTGACGAACTCTCCCTCTTCGATCTCCAGGTTGATCCCGGCCAGGGCCTGGGCGCGCTTGAAGTTCTTCCGTACGTCCTGGACGCACATCGCCGAGGTCGTCACGATCCCACCTTCTGTGCCTGTCGTCGTACGGCCACCAACGCGGCGACTCCCAGTGTGCTGACCACGCTGACCAGCAGCAGCAGAGTCGCCACCGCGTTGATCGACGGGTCCACCGTGCGCCGCATCTGCGACCAGATGATCATCGGCAGGGTGCCGTCCGGGCCGACGATGAAGAACGTGATGATGAATTCGTCGAACGACAACGCGAAGGCCAGCACGGCGCCGGCGAGCAGGATCGGCCAGACGTTCGGCAGGGTCACCTTCGTGAACCTCTGGAACGAGGAGGCTCCGAGGTCGGCGGCCGTCTCCTCGTAGCCGGGGTCGATCCGGTCCAGAGCGGCCCGCGCGATCATCACGAAGTACGGCAAGGTGAAGATGAAGTGCCCGCACGCCACGGTCCACAGCGAGAGCGGAATCTTCACCTCGGCGAAGAAGGACAGCAGCGCGAGGCCGAGGAACAGCCCCGGCAAGGTGATCGGTGCGAAGGTCAGCAGCGCCACCAGTGACCGCCAGCGCGGCGGGCAGAGTGTCAGCGCATGCGCCGCCAGGGTGCCGAGGACGCCGGTCGACGCCGCCGTGATCAGGCCGACGACGACGCTGTTCTGCAGCGCCGCGCGGAAGACCGGATCGGACAGCACTTCGGAGTACCAGCGCAGGCTCAGGCCCTGCAACGGGAAGGAGAGGCTGCCGCCGGCGTTGAACGAGAAGACGACCAGGATCACGATCGGGACGTAGAGGAACAGCATCACCGCGCCGGTGCCGAGCCAGGCGAGGACACCCGAGACGCTCCTGCTCCGCTGCACCCGGCTCACTGGCGGATCTCCACGTTGTGCAGGCCGGTGATTCTCAGCAGCCCGGTCAGGGCCGC
>JBOGDK010000401.1:0-4418 GCA_050701795.1 Micromonosporaceae bacterium
GCGCCGCGCTGGGGGTCTCCGACCCGCAGGCGATGTGGCGCCGGGTGCTCGGCGCCGTCAATGACTTCCACGACGTGGAGACGCCGCTGCTGGGCGCGGTGGAGCGGTTGATCGACTTCGTCACCACGGCGCCGGAGTAACCGACGGTAGCCGGCGAGCCCCCGGCGGTGGCCGGCCAGTCCCGGCGGTCAGATGTCGGGCAGCGGGTCCCGGGCGAACTCGAACGTGGCGATGTCCAGCACCGCGGGCGTGCCGTCGGCGCCCCGGCGTACCAGCAGGGTCTCGCCGTCATTCATGCCGGACACGCCGCGCCACCGGTCGTGGCCGTCCGGGATGAACCGCCACGGCACCGCCGGGCCCCGGCGCTGGGAGTGGAACGACAGCTCGCCGGCGGTGGCATCGTGCCGGACCTCGTACTCCAGACCGAGGAACCACCAGGTGCCGCACAGCGCGGCGATCTCCGGTGGTGCCGCCGGTCCCGGTCGCCACGGGGCGGGGGCCACGGGCTCGGCGTCGAGCACCGTGTCGATCACCTCACCGCACAGCGATGACAGCGCGACCGGAGCGTTGTACGCGTTGCAGAACGTCAGTGCCGCGGTGCCCGACTGGCGGTGCACGGCGACGAACGCGACATACCCGGGCATCGAGCCGCCGTGCCCGACCAGGATCCGCTCGCCGCGGCGTACCAGCTGAAAGCCCAGGCCGTAGCCGCCGGACCAGGTGTCGGGGTCGGTCAGGATCACCGGCGCGGCCATCTCGGCGACCGTCCCAGGGTTGATCACCTCAGGGTCCGGGTCGGCGACGAACGCCGCCCACCGGGCGAGGTCGGCCACGGTGCTCCACAGTTGGCCCGCGGGGGCCATCGCGCCGCTGTCGTGCCGCGGCTCCTCGCGCATCGTGTCCAGCCAGGGGTGTACGACGTACCCGAGGGCGTACGGCTCCTCGCACTGGTACGTGGTGCGCCGCATCCCGAGCGGGGTCAGCAACCGCTTGCCCACCAGGTCGGACCACGACTCGCCGGTGATCCGGGACGCCGCCGCGGCGAGCAGCGCGTACGCCACGTTGGAATAGTGAAATGTCCGGTACGGCGGGTGCACCAGCATGTCCGGGTCCAGGTCGTCGAGCAGCGACTCCAAGGACGTACCGGCAGCGCGTTCCCACCACGGGCCGGCAGGTTCCCGGCGCAGCCCGGAGGCGTGGCCGAGCAGCTGCCGTACCGTGGCCGCGCCGACCGGCGTACCGGGCAGGTGACGGTCGATCGGGTCGTCGAGCGCAAGCCGCCCCTCGTCCCGCAACCGCATCACCAGCATCGCGGTCATGGTCTTGGTGATCGAGCCGAGCCGGTACTGGGTGTCCGGGGTGGGTACGGGGGTTTCTCCGGCGGCTGCGACGTGGACCAGCCCGCCGTCGCGTACCACTCCGACGATCAGTGAGGGGGCACGGGCCTCGGACTGCGCGGCGGCGACCCGGGCGTCGATCGAACGGGTGGTGTCCTCATGCAGCGGCACAGGCGGAACCTTTCAGTACGGCGACAGCTGGCACCGCGGTACCCAGGTGTTCGCCCCGGCGTGTCAGGATCTAAGTGTGGCAGCACTCATCTGGTTGATCATCGGCATCGGTCTCGTGGTCGCCGAGGTGTTCACGGTCGACCTGTTCCTCCTGATGCTCGGGATCGGCGCGTTCGCCGCCGCCGGGTCTGCGCTGGTGACCGACCAGATCTGGATCCAGGTTCTGGTCTTCGCCGTGGTGTCGGTGCTGACAATCGGCGGCGTACGACCGTTCCTGAAGCAGCGTATGAGCCAGCACGCCGATGACGGAACCCCGCTGTCGGTGGCGGCGATTGAAGGTGCCGTCGCGATCGTGCTGGAACGGGTGGACGCCGACCGTGGCCTGGTCGAGGTGCAGGGTGACGCCTGGACCGCCCGGGCGTACGACGGGATGCAGGTGCTGGAGCCGGGCGAACGGGTCAAGGTGGTGGAGGTCAAAGGCGCCACCGCCCTGGTGTGGAAAGACTTCTAGCGCGGTCACCGGCGATACAGCCAAGGCGCCACGGCGCCGAGCAGGGAAGGACTTCTAGGGGTGGAAGCTGTACTTCTGATATTTCTGCTGGTGGTGGCACTGTTCGTGCTCGTCACTTTGGTCCGGTCGGTACGGATCGTGCCGCAGCAGCAGGTCTACATCATCGAACGGCTGGGCAGATACCAGCGGTCCCTGAACCCGGGACTGAACCTGTTGGTGCCATTCGTCGACGCGGTACGCGAGAAGGTCGACCTGCGGGAACGGGTGGAGAGCTTCCCGCCACAGCCGGTGATCACATCGGACAACCTGGTGGTCTCGATCGACACCGTCCTCTACTACGTGGTCACCGATCCGCGGCTGGCGACGTACGCGATCCGCGACTACCTGCAGGGCATCGAGCAGCTCACGGTCACCACGCTCCGGAACGTGATCGGGTCGCTGGACCTGGAGAAGGCGCTCACCAGCCGGGACGACATCAACCGGCAGCTCCGCGGGGTGCTCGACGAAACCACCGGCAAATGGGGCATCCGGGTCACCCGGGTGGAGATCAAGGCGATCGAGCCGCCGCCGAGCGTACGGGACTCGATGGAGAAGCAGATGCGGGCCGAGCGGGACCGGCGGGCCGCGATCCTGCAGGCCGAGGGGCACAAGCAGTCCCAGATCCTCACCGCGGAGGGCGACAAGCAGGGCGCGATCCTGCGGGCACAGGGCAACCGGGAAGCCCAGGTGCTGCACGCCGAAGGGCAGGCGAAGGCGATCCGTACCGTGGCCGACGCGATCCACCGTGCCAACCCGGACCCCAAGCTGCTGGCGTACCAGTACATCCAGGCGTTGCCGGCGATCGCTCAGGGCGAGTCGAACAAGCTGTGGATCATCCCTTCCGAGCTGACCAAGGCCCTCGAAGGCATCGGTGGCGTGATCGGACGGCTGCAGGACCAGCCGAGCGAAGCGACCGTCAGCGGCGAGGAGTCCGCGGAGATCGCCCAGATCAGCGCCGAGGCCCAGGCCGCGGCCGAGGCGGCGGAGCGGGAGGCCCAGTCGGCGGTACGCGAAGCGGAGCAGGCGGTGCCGTCCCGCAATCGCCAGGGCGTTTCCGGTACGTCGCAGACGCCGGGTCTGCCCGCCGCTCCCGCCCAGGGCGAGGCGCCGCCGCACGGCGACGCGTTGCAGCCTGGCTCGCAGCAGGTCCCCCCGGGCCCGCCGCCGCAAGCCACTCCCGGCGCGCCGCCACCACAACCGCAGCCGCCGCAGCAGCAGCCGGGCCAGCCGGAGCAGGGCTGGGAGCGGCCGTCCTGACCGTGCCACACGTGGGGTCAGGTAGCCCGGTGCTGATCGACGATCCGGACGACGCCCGGATCGCCGACTACCGGGCCCTGACCGATGTGGAGTTGCGTACCCGGTTCGAGCCGCCGCGGGGCCTGTTCATCGCGGAGGGGGAGCTGGTGCTGCGGCGGGCGCTGCGGGCCGGGTACGTGGCGCGTTCGGTGTTGTTGGACGCCAAACGAGCAGCGCAATTGTCCGCTGTGGACACCGGTGCCGCGCCGGTGTACGCGGCCGCCCCGGACGTACTGCGCGAGATCACCGGGTTCCACGTCCACCGGGGTGTGCTGGCCTCGTTCCACCGTCGCCCGCTGCCGTCCGTCGCCGAGGTACTGGCCGGTGCGGGGCGGGTCACGGTGCTGGAGGACGTCAACAACCACACCAATCTCGGGGCGATCTTCCGCGCGGCCGCCGGCCTCGGGATCGACGCCGTGCTGTTGTCGCCGTCATGCGCCGATCCGCTGTACCGGCGCAGCGTACGGGTCAGCATGGGCGAGGTGTTCGCGGTGCCGTACGCCCGGCTGGCCGACTGGCCGGGCGACCTGCGGGAGGTACGCGACGCCGGGTTCACCGTGGTGGCGCTGACGCCTGGCGAAGGCTCGGTCCCGATCGACGAACTCGACGCGGCGGTACGCGAACGGCCGGCGCTGCTGCTCGGCGCCGAGGGCTCAGGACTGTCCCGGCAGGCACTGGCCGCGAGCCAGGTGCGGGCCCGGATCCCGATGAGTCGGGGAGTGGATTCGTTGAACGTGGCCGCGGCCGCCGCTGTCGCCTACTGGGAGCTGAGCCGAGCTACTGGGAGTTGAACTGGGCTACTGGGACCTGAGGCGGGCCGCGGGGCTGACGCACTGACGCCGGCACGCCTACCCGGTTGACCCTCCCGGCGTCAGTCACTGGTGGACCTGTCGAGCAACCTGGTGTGCGTCGCCTCGGCGTCGACGGCCTCGTCTGGTAGCTCGCTCGCGGCCAGCCACGCCGCGGCGGCGGCGCCGTCGAGTGCCGTGCCGACGTGGCTGCCGGGCCAGTGTTCGGCCGCGCGGCGCCGTACCTCCACGGCGAGTGCGGTGTCGCTGGTGAGC
>JBOGDK010000402.1:0-4418 GCA_050701795.1 Micromonosporaceae bacterium
GCCGGGAGCGCAGGGTGTGGCGGCGTTGGCGTTCGGATTCGGGCACCGAGAAGACCGCCAGCAGCCAGCCGTCGGACAGCGAGGCGCCTGGCTGGTGGAAGATCCGTTGGTCGCCTTCGTCGAGGACGTCCCGACCGGACGGCGACAGTGCGTATCCGGCGAGGCCGTGGCGGCGTTCCGGCTCCAGCAGGCCGCGCCGTTTCAGCCGGGAGATCGCGGATCGTACGGCGGGCTCGTCCACCCCGAGCTCGAACAGCAGCCGGATCAGGACGGAGACGGACAGCCAGCCACCGACCTCCCGGGCGTAGAGCCCGTAAACGGTCACGATCAACGCGCGGGGTTGTGCGGCGCGGCCACCAGCGACCAAGGTCTCCAGTTCGTCGTCCGTACGCCGTATCGTCGTCACGAGGACACGATACGGGGCGTGAGCGGCGTACCGGCTCCGTGTAGCAGGTTGTAGCGAGACCTTGACTGCCGTCACTTTGGCGGAATACTGGCGCGTGGTACGCCGCCACAGCGTCGTACCACCCTGCGCCAGGAGCCGCTTCCCACCGGTCACGAGCCGGTCCACTCACACAGGGGGATCCAAGCAATGCAGCTCTCGCCGTCCGCGCACAAGGACACGTTCGCCCGCGACCATCTGCCACCGGCAGAGCAGTGGCCGGAGTTCAGCTTCGACCTGCCGGAGTTGCAGTATCCCGAGCGGCTGAACTGCGCGGCGGCGTTGCTCGACGACACCATCACCAGGTACGGCCCCGACCGGCCCTGCCTGCTCAGCCCGACCGAGTCGTGGACGTACGGTGACCTGCTGCGGCGGGCGAACCAGATCGCCCGGGTGCTGGTGGAGGACCACGGCATCGTGCCCGGCAACCGGGTGCTGCTGCGGGCACCGAACAACCCGTGGCTGGTGGCGTGCTGGTTCGGCGTCCTCAAGGCCGGCGGGGTCGTGGTGACCACGATGCCGCTGCTGCGCGAGTCGGAGCTGCGTACGATCGGCGAAATCGCCAAGATCAACCTCTCCCTGGTGGACCACCGTTTTGAGGCTGACCTGGCGGCGGCGGAGATCGCTCCGTACGTCGCGTGGGGTGGGGGTGGCGCCGATGACCTGATCACGCTGGCCGCCGCGAAACCGGAAGACTTCGACAACGTGGCGACCGCCGCGGACGACGTGGCGCTGCTGGGCTTCACCTCCGGCACCACCGGCCGCCCGAAGGCCACGATGCACTTCCACCGTGACGTACCCGCCATCGCCGACACCTTCTCCCGCCACGTCCTGAAACCCACACCGGACGACGTGTTCGCCGGCAGCCCGCCGCTGGGCTTCACGTTCGGGCTCGGTGGCCTGGTGGTCTTCCCGCTGCACGCGGGGGCGTCCACCCTGCTGGTGGAGAAGGGCACCCCGGACGTGCTGCTGCCGGCGATGGCCGAGCACGGGGTGACGGTGGTGTTCACGGCGCCGACGGCGTACCGCGTGATGATCCCGGACCTGCCCGCGGGTGGGCTGCCGAAGCTACGGCGCTGCGTGTCGGCCGGCGAGCCGTTGCCGAAGGCCACCTGGGAGGCGTGGTACGAGGCCACCGGGCTGAAGATCATCGACGGCATCGGCGCGACCGAGATGCTGCACATCTTCGTCGGGGCGGCCGACGACGAGATCCGCCCCGGTGCGACCGGCAAACCGGTTCCCGGCTACCAGGCGGCCGTACTCGGCGACGACGGGAAGCCGGTGCCGGACGGGACGATCGGCCGGCTCGCCGTGAAGGGCCCGACGGGCTGCCGGTACCTGGCTGACGAGCGGCAGTCCACGTACGTGCAGAACGGCTGGAACATCACCGGCGACACGTACCTGCGGGACGCAGACGGGTACTTCCACTACCAGGCGCGCAGCGACGACATGATCATCTCTGCCGGGTTCAACATCGCCGGCCCGGAAGTGGAGCAGGCATTGCTACTGCATCCCGACGTCGTGGAGGCCGCGGTGATCGGCGTTCCGGACGCGGTACGCACGATGCTGGTCAAGGCATGTGTGGTGCTGCGTCCGGGTGTCACTGGAGACGACGTGAAGATCACCGAGCTGAGGGATCACTGCAAAGCAAAGATCGCACCGTACAAGTGCCCGAAGCAGGTCGAGTTTCTGCCGGCGCTGCCGCGTACGTCCACGGGCAAGGTGCAGCGTTTCGTACTGCGGGACCAGGCCGCGGAACAGGCGCGGGCCCAGTCGGGTACGTAGCGGCCACCCCGCGCTGGTTTCCGGAAACCAGCGGTCTCAGGGCTCCCTGAGGCCGCTGGTTTTCGGTTACCTGCGTGGATCTTGGCCGGGTGGCCGGCGGGTGGCCGGCGGGCGGTCGGCGGGCGGTCGACCGGCGGTCGGGCGGTGGGTGGTCAGGCGGGCATGTAGCGGCCGCCGTTGACGTCCAGGGTGACTCCGGTGACGTAGCTCGCCTCGTCGCTGGCGAGGAACATCACGGGGTCGACGATCTCCCGCAATTCCGGCATCCGGCCCAGCGGGATCGCGTCCAGCACCTCGCGCCGTTCCGCGGGCGGCATCGCGTCGAACATGCCCTGCAGCCGGCCGGTCAGGAACAGGCCGGGGGCGACCGCGTTCACCCGTACTCCGGAGGGTCCGAGCTCCCGGGCGAGCCGCCGGGTGAGTCCACCGATGGCGGCCTTGGCGGCGGCGTACGGGGCGCCGGTCACCGGGGACGGCTGGCGGGCACCGATCGAGGAGACCGTGACGATGCTGCCTCCGGTCCGCAGGTACGGCGCCGCGGCCTGGCAGCAGTAGAACGTGCCCTTGACGTTGACATCGAGGACAAGGTCGAGATCGGGCGGAGCGATCGCATCCAGGTCCTTCGGCGTGGCGAGGGAGCCGCCGGCGAGCGTCACCAGGACGCGTGGCGGGCCGAGCGCCTCTCGTACCCGGCGCATCATCTCGGCGACGGCTTCGGGGTCGGCCACGTCGACGGCAAAGCCCACAGCCTGCACTCCGGCACCGTCCTGGGCCCCGGCACCGTCCTGGGCCCCGGCGCCGGTCAGGGCGTCGACGGCGTCCGCCACGGCCTCGGGGTCGACGTCCACCACCGCGACGGACGCGCCTTCGGCGGCGAACCCGGCGCTGACGGCACGCCCGATGCCACCGGCCCCACCGGTGACCACCGCGGTACGCCCCACGAACCGTCCCCGCATCCCATCCCCCATCCGCTGGCCACCCTCCATCCGTTGACCACCCTCCAACTGGAACCAGGCGTCTGCCCTGGCCCGCCGCCCCAACGGTGGGCCGGGGCTGATCACCCTCGCACTGGAACCAGGCGTCTGCCCTGGCCCGCCGCCCCGACGGTGGGCCGGGGCTGATCACCCTCGCACTGCAACCAGGCGTCTGCCCTGGCCCGCCACCCCGACGGTGGGCCGGGATCGTGAACCACGCCGGGCGTGTTCCATGATCCCGGTCCACTGTCCCCGTCGCGCCTCGCCACGGGCGGCCCTCGGCCTCCGTCGCGGCAGTCCTCGGCCCCCCGCGTGCCGGGTTTCGGTCCCCGGGCACACTCCGCGCCGCGCCGTCGGCCGGGCGTGATCTGGCGAGTTCTTGACGGTCGTCGTGGAAACAGCATACGCTCGTCAGGTGGCGGATGCAGATGGCCGGATCGCGGTGATCGGGGGTGGCCCGGGTGGGCTGTACTTCGCCGCCCTCGCCAAACAGCTCGACCCCCGACGCGACATCACGGTGTGGGAGCGCAACGCACCCGATGACACCTTCGGGTTCGGGGTGGTCTTCTCGGACGAGACCCTCGGTGGCATCGAGCACGCCGACCCCGAGATCTACCGGGCCATGGAAGCGGAGTTCGCCCGCTGGGACGACATCGATGTGCACTGCCCCCGCGGTGAGGTGATCACTTCTGGTGGCCACGGATTCGCCGCCATGGGGCGGGTACGCCTGCTGCAGATCCTCCGGGAACGCTGCCGTGACCTGGGCGTACGGCTGCGCTACCACAGCGAGGCGCCGCCCGTGGACGAGCTGTCCGCCGGGTACGACCTGGTGGTGGCCGCCGACGGGGTGCACTCCGCGACCCGTACCAAGTACGCGGACACCTTCCGGCCGGACTTCGAGACCAGGCGCTGCAAGTACATCTGGATGGGCACCGACAAGGTCTTCGACGCGTTCACCTTCGCGGTACGCGACACCCCGTACGGGGTGATGCAGGTGCATGCGTACCCGTACGACCGCACCGGATCGACCCTGATCGTGGAGATGCACGACGACGTGTGGCGCCGTGCCGGCTTCGATGCCGCACCCGAGCTGGCGCCCGGCGAGAGCGACCGGACGGCGATCTCCCGGTGCGGCGAGATCTTCCGCGACCTGCTGCGCGGCCTCAGCGGCGGCACCGGCGGCGCCCCCAGCGGCGCCCCCAGCGGCGCCCCCAGCG
>JBOGDK010000403.1:0-4400 GCA_050701795.1 Micromonosporaceae bacterium
AAAATCCGGTGCTGGTGCAACACGGCTCCAGCTACGTGTTGTTCGCGTCCCGGTACGGCTACAACAACTGCAGCTACGCCACGGTGTGGCTGCGGTCCTCCAACAAGTGGAGCTTCTCGGGCGCGACGGAGCACACGCTGCTGAGTACGTCCAGCACCGGCATCTGCGGACCCGGCGGCGCTGATGTGGTGCCGTCCCTCGATGGCGGCTGGCGGATCTTCCTGCACGGATGGGTCTGCGGCACCGGCACCAGACCGTGTCAGGGCGAACCCACGGGTGAACACCGCCGGGTGCTCTACGCCGCGATCCTGCACTGGGGATCCGGCGCCACTCCCTCGGTGGGAGCGTTCCTCTGATCCCGCCGTCCCGCCGGACGAACCCGGTAGTGACCACCGTTCAACAAGCGAGGTGCCCATGCGCATGACACGCCCAGGCCGGCGGACCGTCGCCGTCGCCGCTGTGGCGGCCGCGATGCTGACCACAGTGGCCGTCGCCCACCAGGCGTCGGCCGCCTCCGACCAGGCTTCCGCCGCGGCCAACCTGCAGGTCCGTGTGGTCACCGCCAACCTTGACTTCCGTGGCGCCGATTACGTCAAGAAGGCGTGGGCGGTGGTCGGCCCCAACGCCGACATCGTGTTCGTGCAGGAGGCCAAGTTCGTCGTACTGCGGCAGGTGCTGGGGTTGCATTGGGTGGTGCGGCAGGACACGTCCTCGGAGGACAGGCAGGGCAGCGCCGTCGTCATCCGCAGGTCGATCACCAAAGAGGTCGGCAGCCTGGAGCTGGTCAAGGGCGTCGACGGGGGCCACTGCCCGGACGGCGGCATCCTGACGCGCTGGATCGCCAAGGTTCCGGTACAGCTCAGCAACGGCCGATGGATCAGGGTCGCCTCGTTGCACATGCCGCCACCGCGTTGCCAGACCGGTCCCGGTGGCAGGTACGCCACGATGGCCGACAACGTGGTGTCGTTCGTCAGGCGTACCGACCGGCTGACCGTACTCGGAGCCGACTGGAACAAGATCGTCGACGACGACCCGAACGACATCGGGCAACGCACCGGCCTCAAGCCACGAGGACCGGACGACGGGCTCCGCATCGACGGCTTCTACGTTTCGCAGCCGATCACCACCTGCTGTCTCGGCAAGCTGGCCAGGACCGGCGACAACCATCACCGGCCAGTGAAGATGACGATCGGGGTCCCGGCACCCTGACCGCCGCGCCCGTACCGACGGCTACTTCTTCTTGGCGTCGTCGCTGGTCGCTCGGCAGGTCACGACGGCGTACCCGCCGGTGCTCGTGTTCTCCGTGACGACCTTGCCGTCGATGGAGATCCGGCAGGTGATCGAGCCTTCGGCGCTGTTGCGGGCCACCACGTGGTACGAGTTCCAGAGCCCCTTCGACGTGGTCTTCTTCCGCCACGGCAGCTTCGCCCTGGTGCGCTGCTCCGTACCACCACTGTCAGTGGAGGCGTAGGTGATGCTGTGGGCGCTGCCATCGCCGGTAACTTCGTAGACGATCGTGTGCTTTGTCGTGGCGACCCTGTCGATCTCGTTCGCCAGGCCCTTGAGGACGACGGCGCATCCTCCGAAGCACACCACGATGACCAGGACGGTCCCGCCAGCGGCCCATGGCCAGACGCGGCCCTTCGGCCGGACGGGCGGGGGGCCGTACGGAGGGCCGGGCGCGGCGCTTCCCGGGGTCGGGGGTTGCTGTGGCTCGGCCACTGCTGCCTCCTTGAGAGGTTCGGTGGCGATCACTGTGGACCACCACGGCGCACGGACCGCCAACGGCATTGTGTCCCCACGAGGCCAGCTCGGCTGCCCTTGACCTGGGCGGTCGGGTCACCGGGTCGCTACCCAGAGACCCTTGCCGCAAATTACTGACGTCTGTTTGACTCGCCGCGTAGGAAATTTCGCCTCCCCTGAGGAGCGAGCTGATGAAGATCACTCGCCGTCGCCTGCTGTCGCTGGTTCCCGCCACGGGCCTGATCACCCTCGCGACGCCCGGCCGGGCTTCCGCCGACCCCGAAGCCGACCCCGGTGCCGACCACGCCCGGGTGCTCAGCAACACGGTCGACATCTTCGCCGGCACCACCGCGTCCAACGGCCGCCCCGAGGCCGCCGGAAAGCTCGCCGCCATCGAACGGACGGCCCGTACCCGGCTCGACGCGATGGACACCGCGGGTGACGGTGAACTCTTCGCCGGGCAGCCGCTGGGCTCCAGCGACTCCAACCTCAACCGGTCGTTCCAGTACCTGTACGAGATCGCGTTGGCCACCCGGGCCCCCGGCGGCGCGCTGGAAGGCGACCAGGCGGCGCGGAGCCGGGTGCTCGACGGGCTGAGGTGGCTGCACGAGCACCACTACGGCGACCAGTCGACGGGCTACTACGGCAACTGGTTCAACTGGGAGATCGGGATCTCCAACCACGTCACCCGGACTCTGGTGCTGCTGGCCGGCGAGGTCGAGCCCGAACTCGTCACAACGTACGTCGCCTCGATGGATGCGTACCTGCGCAACGGCAGGGACGGCGACGTCGACCTGGACTCCCGGTTCCACACCGGCGCCAACCTGGCCGACATCACCACCAACCGGATCGTGCAAGGCGCGCTGCTCGGCGACGACGCGCGGGTCCGCAAGGCGCTCACCGACCAGATGACGGTGTTCACCACGATCGACCCGTACGACCTGAAGCACGGCGTCACAGACGGCTACTACGCCGACGGATCGTTCATCCAGCACCACTCCGTCGCGTACACCGGGTCGTACGGGAAGGCCCTGCTGACCCGCGTGGTGCAGACCCTGAAGATCCTCGGCGGTACGGCGTACGCCAACGGCGGCAACCTGGTGCCCGTGGTGCAGGGCTGGGTCAGCAACGGGTTCGCGCCCTTGATCTTCGAAGGCTGGATGATGGAGGTGGTCAAGGGCCGGGCGGTGTCGCGTACCACCACCGGGTACGCCGACGTGGCGATCGTGGTCGAGGCCGTCGTCGACCTCTCCGAGCACGCCACCGGGGACGCCGCCACCGCCCTGAAGGGCTACGTGAAGTTCATCAAGGCATCGTCACCGACCCCACTCGACCCCGACCGTTTCGTGTCCCCGGTCAGCATCGTGCGCTACGCCGACATCACCGGTGACGACAGCGTCCCGCCCGCGGACCTCAACCCGGCGGCCCGCAGCGTCGCGTTCAACGCGATGGACCGTACGGTGCACCGCCGCCCCGGGTACGCGTTCGCGCTGGCCCGCAGCTCGGACCGGATCAGCAAGTACGAGTACATGAGCGGCGAGAACCTGATGCCGTGGTTCTCCGGGGACGGGGCGTACTACCTCTACCTTTCGGGGCAGGACCAGACCCAGGCGTACGGGGTCGACTACTACACGACGGTGTCGCCGTACCGGCTGGCCGGCGTCACCGCCCCCGTCGAGGAGCGCGAGACGATCCCTGAGTTGTACGGCACGCCGTACTACGACAACCCCGGCCACCCGCTGAACTTCACCCCGTCGTCGGAGTCGCAGAACACGTACGTCTACTTCCCGCGCGGCACCAACCGGCACTCCGGCGGGGCGACTCTCGGCACCTACGGGGCAGCGGGCCTGGTGCAGTCCAGCGACGTCGGGTACGCCGACAAGCAGGAGGGGATCCTGCCCGACGACTTCGTGGTCTACCGCAACGCGACGGCCACCAAGTCGTGGTTCATGTTGGACGACGAGATCGTGGTCCTCGCCGCCAACGTCGGTGATCCCACCGGCCGCGCGGTCACCACCGCCGTCGACTCCCGGATCGCCGCCCCGTCCGACCAGGTCACTGTCACCGGGGAGCTGCGCGACGGCGACGCCTGGTCCCGGCCCGGCACCGCGGAGCCGCGCTGGCTGCGGTACGCCAACAGCACGCAGAACACCGCGCTCGGGTACGTCTTCCTCGACCAGCAGCGGGTGACCGTCGACCTGGCGGAGGTGACCCGCAGCCGCCGGGTGGTACGCACCTCCAACCCGGACACCCAGGTCACCCGCAACGTCTTCGGAGTCTCGATCGCGCAGCCGGCGGGAAGCGAGCCGGCGTCGCTGGCGTACGCCCTGGTGCCGAACGCCTCCGAGGGCCAGCTCCGCGACTACACCGACGGGGCGCTGACAGTGCTGGTGAACAACCCGCGGGTGCAGGCGGTCAAGCACACCGGCCTGAAGTTGATGGCCGCCAACGTGTTCGCCGCCGGCCGGCAGGAGGCCGGCGGGTTGAGAATCGACGGCCCCGCCTCGGTGATCGCGCAGGCGAAGCCCGGCGACCAGGTCACGTTCGCCGTCTCCGACCCCACGATGGACCGCGAGACCGTCACGGTACTGATCCGGGGTCAACAGCTGACGCAGGTCGAAGCGGACGAGGGGGTACGGTTGCGCCAGGTCGCCGGA
>JBOGDK010000404.1:0-4386 GCA_050701795.1 Micromonosporaceae bacterium
CGCGATCTGATGCGACATGGCGCCGATCGTGCAGCACGACAACCGGGAGATCGACCTCGCCCCGACAAGATCACGAAGTGTCACTGCCGTACTAGCCGTGCCGCGGCGATCAGTAACTCGGTGATCTGCGCGTCCGAATTCGACCACAACGGAATCTCGGAAACGCTCTTGAGAGTGCCTTGGACATCGATGAACGCGGCAGCGACGGCGTTGCCGCCGACACGTCTCATCGATTGAGCCACATCGAAATCCTATGAGGACGGTCTGACAAAAACCGGTCCTCTGCGGGTGGTCGGGAGGAAATTCCGCACAATTATCGAAGGCGCACCTCGCGCTACCGGCGAACAGGTTCTCCAAGGCGCCGCTGACGCACATACCCCACGCTTCGCGTCGCAACGCCGTTTCGATGGCGCCCAATCGACCGTGTGGCGCCGGAGTGACGCTTCAACAGACACCGCCGAGCCCGCCAACCCTGAGCCTGCCGTCAATAGGTCCCGACACCGGCGGCCTCCTCGGTGATCTATCGGCGGAGCAGCGAGGAGAGGAGCAGGCGGACGGCGTACGGGAGGTCGTAAAGCACGTACCGGCGGAACAGCCGGCGGGGCTCGACGCTGAGCCGGTGCAGCCACTCCAGGCCGAGCCGGCGCATCCAACCGGGCGCCCGGGGCACCGCCCCCGCGGCGAACGCGATCGACGCGCCACAGCCGACGAACCACGCGGCCGGCAGCTCCGCGGCGAGGGTCTCGATCAGGCTCTCCTGTCGTGGAAATCCGAGGCCCACGAACACCAGGTCCGGCTTGGCGGCCTTGACCGCGGCCACCACGGAGGCGGTCCCGCCCGCGGTGCCGTCGAAGCCGTACGGCGGGCTCTCGGCACCGGCGACGGCGAGCCCGGGGTACTGGGACCGGAGCACGTCGGCGGCCCGCTCCGGCACACTCGGTGCGCCGGGGGCGCCGCCGAGCAGGTAGACCGTACGGCCGGCCGCGGCCACGGCGGCCGACAGCGACCAGATCAGGTCCGACCCGGCGACCCGTCCCGGCAGCGCCCGCTCGCCAATCCGTGCGGTACGCGGCCGGCGCGGGTAGATCTTGGACGTCCGAGGTCGCTGACGCGACCACAGAGCTCCAAGATCCCGCCAGCGCGGTCGGGTGCCCGCCGCGAGCCGGCTCGCCCACACCAGCGGCATACCGTCGGCGAGGACCAGCGACGCGTTCGCCACGAGCCGGGCGGCCTCCTCGGAGCGCCGTGCCTGGCGGGCGATGTCGACGTTGGGGGTCACGATGGTGCCACCTTGCCCGCGGTCGAGGGCAGCCACGATGTACTCGATGACTTCACGCTCGGTCAACGGATCGAAGTCGATCCCGCCGACGGCGACCCGGGCGATGCCCGTACCACCAGTGTTTTGCTCACTGTGCACGGCGCGCAACTTAACGTAGCGCCCCACTGTGCGGAGCACTTTTCGCAATTCAGCACGAAGACGGATCTGCCGCCCTGTTGACTCGTTGTACCCGCTGGTTGGAGGGGGGTCGAAGGGTTGTCTGGTCGTCGGGTCCGTGTGCTGTTCCTCGGAGGTCTGGGGCGCAGTGGGACCACCGTTCTGGAACGCGTCCTGGGCCAACTCCCGGGCGCCGTGCCGCTCGGCGAAGTGGTGCACCTGTGGCAACGAGACCTGCTCGACGGCGAACGCTGCGGCTGCGGGATCCCGTTCCGGATGTGCGGGTTCTGGCAGCGCGTCGGGCGCGTCGGCTTCGGTGGCTGGGATTCCGTGGATCCGCACCGGCTGCTACGACTGAAAGCCACCGTGGACCGCAGCAGGCATGTCGCGCGGCTCCGGGGCCCACGGCTGCACCCCGACCACTACGACGCGGTACGTGAGTACACCTCCCACTACCAGCGGCTCTACGAGGCCGCCGCCGAGGTCACCGGCGGGCGCCTGGTGATCGACTCCTCGAAGCACCCGTCACTGGCGTACTGCCTGCGCTGGGCGCCGGAGATCGACCTGCGCGTGGTGCACGTGGTACGTGACAGCCGGGGCGTGGCGTACTCCTGGACCAGGACAGTGCCCCGCCCTGAGGCCGACGGCGAGCACATGACCCGATACCACCCCGCCCGTGCCGCGCTGCTCTGGAACCTGCACAACCGCGCACTCGACGGCCTCACACGGTACGGCGTTCCGGTACGGCGAATCCGGTACGAGGACTTCACCAACGACCCGGTCGCCGTCACCAAGGAACTGGCCGAGTTCGCCGGCCTGCAGTCCGGTGACCTGGACTTTCTCGGCTCCGACGACAACGGCGACTACGCCGAACTGACCACCCACCACAGCGCGGCGGGCAACCCGATGCGCTTCCGTACCGGCCGGATCCCGCTACGCCCCGACGAGGCGTGGCGCACCGGTCTGCCACCGCTGCGGCGCAAGCTGGTCGGTGCGCTGACCGGATCCCTGCTCCGGTCGTACGGCTATCGACGGTGAGGGCGATGAAACCTGACCAGTGGCCTTCCGTGGGCGTGGTGATCCCCACCCACCACCGGCCGGACAGCCTCCGGGACACCCTGCGCTCCGTGGCCCGGCAGAACTACCCGGGGCGGCTGCGCACCATCGTGGTCTACGACGGCGGCCGCCCGGACTTCCTGCTGGCCCGCGCCGGGACCCGCCCGGTGATGGTGCTCGGCAACGCGCGTACCCCCGGCCTGGCCGGCACCCGCAACACCGGGATCCTGGCACTTGACACCGACCTGGTCGCGTTCTGCGACGACGACGACTACTGGTGGCCCGACAAGCTCGCCGAACAGGTCAGCGCGCTGCGTGCCGAGCCGGAGGCGGAGTTCGCCTCCTGCGCGATCGAGGTGGAGTACGCCGACCGCGTCAACCCGCGTCTGGCCGGAATCTCCAAGGTCGGGCTCGCCGACCTGATCCGTTCCCGGATGGCGATGCTGCATTCCTCGACGTTCCTGATCTGGCGCCGTTCCCTGGTGCGCGGGCACCGCCTCGGAGCCGCCCCCTCCGGCCCCGAGTCGCAGCCCGCCATTGGCCTGGTCGCCGAGGACGCGCCGGGGAGCCAGAACGAAGACTGGGACCTGTTGCTGCGGGCCGCTCGCCGGCACTCCATCGTGCACGTCGACAAGCCACTGGTACGGGTCCGTTGGAACCGGGCGTCCCACTTCGCCCACCAGTACGACACCAAGATCGCCTCACTGGAGTGGATGCTCGACCGGCATCCCGAGATCGGCGCCAGCGCTCCCGGTGCCGCCCGGGTGTACGGCCAGCTCGCCTGCTGGCACGCCGCCAAGGGGGAACGCCGGGCCGCCACCATCTGGGCCCGGAAGGCGATGCGGGCACGGTGGCGCGAGCCCCGGGCCGCGATCGCGCTCGCCGCGGCGGCCGGCGTGGTCAAGGTGGAGACCGTGGTCTCCGCGCTGCACCGCCGCGGCCACGGCATCTGATTCGGCACGACCAGATCCACCGCTTTGATACCAGGGGTTCACACCGCCCAGGGCAGTGGTCGCAGCTCGCCCTGACCGGGTATCCGGACCTGGCCGCCGGCTCGCATCGCCACGTACGCCTCGAACGGCTCGCCGTTGGCCCGGATCTGACGTACCACCGAGGCCGGGATGACAACCGTCTGCCCGGCGGCCACCACCTCGGCACGGCCCCCTGCTGTGACCTCGATCGAGCCGTGGGTCACGGTCCACACCTGCTCGCGGTCGATGACGTGTTCCGGACCAGCGGCACCGGCCTGCATCCGGACCTGCCAGGTGCTCAGTTCGGTACTGCCCCGGCTCGGGGCGGCCAGGCCGGTCATCACCGCGTTGGGTGTGGTGGTGATGCTTTACTCGACGCCAAGTAAAGCACCTTGACTCGCGGGTGTCACGATGAACCCGTGGACAGTGACGACCAACTCCCCGGCGTCGAACTGACGTTCCTGCTCGGCATGGCGTTCCAGCTCCTGCTCGGCGAGTTCACGCGACGGATGGCCGACGCCGGGTACGGCGACCTGCGCCCGATCCACGGCATGGCGTTCCAGATACTGCGCGGACCCGGCCGTACCAGCAGCGAGCTCGCCGAACGACTGGGAGTGACGAAACAGGCGGCCGGCCAACTCGTCGACGACCTGGAGAAGCGGGGCTACGTACGCCGGCAACCACACCCGGCCGGCGGGCGCCGCAGACTCGTGGCCCTGACCGACGCGGCACACCGCCACCTGACCGTGGCCGGCAACGTCCTCCACGACCTGGAAGGTGAGGTGGCGCAAGAGGTAGGCCAGGATGAACTGGCCAAGCTGCGGAGCGACCTCTCGCGCGTCATCGGCGCGATGAGCGGCGAAGCACCGCCACCGCTACGCCCTGTCTGGTGACAATGCCACTTTCACAGCCAGGGCCACACAT
>JBOGDK010000405.1:0-4358 GCA_050701795.1 Micromonosporaceae bacterium
TCGCCGGTCAGCCGCAGCGCCAGCGGCAGCGCGTACGCGCCGGTGCCGGGGACGTACTGCTCCATGAACCAGAGCCGCTCCTGGGCGTACGACAGCGGCGGCGGTACGCCGTGCGGGCTGCGCGGGATCTCGACGGCGGCCGCATCGCCGCGCAGCCGGCGGCGCAGCAACTCCCGCCTGGCCGCCGACAGCGCGACGTCGGGTGAGGTGGTCATCGGATGCCGCCTTCCTACCGGCCGCCGCGCTGCGGTTCGGGTGCCTGTTGCCCTGTCGGTGCGGGTGCCCGCCGATGGACGCCCTGTCCATCGAAGCCGCCAAGGGCGTCGATCGCCTCCGCCTGGGCGGCCAGCAGCGGGAAGTCGAACGGGAACGTGGGCGGCACCTCCACGCCGAACTCCGCCGCGATCCGGGCCGCCAGCCGTACGGCGTTGAGGGAGTCGCCGCCGAGGGCGAAGAAGTCGTCCGATGGACCGAAGCCCACGTCCGTACCGGCGGTGTCGGTGCCGGCGGTGCCGAGGCCGGCGTCCGTACCGGTGGCGCCGAACATTTCGGCCCACAGGCTGGCGAGCGCCGTCTCGGTGGCCGATGCCGCTCGCGCCGCGCTGGTCCCGGTTACGGCGGCGCCGGTCCCGGTAACGGCCGCGCCGGTCCCGGTAACGGGTGCGGGCGACGGCTCCGGGGTGGCCAGGCGTTCGGCGAGCGCCCGCTTGACGACCTTGCCCACCTCGTTGCGCGGCAGCTGGTCGAGCACCAGGATCCGGGTCGGACATTCGTGCCGCGCCAGCCGGTCGGCAAGGAACGCCCGTAGCTGCTCGGTCGGGGTCGGCGCACCGAGCACGACGGCGGCGGCCACGGTGGTGCCCAGGCTGGGGTGGGGTACGCCGACCGCGGCCGCCTCGGTGACCGCCGGGTGCTCGTACAGCGCGGCCTCCACCTGCAGCGTCGAGACCTTGAACCCGCCGGACTTCACCACGTCGCTCTCCCGGTCCACCAGGTGCAGGTAGCCGTCCGCGTCGAGGTAGCCGACGTCGCCCATCCGGGTCCAGCCGTCACGGAACACCGCGGCGCTCGCCTCCGCGTCGCCGTAGTACGAACGGGGCGCCGGCGCCGACCGCAGCCACACGTCCCCCGGTACGCCGGCCGGCAGCGGCCCAGATTCCGGGTCCCCGACCAGCACGTCGTCGCCGTGGGTGGCCCGCCCCACCGACGCCGGCCGGTCCGGGTCGAACACCATCGTGGTCTGGGTCGGCGCCGCCTCGGTGGAGGTGTAGTAGTTGACCACCGTCGCGTTGCCGAACACCTCGGTGAGCCCGACCGCCACGGCCGGCGGCAGCGCGGCCCCGGTGGCACCGAGCAGCACCACGCTGGACAGGTCGTACCGCCGGGGTACGCCGGAAGCGAGCAGGTCGATCGCCATGGTGGGGACCACGAAGACGGTGCCGACCCGGTGCCGTTCGATCAGAGCGCAGCACCGTTCGGCGTCGAAGTCACCCGCGAGCAGCGCGGTCGGCGCGGCGGTCAGCGCGTTCATCAGCATGGTCTGGCCGATGTTGTGCCCGATCGGGAACGCGTGCAGGAAGTGTCGGGAGTGGGCCAGCGGGCGTTGCCGGGCGTCCGGCCGATACCCCGCCAGCAGGTTGGCGTGACTGGCGGCGACGCCCTTCGGGGTCCCGGTGGTGCCGGAGGTGTAGAGGATCTGCGCCAGGTCGCCCGGCCCCGGCACCGGGTCCACCAGGTCGCCCGGAGCAATGTCCACCAGGCCGCCCGGCGCCGTGTCCACCGGGCCGCCCGGAGGCGCCGGGCCCAGCGGAACGCCGCCGGAGCAGTGCAGGTCGTCGGCAGTCGCGGTCCAGCCGTGCCAGTCGTCGACGACCGGGGGGCCGTCGGCGGTGTGCAGCAGGGCGGAGGCGGCGCAGTGCCGCAGCGCGTACCCGAGCTGAGCGCCGGGCATCCGGGCCGACAACGGCACCGCCACCGCGCCCGCCCGCTGGACCGCGAGGTACGCCACCGCGTACTCGGGCCAGTCGGCGTTGCGGTAGCGCAACCCGATCCGGTCGCCACGGCGTACTCCCCGGTGCAGCAGGGCGGCGGCGAGCGCGCCGGAGCGGTGCTGCCAGTCCCGGAACGTGAGCGACCGGCCGTCCGGGGTCAGGAACGCGTCCCGGTCGGGCTGCTGCGCGGCGCGTACCCGCAGCAGGTCCGGCACGGTGTGCACCGGGGTCATGACGTGCTCCGGTCCGCGAGCTTGCCCAACGTGGACAGCGGCTGGGACGGGTCGGCCACGCCGTCGTACAGGATCTGGCGCATCCGGTCTGAGAACCGTTCCGCCCACGGCGCGCTGTACCGGTCGGTGCGGTACCGCAGCTCCAGGTCCATCGAGGACTCCAGCTGGTACGCCAGCAGCCGCAATCCACCGCGCGGCGTGTCGGGCCGGGGCACCGAGATCATCGAGGCGGTCAGGCCGCGCACCCCGAAACCGAACGGCCGGGCACGCTGCTGCGCCAGGTCGAAGTTCAGGTAGCGGGTCGCTGGGCCGGCGCCGCCGCGGTACCGGCAGCCGTACTGGTCGGGGCGCAGTTCCCGGACGACCACCGCGTGCGGCAGTTCCTGGTGCCGCAGCGCCCCGGAGACGGTCCGCGCCTGGCGGCGTACCAGTTCGGTGAAGTCCGGGTCACCGGACAGGTCGGTGCGCAGCGTTCCCGGGGTGGCGAAGTATCCGAACGCGTCCTGCACCGTCGCGTGCGTACGGTTGCCGAACGACGCGAACAGCGCCACGTCGTCAGCCGACGGCACCCCGTCCGCCCGGCGCTGGGTGAGCACCGCCGCCGAGAGCGCCGCACCCAGCACCGCGTACGGGGTGATACGGCAGGCCGCCGCGAACCGGGCCAGGCGCTGCCGGAACCCGTCGGCGAGCGGGTGACGCACCCGTTCCAGCGTGGCCGGGGCGTCCGCCGGCACCGACACGTCCACCAGTCCCGAATCCGGGATCGGGTCCGTGGACCCCAGCGCGGTACGCCAGTAGTCGAGCAGCCGCTCCTCGGCACCCCCGCTCAGGTACGCCAGTTCCCAGGCTACGAAGTCCAGGTGCTGCACCGGCAGCGGCGGCAGTTCCGGCTCCTCGCCGTGGCGGAGCGCCTCGTACGTGCCGAGCAGGTCGCGTACCAGCAGGTTGCAGGACCAGCCGTCGGCGATCACGTGGTCGATCGCGATCCCGAGCAGGTGCGTGGTCTCGTCCACCCGTACCGCCAGGCACCGGAACAGCGGGCCGGCGGCCAGGTCGAACGGCACCTGCGCGTCGGCGCTGAGCAGGTCGATCGCGGCGGCGTACGGGTCCGGGCAGTCCGGCCCGACCTCGGCCACCCGGAGGCAGCCGGACGGTTCGATGAGCGCTGCCCGCTGGTCGGTCGGGAACACCACCCGCAGCCCCTCGTGCCGCGCCACCACGGCGCTGACCGTCCGGGACAGCACGTCCAGGTCGAACGGCCCGTCGAACCGCAGCGAGATCGTCACGGTGTTGTTCGGCAGGTACACCCCGCGTCCGGTCTCCAGCCGTTCCCGCTGGGTGTACGACACCGGCAGGGCACCGTCCCGGGGGATCCGCACCAGCGGCGGGCGGGTCGCCAGAGTCATCGGTTCACCTCCACGAACTCCTCCAGGACGGCCGCGACGCCGTCGTCGGCGCAGCCGGCCGCCACCCGGTCGGCTACGCGTACCGCCGCCGGTTCGGCATCGGCGACCGCGACGCCGTACCCGGCCCAGCGCAGCATCGGGGCGTCGGCGGCGCCGTCGCCGAAGGCCAGCACCTCGTCGCCGGGCACCCCGCGGTCGGCGCACAGCTCGCGAAGCGCCGCGAGTTTGCAGACGCCACGGCGTACCACCTCGGCGTAGCCGGTGCTGTGGTAGCCGGGATCCGCGAGGCCAGTGGTCGCGTCGCGTACCTGCTCGGCGAACCGGCTCCGGCACTCGGCGTCACACCGCGCGAACAGCGCCACCACCGGTCCGGACACCGTCTCGACCCGCCCCACGTCACGGTCCGGGTCCGGGTACGGGTACCGCTCCTCGACCGTGAACCCGGTGTCGTGGATCCACCCGAACGCCGCATCCGGGCACGCGGAACGGATGCGCCTGACGACCTCGCGCGCCAGCTCCGGAGACATCGGCCGTTGCCAGGTCAGCCGGCCGGTACGCAGGTCCACCCGGGCCGCGCCGGAGCAGCAGATCGCCTCACCGCGTACCCCCATCCGAAGCGCCGGATGGATCGCCGCGCCCGGGGCCCGCGCGGTCACCGGCACCACCTCGACGCCGCTGGCCAGCACCGCCTTGACCGCCCGGACGGTACGCGCCGACACGGTCCCGTC
>JBOGDK010000406.1:0-4354 GCA_050701795.1 Micromonosporaceae bacterium
GCGCCAGGACACGGATCATGGAAGACCTCCCCAGAATGCCGAAGCGCCCACAGATCGGGCGTTACCGGACAGTAGTCGGGAGGTGATCCGTACCTCAATAGACCGCCGGGAAGGGAAGGGTTTTCCGTTCCGCAACCCCACGTGCGGGCGTATTCGCAGGTCAGGCGCGGATGCCGGGGAGCTGCGGGAGGCGCTGCGCCGTCCTGCCGAGGCCGAGCGCCAGGTCACATGGCCTGTTGTTGCCAGGGCCGAAAGTCCCACATACCTTGGGTACGTACTCGCGGTATGTCAAAGACGGAAGGAAGGTCAGATGGCCTCCCAGACGTACGCAACGAAGCGCGCGGCCCTCGACACCGTGCTCGATCTGGTGGAGCGGGACGGGACCTTCGGCCCGCAGAGCGCGCTTCCCGAGGCGTTCAGTGACACAGGTGACCTGCTGGTCACGGCTCATCAGCGGTGGCACAGGCACCTCCGGCGCCCATATCGACGCGGCATTGGAGTCCGGGGACCCGGCTTCGGTCGCGGTCGGACGCGCGTACCGGGAAACGATGCGTGCCATGCCGGAGGTCCGGCGGCTGCTCGACCACTACGCCGGACATCCCTCGCTGGCAGCCGCTGAGGAACGTGAGCTGTCCCTGCTCGCCTGGGCCGCGGGCCTGACATCAGCCACCACACCGGCGCGGCGTGCCGCACAACTGGGTCGGGAGTTCCGGGACGCGGTGAGCGCCGGAGTGTCCACCCGCAGGTCCCCGGTGGAGCCAGGCGGTGCCCGTGGCTGGCTGCGCCGGCTCAAGGACGTGGTCGCCGTCTGACGGTGGCCCTGACGCGGTGCCCGACGGCGGCGACGCACAACGGTCGCCAAGATGTACCCCCCAGACCTCGGCCGGTGGCGATTGCCACCGGCCGATGTCATTCCACGTACTGGGCAGGACACGGTCTGGACGATGCCACTGCTCAGGCGGCCACCGACGCGGTACGCGCCGGCCGCAGCGCGACCTCCAGCACGTCCCGTACGTCACTCGCGAGCTCGATCTGGAGGTCCACGCGTACCGACTCGGGTACGTCGTCGAGGTCCGGCTCGTTCCGCTTCGGCAACACCACGGTGGTGATACCGGCCCGGTGTGCCGCGAGCAGCTTCTGCTTCACCCCGCCGATCGGCAGCACCCGTCCGGTCAACGAGACCTCGCCGGTCATCGCCACGTCCGGGCGTACCTGCCGTCCGGACAGCAGAGACGCCAACGCGGTCGTCAACGTGATCCCCGCGCTGGGACCATCCTTCGGCACCGCACCCGCCGGTACGTGCACGTGCACTCCCCGTTCGGCCAGGTCCCCGACCGGCAGCTCCAGCTCGGCGCCGTGCGATCGCAGGTACGACAGCGCGATCTGCGCCGACTCCTTCATCACCTCACCGAGCTGACCGGTGAGCGTCACACCGGTCGGACCGGTCTCCCGGTCGGCCAGGGACGCCTCCACGAACAGCACCTCGCCACCGGCCCCGGTGACCGCCAGCCCGGTCGCCACCCCCGGCACCCCGGTACGGTCCTTGGACTCCGGCGTGTGTTTCGGGCGGCCCAGGTAGCGGGTGAGGTGCTCGGCGTCGACCTCGACCGGCACGGTCTTTTCCTCCGTCGCCAGCCCGGCGGCCACTCGGCGCAGGATCCGGGCGACGGAGCGCTCCAGGTCACGTACCCCCGCCTCGGCGGTGTACTCGGCGGCAAGCCGGTGCAGCGCGCTGTCGGAGATGGACACCTCCTCGGCGGTCAGGCCCGCCTTCTCCAGCTGCCGGGGCAGCAGGTGGTCGGCGGCGATGGTGACCTTCTCGTCCTCGGTGTAGCCGTCGAGACGTACCAGCTCCATCCGGTCCAGCAGCGGCGCCGGGATCGACTCCAGGACGTTCGCCGTGGCCAGGAAGACCACGTCGGAGAGGTCCAGCTCCACCTCCAGGTAGTGGTCCCGGAAGGTGTGGTTCTGGGCCGGGTCGAGGACCTCCAGCAACGCCGCGGTCGGGTCGCCCCGGTAGTCCGCGCCGACCTTGTCGACCTCGTCCAGCAGCACCACCGGGTTCATCGAGCCGGCCTCTTTGATGGCCCGTACGATCCGGCCCGGCATCGCACCCACGTAGGTACGGCGGTGCCCCCGGATCTCGGCCTCGTCCCGTACCCCGCCGAGCGCGACCCGTACGAAGTTGCGACCCATCGCACGCGCCACGGACTCCCCCAGCGAGGTCTTACCGACCCCGGGCGGGCCCACCAGTGCCAGCACCGCACCGCTGCGGCGGCCCCCGATCACGCCCAGACCGCGGTCAGCGCGGCGCTTGCGTACGGCCAGGTGCTCGATGATCCGTTCCTTCACGTCGTCCAGGCCGGCGTGGTCGGCGTCGAGCACTTTCCGGGCACCGGCGATGTCGTACGTGTCCTCGGTACGGCTCTCCCACGGCAGCTCCAGCACCGTGTCCAACCAGGTACGGATCCACCCCACCTCGGGCGAGGACTCGGAGGTGCGCTCCAGCTTGTCCACCTCGGCGAGGGCGGCCTCGCGTACCTTCTCGGGAAGCTCGGCGGCCTCCACCCGGGCCCGGTAGTCCTGCTCCTCCGATCCCGGCTTGCCGTCCAGTTCGGCCAGCTCCTTGCGGATCGCGGCGAGCTGGCGGCGCAGCAGGAACTCCCGTTGCTGGCGCTCCATGCCTTCCTGGACGTCGGCGTCGATCGACTCGGTGACGTCGGCCTCCGCGATCTGTTCCCGGGTCCACTCGATCAGCTTCTCCAGGCGTACGTTCACGTCCGCGGTGCCCAGCAGCCACAGCTTCCGCTCGTCAGAGAGCGCCGGCGAGTAGCCCGCGAGGTCGGCGAGCACGGACGGGTTGCCGATCTCGCGTACCTGGTCGATCACCTGCCAGGCGCCCCGGCGCTGCAGTACAGCGGTGACCAGCGACCGGTACTCCCGGGCCAGTTCGTCGGTACGTTCATCGACCCCGGTCTCGGGCAACCGCTCGGCGTTGACCCACAACGCGGCACCCGGGCCGCTGGTGCCGGCGCCGATCCGTACCCGGGCGGTGGCGCGTACCACCGCGGCGCGTTCGCCCCCGGGGAGCCGGCCGATCTGTTCGATCTCACCCAGCGCGCCGGATCCGGCGTACTCGCCGTCCAGCCGGGGCACCAGCAGGATCCGGCCCTCGGCGCTGGATCGGGCCGCGTCGATCGCGGCTCTCCCCTCGGCGTCGGTGAGGCGTACCGGGACCACCATCCCGGGCAGTACGACAAGGTCATCAAGCGGCAGTACGGGCAGGTTCAGAGTCTCGCTCATCTACGTCATCCCTTACCGGAAATCGTTGAGTTACCTCGACTCAACTACGACGATCGTCGAATCATTTCCAGTGCGTGTTCGCTCACAGCGATCACCGGCGATCGATCGCGCGCGGAGGCCCGATGTGGATCAATCACGGGACTGGCCAGCCGCACGCCGGGTGGCATGATGCCGGCATGAGCGAGCCTGTCGGCATCGGGCGTACGGTCCAGGCGGAGATCTACTCCGACGGTGCGTTCGGGCGGCTCCCCCGGGTGCCGGTACGGCCCGACGCGCTCCAGGCGGCGGCGCGGCGCCGGATGAGCCGGCGGGGCTTCGCGTACGTCGCCGGGTCGGCCGGCTCCGAGCGCACCACGAGGGCGAACCGGGACGCGTTCGATCGCTGGCGAATCGTCCCACGGATGCTGCGCGACGTCGCCGAACGTGACACCGGCGTCGAGGTGTACGGCCGGCGTCTGCCCGCCCCGTTCCTGCTGGCGCCGGTCGGGGTGCTCTCGATGGCACACTCCGGCGCCGACACCGCGGTGGCGCGGGCCGCCGCCGGGCTCGGGGTGCCGATGATCTTCTCCAACCAGGCGTCCCGCCCGATGGAGGAGTGCGCCGCCGCGATGGGCGATGCGCCCCGTTGGTTCCAGCTCTACTGGAGCAGCTCGAACGACCTGGTGGCGAGCCTGGTGGCGCGGGCCGAGTCCTCCGGCTGCGAGGCCATCGTGGTCACCCTCGACACCCACATGCTGGGGTGGCGGCCACGCGACCTGGATCTGGGCTCGCTGCCGTTCGCCCGTGGTGAGGGGATTGCGCAGTACACCTCGGACCCGGTGTTCACCGAGATGGTGAAAGCCCGTGCCGCCCGGCCACGATCCGGTACGCAGCCGCGTCCCACACTGACCGCGCTGCGCACCCTCGCCGCGCTCACCCAGGCGTATCCCGGGAGCTTGCTCGGCAACCTGCGCTCGCCGTACGCACGGGCGGCTGTGGAGACCTTCCTGGAGGTGTTCTCACGGTCCGACCTGACCTGGGAGGACCTGTCGTACCTGCGGGAACGCACCTC
>JBOGDK010000407.1:0-4328 GCA_050701795.1 Micromonosporaceae bacterium
CGGGATCTGAGTCCGGCGCCGCGTCAGTCGCCTTCCTGCTGCATCAGCTGGCGGGCGGCTTCGCTGATCGAGCCTGACAGGGACGGGTAGATCGTGATGGTCTGCGCCAGCTGGTCCACGGTGAGCCGGTGCCGGATCGCCATCGTGATCGGCAGGATCAGCTCACTCGCCTTCGCGGCCACCACCACGCCACCGACCACCAGCCCGGACGCCGGACGGCAGAACAACTTCACGAATCCGTCATCCAGGCCGGCCATCTTGGCGCGTGGGTTGCCGTCCAGTGGCAACATCACGGTCCGCGCCGGCACCCTCCCTGCGTCGACGTCGGCCTGGCTGGCGCCGACAGTGGCCAGCTCCGGGTCGGTGAACACGTTCGCCGACACCGATTGCAACCGCAGCGGCTGCACCGCCTCGCCGAGGGAGTGCCACATCGCGATCCGGCCCTGCATCGCCGCGACCGAGGCCAGCATCAGGGTGCCGGTGCAGTCACCCGCCGCGTAGATCCCCGGCACGTTGGTACGTGAGACCCGGTCCACCGAGACGAAACCGCTCTGGCCGAGGTGGACGCCGTACTCCTCCAGCCCCAGGCCCGCGGTGTTGGGCACCGATCCGACGGTCATCAACGCGTGACTGCCTTCGATGACCCGTCCGTCGGTCAAGGTCACCTGTACTCCGTCACCGACCCGGCGTACCGTCGACGCCCGGGCCCGCGACAGGATCGTCATCCCACGGTCGGTGAAGACCTGCTCTATCGCCATGGCGGCGTCCGGGTCCTCGTGCGGCATCACCCGTTCCCGGCTGGACACCAGGGTCACCTCGACGCCCATCGCGAGGTACGCGCTCGCGAACTCCGCGCCGGTGACCCCGGAACCGATCACGATCAGCTTCTCGGGGAGTTCGTCGAGGTCGTACACCTGGCGCCAGGTCAGGATCCGTTCGCCGTCCGGCTCGGCATCCGGAAGGATCCGGGGGGTGGCACCGGTGGCGATCAGGACCGCGTCAGCGTCGATGTGGTGCGCCTCGCCATGCTCCGGCTCCACCACGATCCGGTGGGTGTGACCGAGGGTGTCCTCCCCCATTCGGGCGGAGCCGGCGACGTACTGCACCCCGGCCTTGACCAGCTTGGCGTGGATGTCGGCGGACTGCGCCTGGGCGAGTTGGCGTACCCGGTCGTGCACCGTACCGACGTCGGGTTGGGCGATCAGGCCGTCCACTCGTACCCCGAGCCGGCCGGCGCCCCGTACCGCGGTCACCGCGTCGGAGGAGGCGATGAACGTCTTGCTGGGTACGCAGTCGGAGATCACGCACGCGCCCCCCGCGCCATCCCGCTCCACGACCGTCACCTCGGCGCCGAGCTGCGTGGCGACCAAGGCCGACTCGTAGCCGGCTGGCCCGCCACCGATCACCACAATGCGCGTCACTGTTTCTCCCACCTTCGCCCCACGGTACGGCGATCATGAAAGGCTAGCCCGGTACCTCGCCACGTCCGGACCTGCCGCCCAGGTCCCACCGGACAGCACGCGTCCCGCCAGGTAGTCAAGTCCGGCCTTACCGCCCCGTGGCATTCTCCCTCACGCTAAGGTCGTCGTCGTGTCCATGTACGCCGCCTACGGCTCCAACCTGGATCCCGGCCGGATGCGCGCCTGCTGTCCTCACTCACCTCTGGTCGGCACCGGGTGGCTGGAGGGCTGGCGGCTGACGTTCGCCGGTGAGGACCTCGGGTGGGAGTCTTCCCTCGCGACCGCGGTGGAGGACCGGGGGTCCCGGATGTTCGTGGCGCTGTACGACGTCCACGAGTTCGACCAGAAGACCCTCGACGAGCTTGAGGGGGCGACCTCCGGGTTGTACCGGAAGCTGCATGTACGGGCGGCGACCCTGGACGGCGACAAGGTCAGCTGGATGTACGTCTTCGACGGCTACGAGGGTGGCCTTCCGACGGCCTGGTATCTCCGGGAGCTGACTGAAGCCGCGGAGCGGGCTGGCGCCCCGGACGACTATGTGACCTCACTGCGCACCCGGCCGACGCAGCCCGTCGAGTAACACCCGGCCCCCGTCGGGTGGTGCCGGCCGGCCCGCCGGGTGGCCACCTGTCGTGGCAGCGGGGCCTGGCTCGTACCGGATGCGGTACGCCCTCTTAGCGCCACCGCGGCTCAACCGTTACCTGTTTTCGGGACTCTGACGGAACCACATGTGCGGCTACCCCATCGAAGCGATGACAGGTAGCCACGGGGGACGGAGGACGTATGACATCCCGGAGACACCGTACGGTCGCGGCGCTGGCCGCCGTACTCATCGCGGTCACGCTGGCCGGCTGCGGCGGCGACAGCGGCGCCGAGAGCGCCGCGGACGAGAGCGCCGCGGACGGGAGCGCCGTGGACCGAGGCGCCGCCCCGGAGGCGGCACCCGAGCGGGAGCAGCCCGGTGAGGAACGCGAACCGGGGGTGGGTAAACCGGCCCGGGCGGTCGTCCACACGGGAACCCTGCGGCTCGAGGTGAAGGCCGCCGACAAGTCGGCCGACGAGGCGATCGAGATCACCCGGGACGCGGAGGGTTTCGTCGGCCGGGACGAGCGGAGCCGCACCGGCGGAGCCGCTGAGGCGATCGTGGAACTGCGGATCCCGGCGGAGGCGTTCGCCGCCACCCTGAAGCGCATCTCCAAGCTGGGCAAGGAGTTGGAACGCGAGATCAGCGCCGAGGACGTCTCCGAAGAGCTGATCGACCTGGACAGCCGGATCGAGAGCATGCGCGCCAGCGTGAAACGTACCCGGAAGCTGCTCGAGCGCGCCGAGACGATCAGTGACATCTCCTCGGTGGAGCGGGAGCTGACCTCACGCGAGTCTGACCTCGCCTCCCTGGAGGCGCGGAAGCGGGCGCTCGCGAACAAGGTCGACTTCTCGACACTGACCCTGCACCTCGGTGAGAAGACCCCGGCGCCACCGCCTCCGGCCGAGGTTGGCTTCATGGCCGGTGTCGACGCCGGGTGGTACGCGTTCAAGGTGACGGTACGGGTGGTGTTGACCATCGTCGGGGCGATGCTGCCGTTCCTGATCGCGTTGGCGGTGCCGGTGCTCGGCGTACTGGTGCTGCTCCGGTGGCGTCGCCGCCGGACCCGGGCGGCCCTGGTGGATCCGGGTACCGGCGCCACACCACCGCTGTCCGGGAAGTAACCCGCTCCCCGTCCACCCCGGAGTGGCGGCTTCGCGGCCGCCACCCCGGGCGACGGCGCTGAGGCCCCCTTGAGGCACGGCTGCGATCTTGGTGCCGGCCGGCGAGACTGGCGGTATGCCAGATCGGTTGCAGGCGTACCGGTCCAAACGGGACGCGCAGAAGACCCCGGAGCCGGTCCCGGAGCGGGGCACCGGGAAAGCGAAGCGTACCCGGGCGCACACCTCGGAGCGTCCGGGTGACAGCTTCGTGATCCAGCAGCACCACGCCCGCCGGCTGCACTGGGACTTCCGGCTGGAACGCGACGGCGTCCTGGTCTCGTGGGCGATCCCGAAAGGGATGCCGCGGGATCCGAAGATCAACCACCTCGCGGTGCACACCGAGGACCACCCGATGGAGTACGCCAGCTTCGCCGGCAAGATCCCGGAAGGCGAGTACGGCGCGGGCAGGGTCACCATCTACGACCGCGGCAGGTACGTCACCGAGAAGTGGGCCGACGACGAGGTGATGGTGGTGCTCGACGGGGACCGCACCACCGGGCGGTACGTGCTGTTCCGTACCAGAGGCGACGACTGGATGATCCACCGGATGGATCCCCCGGACCCGGACTGGAAGCCGATGCCGGAACGGGTCGAGCCGATGCGGGCCACTGACGGCCGGCTGCCCCGCACCGTGGGCTGGGGGTACGAGATGCGCTGGGACGGCGTACGGGCCCTGGGGTACGTCAGCGGGGGCCGGCTGACGCTACGGGACGAGCACGACGCGGAGATCACCGCGAGCTACCCCGAACTGCGGGGGCTGGCCGATGAGCTGGCCCCGGCCGAGTGCGTCCTCGACGGGGAGGTCGTGGCCTTCGCCGACGGCTTTGTCAGCAGGGAGGCGCTGGCCAGCCGGTCAGCGGTGACCGACGCCGCCCGTGCCCGGCGGCTGGTGCGGCGCCGTCCGGTCAGCTACCTGGTGTACGACCTGCTGTACCTGGACGGCCGGTCCACGGCCGACCGCGGGTACGCCGAACGACGCCGGCTGCTCGACCAGCTCGACATCGACGGAGAGCGCTGGCAGGTGCCGCCGTACTTCCCCGACGACGGGACGGCGGTACGGCAGGCCAGCCGCGACCAGAGGCTCTCCGGCGTGGTGGCGAAGAAGCTGGACTCGCCGTACCG
>JBOGDK010000408.1:0-4315 GCA_050701795.1 Micromonosporaceae bacterium
CCTGGCCAGCTCTTTCCGGCTCGGTGTGCGGTGTGGTCTGGACGTGGCGTCGACTCCGGAACGGAGTCGCCCGCTTTCCCAGCGCAACTTCTGCGGCAGGCTCTGGTCCACATGGCGGTCCCAGGTGGCGCCGCGGTGGGCTGAGTGTTATCGCTTGGTGGGTTCATACGAGGAGTTTGTAAGGCAGCGGTACCCGGTGCCTCGACAACGTCACCCGACAGATGGGCAGGCAAACATGGGTTTGACGGAAATGGTCGCCCCCCGCGGCACGCGTCGTCGTCAGTGGGCGGGCAGCATGGTGAAGGCGCTGCGCTCGGCGGGGCGGGCCAGCGGCCTGATGGGGGAGAACGACACCCTCAAAAAGAGTTGGGCGCGGCATGATCCGGCGGCGCTCGAGGAGTATCTGGTCAACGGCTACCAGAATCCTCGGATCAACGCGCAGAGCATGCTGATGCGACACGTCCTGGTGCGCGAGCTGTTCGATTCCGAGTTCGACCCGTTGATGGACGAAGAACTCAAGCACTGTGTACGGGGCACCAAGGCGCTTCAGAAGCGTGCCGCCGAACTGGACGTGAAGATGCGTTCGTACCTCGATCCTGGCAAGCGGGCCCAGGTGAGGGAGGTGTCCGAGGTCATCGCCGACTGGGAGGACACGTACGAGAAGCGCTGGGCGGAGTCGCTCCAGGGACGTACCGCGGGGCCGCTACGGGTGCTCGAATTCGCGTGTGGATCCGCCAACGACTACCGCTTCATCGACAGCTACGGCGTCGGGCGGTTCCTCGACTACACCGGGGTGGATCTCAACGACGCGAACATCGACAACGCCCGGCGACGGTTCCCCGACGTGGACTTCCAGGTCGGCAGCGTCCTCGACCTGCCGTTCGCCGACAGAAGCTTCGATTACGTGATCGCCTCCGACATCTTCGAACACCTCTCCCTGGAAGCCATGGAGCAGGCGATGCACCAGGCGATGCGGCTGGCCGGGAAGACCATCGTGATCACGTTCTTCAGCATGTCCGAGATACCTGAGCACGTGGTGAAGCCGGTGCGTAACTACCACTGGAACCGGCTGAGCGCATCGAAGGTCCGGCAGATCCTGGAGGCCGATTTCGGCCCTGTGGAGGTGATCCGGGTCCGGGACCTGATGGACAAGGAGTACGGGTTCCGGGATTCGTACAACCCGAATGCCTGGACCTTCATCGCGCGCCGGGAGGACGCTCCGCAGCCGTAGGCCGTCCCCGTCTCCACGTGCTGACCTCGCCTGGGCGCCGAATAGTAGGGTGCGACCACAGGTGAGGTCGACACGGGGGGACGATGACTGTCCAGGATACGGATGACCAGCTGCGGAGGCTGTCGGCCCGAGTTGGTGTGCTCGAACGCGAACGCACGCGCCGTACGGTGTCCGACGCGTACGCGCGCTTCTACGCCGCCATGGCGTTGGGTGCGCTGGTGCTGTTGTTCCTGCCGATCCTTTCCGATGTGGTGGTGAAGGACGACGGCAGCACCATGACCCAGCGCTACGGCACGCTGTGGGAGATGTCGGACAACACCGGAGGGGAATCCGCGGTGCTGGGGATCCTCCTGGTGGCCGGATTCGTGGTGTTGCTCGCGATGGCTTCCGTACAGGTAAGGGCACCCGGGCATCCGATAAGCATCGCCGTCACCGCGTTCATCTTGTTCCTGATGGTGGTCGGCAAGCCCGGTACGGGGGAGCCCACCCCCGACCTGGCGGCGGGCGGCATCGCCGGCGCGGTGCTGTGTGTGGCCGCGGTGGGGACCGCCGTGGTACACGCTGTCCACCTGCACCAACGGTCGCGGTCGGTGCCGCCGGAGCCCGGGTAGTGGTCGCGGCTGCTCCTCGGGGGTCGTCTGCGCCGATTACCGTGGCGGAGGCGGGTGGCGTGGCGGTGCGGCCGAGGAAGAACAGCGAGGAAGCATTGTGGAGATCGACGACACGACGGAGCCGCTGGTACGCGCGGCCTTCGACGCGTCCATCAACAAGGACGTGGACCGGCTCAACACCGCGCTGAAGGCGTTCCCGGACGAGACGGCACGGCGGAAGGGGCTGGCGCTGGCCCTGGCGATCAGCGGCGCCGTGCTCTACGACTCACATCAGGGTCGCCCCTCACCGGACCAGACCCGGCACGTCGCCGCCGCGCTCGCGGACATGCTGGGCTGGGCCGCAGTGACAGAGGAAGAGGCCCACACCTACCTCACCGTCGTACTGGACGGGGGTTCCCTGGCGGACGCCCTTGATCCACGGACGGTCGTACTGCTGACGTTCGTGATCGCCGCGGAGTTGCTGGCCGCGTCGCCGAAGATCGACAAGGACGAGACCTGGGCCGACTACCTGGACCGGATCGAGGCGCAGCTCAAGGCGACCCCGAGCTGACGGCAGTACGACGCCGGCGCTGCGGCGGCGGTCCCCCGTCCGTGTCGCAACCGGTTTCTCGTTAGGCTTGACGAATGACTGTCAGCGTCCGAGCACCGCTCGTCCCCGGTGAGCTGTCCCCCTGGCGGGAGGCCCCGACCCACATCGCCCGACCGGAGTATGTGGGGAAAAAGGCGCCGAAACCGTTCACCGGTTCCGAAGTGAAGACGCCGGAGATCATCGAGCGGATGCGGGTCGCGGGCAAACTGGCCGCCCAGGCCGTGGCGTTGGCCGGGGAGGCGGTCAAACCCGGGGTCACCACCGACGAGATCGACGCGGTGGTACACGAGTTCCTGTGCGACCACGACGCGTACCCGTCGACGCTGGGTTACCGCGGCTTCCCGAAGTCGTGCTGCACCTCGTTGAACGAGGTGATCTGCCACGGTATCCCGGACTCGACGGTGGTCCAGGACGGCGACATCGTCAACGTGGACGTCACCGGGTACCTGGACGGGGTGCATGGCGACACCAACGCGACCTTCCTCGCGGGGGACGTCTCCGAGGAGGCGCGGCTGCTGGTGGAACGTACCCGGGAAGCGACCATGCGGGGGATCAAGGCGGTCGCGCCAGGTCGGCCGATCAACGTGATCGGGCGGGTGATCTCCGCGTACGCCAAGCGCTTCGGGTACGGCGTGGTCCGCGACTTCACCGGCCACGGCATCGGCGAGGCGTTCCACTCCGGTCTGCACGTGCCGCACAACGACCGTCCGGACTTCACCACGGTGATGGAGGCGGGCATGACGTTCACCATCGAGCCGATGATCACGCTGGGCACGTACCAGTACGACACCTGGCCCGACCAGTGGACCGTGGTGACCAAGGACCGTAAGTGGACAGCCCAGTTCGAACACACAGTCCTGGTCACCGCCAGCGGTTACGAGATCCTGACCCTGCCATGACCGGTATGGCGCCCCAGCCGCCAGGCCCGGCCAGATCACCGGACCAGCGGCAGGGTGCCGCCATCCCCACGGACGCACCCGACACGACCGCCACCGAGCCGGTTCCGGCCGAGGACCGTCCGGCGGCGGAGATGCACGGCCACCACGCCGATGTTTCAGGTGGTCGGCTGCGCCCCGCCGTATTCGGCGCGATGGACGGTCTTGTCACCAACATCGCGTTGATCGCGGGCGTCGGAGGCGGCGGGGTCGCGCCACGGACCATCCTGCTCACCGGTGTCGCCGGTACGGTCGCCGGCGCGATCTCGATGGCGCTCGGCGAGTACACCTCGGTACGTACCCAGAACGACCAGATCGCCGCGGAGCTGCGTAAGGAGCGCCGGGAGATCGCGCGGTACCCGGAGGCGGAGCAGGCCGAGCTGGCGGCGGCCTGGCGGGCACGGGGGCTCACCGCTGAGGTTGCCGCCGCGGTCGCCGAGCAGCTGCACCGGCATCCGAAGGAGGCGCTGCGGGCGCACGCGGAAGCCGAGCTCGGTGTGGTGCCTGAGGAGCAGCCCAACCCATGGACCGCGGGTGCGTTGTCGTTCGTCTGCTTCGCGATAGGTGCCCTGATCCCGTTGGTCACGTACCTCGCGGGGATCGACGAGCTGTGGCCGGCGCTCGCGGTGGGCGGTGTCGGACTGTTCGCCGTCGGCGCGGTGGTCGCGCGGTGGACGTACCGGACCTGGTGGTTCTCGGGGCTGCGGCAACTGCTGCTGGGCGGCGCCGCGGCTGCCGTGACGTACCTGGTCGGCGCCGCGATCGGGGTCAGTGGCGCGATCTGAACCCGGGGCGCCCCCGGGGTCTGCCGCCGCCGAGGTCAGCTCAGCAGTTCGGTGACGTCGCCGCCGGCCGGGCGGCCGCGCCGGGTCAGATCCTCTGCCAGCGCGGCGAGCTTGTCCCCCAGCTCCTCGACGTGCATGTGATCCAGGCCGGTACGGTGCACCGC
>JBOGDK010000409.1:0-4309 GCA_050701795.1 Micromonosporaceae bacterium
TTCGACTTCGAGAACGGGGACGGCGTCGACTGCAACGGCCACGGCACCCACGTGGCCGGCACCGTAGGCGGTGCCACGTACGGTGTGGCGCCCAAGGCCAACCTGGTCGGCGTACGGGTGCTCGACTGCCAGGGCAGCGGCACCTCTGAGGGTGTCATCGCGGGCATGGAGTGGGTGGCGGAGAACGCGCAGGCCCCCGCCGTGGCCAACATGTCCCTCGGTGGCGGCAAGGACGCGAACCTGGACGCGGCGGCGAAGGCCCTCGCGGACGCGGGCGTGTTCCTCGCGGTGGCGGCTGGCAACGAGTCCGCTGACGCCTGCAACGTGTCGCCGGCCGGTGCCGAAGGTGTCTACACCACGGCCGCGTCGGACTCGAGTGACAACTCGGCCGACTTCACCAACTTCGGCACCTGTGTCGAGGGCTACGCCCCTGGCGTGGACATCACCTCGGCATGGCTCGACGGTGGTGAGAACACCATCAGTGGCACCTCGATGGCCAGCCCACACATGGCTGGTGTCGCCGCCCTGTACAAGAGCGCCAACGGTGACGTGGCGTCGGACGAGCTGATCACCTGGCTCACCGACAACGCCTCCGCAGGCGTGATCCAGAACGCCCCGGAAGGTACGCCGGCAGACCTGGTCTTCACCAACGGTCTGTGAGAGCCGGCCCGGGAGGCGGTGCCGGCTGAGTCTGGCTCGGGTGGAGCCAGACTCACGGTAAGTAACCTCCCCGAGGGGCCGTCCGTCCAGCTTGCGCTGGCGGGCGGCCCCTTTAGCTTGTCTTGAGGCAAAGATAAGCATCTCTTGGTTCCCTCATCTCCGCGTCGCGGTTACGGTGGGTGGCCTATTACTCCGTGGTAGCCCACGCTGGTTACTCCGTGGTAGCCCACGCTGGCCCGTCGGGAGGGGGCACGAGGGTGGAGACACGACCCGAGCTCGACGCCATCGACGCGGCGATCTGCATCGTGTTGCAGAACCGGCCGTACGCGACGGCTCCAGAGTTGACCCCCGTGGTGGCCGCGGTCACCGACCAGGAGATCACCGAGTCGCTGCAGCGACTGGCGGCCGACGGTCTGGTCCAGGTGATCGACGACTCGCCACCCCGGTACGCCGCGAAGGTGGCTCCGGATACCGCGGCGGAGATGCTGACCCGCCGTACCCGGGTGCACCGGCAGCGGATCGCCGCGGCCGCTGCCGCCCGGTGCCGGGTACCCGTACGGCCGTCGAACGGAGGCGCCCCCGAGGTCCTCGCCGGACCGGATGAGATCCGCCGGGTCAACGACGCGCTGCAGCGCAACGCCCGGCGCGAAGTCCTCTGCGTCGACAAGCCCCCGTACGTGGACTGCAACGCGATCAACCTGATCGAGCGCGATCAACTCGTGAACGGGGTCACCTACCGGGTCGTGTACGACCGTTCCGCGCTCAGCGCCCGCGGACGGCTGGACACCATCTCCGAGCTCGTCGAGATCGGGGAACAGGCGCGTACCGCGTCCGGCGTACCGATGAAGATGATGATCTTCGACCGGGCGGCCGCGGTGATCCCGCTGCAGATCAGCGCCCACACCATCGAACGAGCCCTGCTGGTACGCCACTCCTCTCTGGTCGGCGCGTTGGCGAAGGTGTTCGCGGACCTGTGGCACGGCGCGGTGCCGTTCGGGCCAGGGCGTACCCCCGTCAAACCCGTCACCGCCACCGAGCCGAGCACGGAGGAACGCCAGATCCTCGCTCTGCTCTCCGCCGGGTCCACGGACGAGACGATCGGCAGGCTGATGAACTTCAGCCCGCGTACCGCCCACCGCCGGGTACGCGAGTTGACCGCCAAGCTCGGCGTGGAGACCAGGTTCCAGGCCGGGGTCCAGGCGGTACGCCTCGGCTGGCTCTGACCAGTCCGCTCAGGTGCGCGGCGGCTCCGGCCGCGGCAGGGTGGCGTGATATCGCGTCGACCTGGCCCGACGGGCGCGTTTGACGTTCCGCATCCCGGTCATGATCTGGCACTATTCGCCACGGGTAGGTACGGGCTCCGCGCACTGAAACACCAGCCGACCTTGGGTGAGGACACCATGGCGAAACCCCAGACCGGTACGGCGCGCTCCGCCGTCGACCGCTACTTCGACATCACCGCCCGCGGATCATCCATGGGACAGGAGTTCCGCGGTGGCCTGGCGACGTTTTTCACGATGGCGTACATCGTCGTACTCAACCCGTTGATCCTGGGCGGCGCGACGGACGGCAACGACGCCCGGCTCGACCAGGCCCAGTTGGCCGCCGCCACCGCCCTGGTGGCCGGCGTGATGTCGATCCTGATGGGCGTGGTGGCCCGGTTCCCGCTGGCGCTTGCCGCCGGTCTCGGGGTCAACGCGATGATCGCCTTCGAGATCGCGCCGCTGATGACCTGGAAAGACGCCATGGGTCTCGTGGTGATCGAGGGTCTGGTGATCCTGGTCCTGGTGCTGACCGGGATGCGTACCGCGGTGTTCCGGGCGGTGCCGACCCAGTTGAAGACCGCCATCGGCGTCGGCATCGGGTTGTTCCTCGCGCTGATCGGATTCGTCGACGCGGGCTTCGTACGCGCCACCGGCATCGCCGTACCGCCCATTGGGCTGGGAGTGGAGAACAAGCTGTTGGGCTGGCCCAGCCTGGTATTCGTGATCGGCCTGCTCGGCATGCTGGTCCTGGTGGTACGCAGGGTCAAAGGCGCGATCCTGATCGGGATCATCGGCACCACCGTGCTGGCGATCGCGGTGGAGGCGATCGTGCACGCCGGCCCCTCCGCCGGTGGTAAGAACCCTGCCGGTTGGGGCCTGAACGTGCCGGTGCTGCCGGACCGGGTGGCCGACCTGCCGGACTTCGGGCTGCTGGGTCAGTTCAGCCTGCTCGGCTCGTGGGAACGCGTCGGCTGGGTCACCGCGCTGCTGTTCGTGTTCACGCTGATGCTCACCGACTTCTTCGACACCATGGGCACGATGGTCGCGGTCGGCCAGGAAGGTGGCCTGGTCGACGAGTCCGGAAATCCCCCGCGTACCCGGGAGATCCTGCTGGTGGACTCGGTCGCCGCGGCGGCGGGTGGCGCGGCGAGCGTGTCCAGCAACACCGCGTACATCGAGTCTGCGGCCGGCGTCGCCGAGGGTGCCCGTACCGGTCTCGCGTCGGTGGTGACGGGTGGCCTGTTCCTGCTGGCCACGTTCCTGGCGCCGCTGGTGACGATCGTGCCGTTCGAGGCGGCGACCACGGCTCTGGTGGTGGTCGGGTTCCTGATGATGATGGGGGTACGCACCATCGACTGGACCGACTACGAGATCGCGATCCCGGCGTTCCTCACGATCGTGATCATGCCATTCACGTACTCGATCTCGAACGGCATCGGGGCCGGTGTGATCACGTACGTCCTGGTGAAGGTGGCCAAGGGCAAGTTCCGGGAAGTCCACCCGCTGCTGTACGGCGTGGCCGCCCTGTTCGTCCTCTACTTCGTACGCGGCCCGCTGGAGGGCCTGGCCCTGTAGCCGCCGGCAGCAGTCGAGTCCCGCTGGGATCGAACGAGCTCGTGCTGCTACCTCGTGCAGGTAGGCCCCGGACAAGAAGACCTGGCCAGAATGGCGGCGCTGATGCGACGCTACCGTGGCTTTCCGGTGGAGTAGCCGAAGCCTGAGGTAAGGGCGTCAGGCACACCGGATGAAATGCCTGGAAGCACGTTCTGAAGTTGTCCGCGCTCCGACGGTCCTATTACCCCTGATTTCATATGGCGTGGTACGGGACTCGGCTCAAGGCTCATGATGTTCGGGTCACGGGGTGTCCAGCATGGACAGATCTGGATATCATCACCGGTCTCCCCCAGTCACGTCTTCGCGCTCGCAGGTTTGATGGACATCGCTTAGGGCTCGTCGATCCTCGTTCGGTGACCGCTCACGAGGCGTACGGCGTCCTCAGGTGAATGGCGCGCCATCACGAAGGTGAGTCAGGAAGAACAGCTTCACGCTCACTTTGGCGTTGGCCATCTCTGCGACGGCGGCGCCGGGCGAATGTGTCGACGAGGCTCTGGGGGTTTCGGTGATTGAGCGAGAAGAGACTGAAGCGACCCATGCGGTGGCTTCGTCGCGGGACGAGATCAGCCGGATCGTGTTGGTGAAGACCGCGGCACTGTTGTCACAGGGTGAGCGCCCGGCGTTTGAGGTGGCACGTGCGACCCCGGCAACGGCGAGCACCGTGCCGTTCGAGTTGGAGCACGGTACTGCGTCGCCGTTGCGGCAGGTACTGGAGGCTCTCATCGATCGAGCCGCTCCTGGCCACGCCTGGCTCAACACAGTCTATGCGA
>JBOGDK010000410.1:0-4303 GCA_050701795.1 Micromonosporaceae bacterium
GCCCTGCCGTCTCCGGCAGGGCGCGGCTCTGGTTTCCCTATCTGACATCCCAACCGCTGGTTGAGTCGCGAGTCTCAGGTTTCCGCTGCCAAGGCCGCAGGGAGCGCCGCGTACGAGTTGTGTACGCAAGCGACCGAGAACGCCGGCAGCGGGAAGCTGAGGCCGCGAATCAGCTAGCGGTGACTCGGTAGGCGTCGTATACGCCTTCGACGCGGCGGACCACCCGGAGCAGGTGCCCGAGGTGTTTCGGGTCGGCCATCTCGAAGGTGAACCGGCTGACGGCCACCCGGTCCCGGGTCGTTGTCACCGTCGCGGACAGGATGTTGACCCGCTCCTCGGACAGCGTCTTGGTGATGTCGGCAAGCAGCTTGTGCCGGTCGAGCGCCTCCACCTGGATCGCGACCAGGAAGGTGCTCGCGGTGTTCGCCTTCCAGCTCACGTTGACCAGCCGCTCAGGCTGGGTCTTCAACTCCTCCGCGTTCGTGCAGTCGGCGCGGTGCACGCTGACTCCACCCGAGCGGGTCACGAAGCCGAGGATGTCGTCACCCGGTACCGGGGTGCAGCAACGCGCGAGCTTGATCCACACGTCCGCGACGCCCTGCACCATCACCCCCGGGTCCTGGCCCTGCTGCCGGGGACGGGCGGGACGAGTGGGCAGCGCGGTCTCCGCGATGTCCTCTACGGCGCCTTCTTCACCGCCGTACCCGGCGACCAGGCGCTGCACCACGGATTGCGCGGAGACCTGAGACTCCCCCACCGCGGCGTACAGCGACGCCACATCGGCGTAGTGCAGGTCGCGGGCGATCGCGGTGAGCGCTTCAGGGGTGGTCATCCGCTGCAGCGGCAGCCCCTGCTTGCGCATCGCCCGTACGATCGCCTCCTTCCCGACTTCGATCGCCTCTTCCCGGCGTTCCTTGTTGAAGTACTGCCGGATCTTGGTACGCGCCCGCGGCGACTTGACGAACCCGAGCCAGTCCTGGGTGGGGCCCGCGGTATCCGACTTCGAGGTGAAGATCTCCACCACGTCGCCGTTGGCGAGGGCGGACTCCAGCGGCACCAGCTTGCCGTTGACCCGGGCCCCGATGCAGCGGTGCCCCACCTCGGTGTGGACCGCGTACGCGAAGTCGACCGGGGTGGCGCCCTTCGGCAGCGCGATCACGTCACCCTTGGGGGTGAAGACGTACGCCTCCTGGCTGGACAGGTCGAACCGCAGCGCGTCGAGGAACTCGCTCGGGTCGCTCGCCTCGCGTTGCCAGTCGAGCAGTTGCCGCAGCCAGGCCATCTCGTCGATGTGGGCGGGTGGCCCGACGATGGTGGCGCCCTTGGTCTCCTTGTACTTCCAGTGCGCGGCGATGCCGTACTCGGCGGTGCGGTGCATCGCGTACGTCCGGATCTGCATCTCCACCGGCTTGCCGGTCGGCCCGATCACGGTGGTGTGCAGCGACTGGTACATGTTGAACTTCGGCATCGCGATGTAGTCCTTGAAGCGCCCCGGCACCGGTTGCCAGTTCGCGTGGATCACACCGAGAGCCGCGTAGCAGTCCCGCACGGTGTCGACCAGGATCCGCATCCCGATCAGGTCGTAGATGTCGGTGAAGTCGCGGCCCCGCACGATCATCTTCTGGTACACGGAGTAGAGGTGCTTGGGCCGGCCGCTCACCTGCGCCTTGATCTTGGCGCCTCGCAGGTCGCCGTTCACCCGCTCGGTGACGTCCTTGAGCAACGCTTCGCGTTGTGGGGTGTGATCGGCGACCAGCCGGGCGATCTCCTCGTACCGCTTCGGGTAGAGGGTGCCGAACGCCAGATCCTCCAGCTCCCACTTGATGGTGTTCATACCGAGCCGGTGGGCCAACGGAGCGAGGATCTCCAGGGTTTCCCGTGCCTTCTGCTCCTGCTTGGCGGGCGGCAGGAAGGCGAGGGTACGCATGTTGTGCAGCCGGTCGGCGAGTTTGATCACCAGGACCCGTGGGTCCTTCGCCATCGCGACCACCATCTTGCGGATCGTCTCCGCTTTGGCCGCGTCGCCGAGCTTCACCTTGTCCAGCTTGGTGACCCCGTCGACCAGCAGCGACACCTCGCCGCCGAAGTCGGCCCGCATCCCGTCGAGGGTGTACGAGGTGTCCTCGATGGTGTCGTGCAGCAGCGCGGCCACCAGCGTCGTGGTGTCCATACCGAGCTCGGCGAGGATCTGCGCCACCGCCAACGGGTGGGTGATGTACGGGTCGCCGGACTTCCGGTACTGGCTGGAGTGGTGTTCAGCGGCGGCGTCGTACGCGCGCTGCAACAGCCGTACGTCGGCCTTGGCGTGGCTGGCCCGGTGGGTGGCGACCAGTGGCTCGAGCACCTCCGCGACCTGCGAGGTCTGCCACGGCGCGTTGAACCGGGCGAGTCGTGCCCGTACCCGGCGGCCGGTCGGGGCGCTCGCGAACGCCGATGTCGACTCGTCGCGCCCGTTGCGGGTGGCTCCGCGAGGCGGCTCCTCACGTACCGCGGGGGATGTGGCCGGCGGGACATCGCGTCCGGCTCCGGCCGGCGAGTTGCCCGGTGTCGTCCCGCTGCCCGGTGTCGTGCCCCCGCCTCCCGGCCCGGGGTCGCCCGAGGGTGCCGCCGCCAGATGCGGGCGTGGCGCCGGTGCGGCCTGGCCGTTCTGGGACCCCTGGCCAGAGCTACTGGTACGCCCGGCAGGTGTCGACCGCGAGTCAGGGGTGTCGTACGGCAGGTCCGCGGAACCCTCCGAGGCGGCACGCGGATGTGGCTGTCCGCGCTGGCTGGTCTCGGGGTGTCCGTCCGAACCTTGCACGGACGAGGCGAAGTCTCGCGGCACCGGCTGCTCCTCGCGGACGAGATCTCGGACGCCAATCGTATCCCGCGGGTTCAGCCAGGCCGAGCCCGCGACCGGATCCCTGCGACGCACCGGTGACCTGCGGGGAACGAGGCCCCGCTAAACGGTCAGCAGGGCGTGAACGGGGCGTTCTGACAGCCGGTCCCGGCCGTTCAGGAAGGACAACTCGATCACCACACTGAACCCGGTGACCGTGCCTCCGGCGCTCTCGACGAGTCTCAACGCCGCCTCGGCCGTCCCGCCTGTGGCGAGTACGTCGTCAACGACCAGCACCCGTTCGCCTGGGGCGAACGCGTCGGCGTGCAACTCGATCTGGGCCTCGCCGTACTCAAGCTGATAGGAGGCGTTCACCGTCTCGCGTGGCAGCTTTCCGGCCTTGCGTACCGGCACCACACCGGCACCGACCGCGTACGCCACCGCGGCGGCGATCACGAACCCCCGTGCCTCGATCCCGACCACCTGGTCGAAGCTGTCAGCACCGTGATGCTCGATGATCGCGTCGATCACCGTCCGGAAGGCGTCGCCGTCAGCGAACAGCGGCGTCAGGTCTTTGAAGATCACGCCGGGCTGTGGGAAATCCGGCACGTCCACGATATGGCTGGCTACCGTGTCAGCGACCGACCGGCCAGAGCCGCTTCCGGAGACCGTAGAGGCGTCGGCGGCGTCGGCACCGGTTGCGCTTCCGCCGGGGCCGGTGACACCTCCACCGACGCCCGGTGCCGCGCCACGACCGGTGACCGCCGGGTCGTCAGTGTGCCCGGCGCTCACCCGCTACTTCCTCCGCTTTCCGCCGCCCCGGCTGCCCCGGCTGCGACCCGCGGGACGTTTCCGCTGCGCCCGCGACGTACGAGCGCCGGGACGCGGGGCCGCACCGGCCAGTTCCCGGTCGGAGTCGTCCTCGTCGTCGTGCTCAGCTTCCTCCAGCTCGGGTTCGTCGAGGAGCTCATCCTCGTCGACATCCTCGTCGGAGGCTGCCTTGGCACGAGAAGCCTTCGCGGCCGCCGCCCGCTTGGCCTGCCGACGGGCCGCGCGGCTGCCGACGTCGTCGCCGGACCGCTTGGCGAGCACCCGCTTCTCGTGCGCCCGGTAGCGGGGCTCAAAGCGCTTGAAGTCCACCAGCATCGGGGTCGCGATGAACAGCGACGAGTACGCGCCGGCGAGCATACCGACGAACAACACCAGGGCCAGGTCCTTCAGGGTCCCGACTCCGAGCATGCCGGCGCCGACGAACAGCAGACCGGCAACCGGCAGGATGCCGATGATGGTGGTGTTCAGGGAACGCATGAAGGTCTGGTTGACCGCGAGGTTGGAGGCTTCGCCGTACGTCGATCTGTTGGAGCCCAGCAGCCCCCTGGTGTTCTCCTGCACCTTGTCGAAGACCACCACCGTGTCGTACAGGGAGAAACCGAGAATGGTGAGCATGCCGACCACGCTGCCCGGGGTGACCTCGAACCCGACCAG
>JBOGDK010000411.1:0-4231 GCA_050701795.1 Micromonosporaceae bacterium
GCCCCGGGCCCGCGCGAGTCCTGGCGGGCGCCGGGCGCAAGCGGGTCCCGGCCGGCGGCCGGCGGGTGCGAGCCGGTGTCCGGGCCGGACTGGCTCATCGGGCTGCCCGCAACGTCTCCGCCGAGGCGATCGCGGACAGTACGGCGGCCGCCTTGTTGCGGGTCTCGGTGTCCTCGGCGTCGGGGTCGGAGTCGGCCACGATCCCGCCGCCGGCCTGCACGTACGCCCGGCCACCCCGGATCAGCGCGGTACGGATCGCGATCGCCATGTCCAGGTCGCCGGCGAAGTCGAGGTACCCGACGGTGCCGCCGTACAGGCCACGACGGGTGGGCTCCAGCTCGTCGATGATCTCCATCGCGCGTACCTTCGGCGCCCCGGACAGAGTGCCGGCGGGGAACGTCGCCCGCAGCGCGTCGAACGTTGTCTGCCCGGCCGTCAACTCCCCCACCACCGTGGACACGATGTGCATCACATGGCTGTACCGCTCGATGGTCATGAACTCCGGGACGTCCACCGTCCCTGGTACGCACACCCGGCCCAGGTCGTTGCGCCCCAGGTCGACGAGCATCACGTGCTCGGCGCGCTCCTTGGGGTCGGTGATCAACTCGTGCGCCAACGCGGAGTCCTCACGCGGGGTGGATCCCCGTGGCCGGGTGCCGGCGATCGGGTGCAGCAGGGCCCGCTGCCCGGTGACCTTCAGGTGCGCCTCGGGGCTGGAACCGACGATGTCGAAGCCGTCGAACCGGAGCAGGTACATGTACGGGCTCGGGTTGGACGTACGCAGCACCCGGTAGATGTCCAGCGGATCGGCGTCGGTGTCGGTCTCGAACCGCTGCGACGGCACGATCTGGAAACACTCGCCGGCCCGGATCGCCTGCTTCGCGGTCTCCACCGCCTTCTGGTACCCGCCCTCCGGGGTACGCCCGGCGACGTGGTGCGCCGGCACCCGTTCCACTGTGGACACCATCGGCGGGGTCGGTCGGGACAGCGCCGTGGTCATCGCGTCCAGCCGGCCGATCGCCTGGTGGTACGCGGCCCGCGCCTGTGCGGTGCTGGCGGCCACCGGCAGCACCGCGTTAGCGATCAGCAGCAGTGAGCCGTCGTAGTGGTCAAGCGCGGCGAGATCGGTGGCGAGCATCATCCCCAGCTCGGGGAAGTCCAGGTCGTTCTCGCCGGTGTCGGGGAGCCGTTCGAACCGGCGCACGATGTCGTACGACAGGAACCCGACCATGCCGCCGGTGAGGGTGGGCAGGCCCTCCATTCGGGGCGAGGCGAGCGCTTCGACGGTCTCGCGGAGTGCGACGTCCGGTGGCCCGTCGGTCGGTACGCCGTCCGGCGGGGTGCCGAGCCACACCGCGTGGCCGTCGCGCTCGGTGAGGGTGGCGCTGCTGCGTACCCCCACGAACGAATAGCGGGACCAGGCGCCGGCCTGTTCGGCGGACTCCAGCAGGAAGGTGCCAGGGCCGCCGGCCAGCTTGCGGTACACCCCGACGGGGGTTTCGCCGTCGGCGAGCAGCCGCCGGGTCACCGGGACCACCCGCCGCTCCCGGGCCAGCTCGACGAAGGCCTCCTCGGACGGGGTGACCGCTCCCGACGTCATGACGTGATCTCCAGCGGGTTGTGGAAGCAGCTGCGTTGCCCGGTGTGGCAGGCGGGGCCGGTCTGGTCGACCTGGACCAGCAGCGCGTCTCCGTCGCAGTCGAGCGTGACGGACCGTACCTGCTGGGTGTGGCCGGAGGTCTCGCCCTTCACCCAGTACTCCTGCCGGCTGCGGGACCAGAAGGTGGTACGCCCGGTGGTCAACGTCCGGTGCAGCGCCTCGTCGTCCATCCAGCCGAGCATCAGCACCTCACCGGTGTCGTACTGCTGGATCACCGCGGTGATCAGGCCGGCCGGGTCGCGCTTGAGCCGGGCCGCGATCGCCGGGTCGAGCGCGGAGGAAGGTACGGATCGGGTCACGGTTACCGATTGTCTCGCACCCGACGGGCATCACGCCGGCCCGGGGCCTTGTCGTCTCGAGCTAATTCATCTAGCGTTGAGTTCAACAGCGCTGAATTACTCGCTCACGACATGTGGGAGCCACCATGGCCAACGCGATCGAGGTCGACAACCTCGTCGTCCACCGTGGCGGACGAGAGGTCCTCCACGGCATCTCCTGCGACGTACGGGCCGGCATCGTCACCGGCCTGCTCGGGCCCAGCGGCAGCGGCAAGACCACCCTGATGCGAGCCGTGGTCGGGGTCCAGAAAGTGCGCTCCGGTGAGATCACCGTGCTCGGCCTGCGGGCCGGCTCAGCGAAACTCCGCCGCCGGATCGGCTACGTCACCCAGTCCCCCTCGGTCTACCCCGACCTGACCGTACGGGAGAACGCCCGCTACTTTGCCGCGCTGTACGGCACCGGCCGCCGCGCCGCCGACCAGGCCGTGATCGACGTCGGGCTCGGCGACGCCGCCAGGCAGCTCGTCGCCACGCTCTCCGGAGGTCAGCACGCCCGCGCCTCACTGGCGTGCGCCCTGCTCGCCGAGCCGGACCTGCTGGTGCTCGACGAGCCGACCGTCGGACAGGATCCGGTGCTGCGACACGACCTGTGGCAGCAGTTCCACGCACTCGCCGCCACCGGGGTCACCCTGCTGGTCTCCAGCCACGTGATGGACGAGGCGGCCCGCTGCGACCAGTTGCTGCTGCTACGGGACGGCGGGCTGCTCGCCGACGCCAGCCCCGACTCGGTACGCGAGCGCACCGGCACCGACGACCTTGAAGAAGCGTTCCTGCGGCTGATCCTCGCCCAGCAGACCACCGCACCGGCCACCGCCGGCACCGAAGGAGGAGCGGCCTGATGTCGCCCAAGATCACCCTCGTCACCGCCGGGCGGGTGCTCAACCAGATCCGGCACGACCCCCGCACCATCGCGCTGATCGTTCTGGTACCCAGCCTGTTGATCACGCTGATGTACTTCATCTTCGATTCGCAGCCCGCGATCTTCGACCGGATCGGGCTGATGATGCTCGGGATCTTCCCGCTGATCTCGATGTTCCTGGTCACCAGCATCGCGATGCTGCGGGAACGCACCAGCGGCACCCTGGAACGGATGCTCACCACGCCGCTGCACAAGGTGGACCTGCTGCTCGGGTACGGGATCGCGTTCGCGATCCTGGCCGGGGTGCAGGGGACGGTCGCCACGGCGGTCGGGTTCTACGCGCTCGACCTGGACACCGAGGGCAGCCTCGGTGCGGTGATGGGAATCGCCATCGCCTCGGCCGTGCTGGGCTCCGCGATCGGGCTGTTCACCAGCGCGTTCGCCACCAGCGAGTTCCAGGCGGTGCAGTTCATGCCGGTGGTGGTGGCGCCACAGATCCTGCTCTGCGGGCTGATCTGGCCCCGCGAGGAGATGGTCGGCTGGCTGCAGGCGGCCAGTGACGTACTGCCCCTGACGTACGCCGTGGACGCCCTGCTCGAGGTCTCCGCCCACGCTGACCCCACCGAGCAGATGTGGCGGGACCTGGCGATTATCGTGGGCGCCACCGTGGTCGCCCTGCTGTTCGGGGCGGCCACCCTACGGCGACGTTCCGGCTGAGGAGTGCTACACGTTGATGGCACGTACCGGCCGGCGTCCCGGGAAACCCGACACGAGGGAGGCAATCCTCGCGGCGGCCCGGGACGCCTTCGCCGAACGGGGGTACGACAAGGCCTCGATCCGCGGCATCGCCACCCAGGCCGGGGTCGACCCGGCGCTGGTGCACCACTACTTCGGCAACAAGGACCAGCTGTTCCTGGCCGCGATGAAATCACCCCTGGATCCGGGAGAGCTGATCACCGAGATCCTTGGCGGGGGTGGCGCCGACGACCTCGGGGAACGGCTGGTCCGTACCTTCCTGCAGGTCTGGGACGGCCCCGCCGGCAAGCCCGCCGCGGCGATGATCCGCACCATGCTGAGCAAGGAGTGGTCCAGCCGGCTGCTGCGGGAATTCCTGCTGAGCCAGATCCTGCGCCGGGTCGCGGCGATGCACGTGATCACCGAGCCGGAACGCCGGTTCCCACTGGTCGCCTCCCAGCTGATCGGCATGGTGATGATGCGCTACATCCTCAAGGTCGAGCCGCTGGCCAGCGCGCCCCACGAGTTCGTCGTCGCGGCGGTCGCCCCCACCATCCAGCGCTACCTGACCATGGAGCTGCCACCCACCCGGTGAGCCCCAACCGGCAAGATCGACCGCGGCCCGGGTCAGGCACGGCG
>JBOGDK010000412.1:0-4217 GCA_050701795.1 Micromonosporaceae bacterium
CAGCGGTCACCCGGCCCAGCGTCGCGATCGTGGTACGGAACCGGCCAGGCCTCGCCGTGCCCCCGCCACCAGGCCGCGGCGCCGCCGGGCCGGTCATCGGGCCACCGGCCGGGCCGCCAGGGCGGTGCGCGACACATCCCGCAGCACCTCGTCAAGGCTCCCCGAGCCCCGCCACGCCACCACCGGTACGCCGTGTTCCCGCAGCTCGTCGATGGTGTTCCGGCGTCCCAGCAACCACAACCGGGTGGCCGCGTCCCGCCACGGGCCGTCAATCACCGGGCGGGCGTGCGGTGGCAACGTGTCCACCGCGATCAGGAACCGCCCCGCCCGCGCCAGCCGCGCCAACAGCTCCGCGCTGCGCTCGTCCAGCAGCGGCGTGAACGCCACCACCAGCGCGTTCGGCGGCAGCAGGTGCGGCCGGGCGAGCCACATCGCCGGCTCCAGCACCCCCGGCACCACGTGGGTGTCGAGCAGCCAGTCGCGTACCGCCTGGTACTGCCACCGGCCGCTGGCGGCGCGCAACTGCCGGTGCCGTGGCCCGAACTCCAGCAACGACACCCGGTCGCCCCGGTGCAGGTAGTGCTCGGCGACGCCGGCCGCCCCCCGTACGGTCGTGTCCAGCACGCTCGCCGCGCCGTGCACCCCGCCGGAGACCCCCGCCTCGTGCAGCGTGTCCAGCAGCAGCACCACCTCGGCCTCGCGATCGGAGAGGGTGGCCGCGACGTGCAGCTGCCGGGTACGCAGCGAGACCCGCCAGTCGATCCGGCGCAACCGGTCGCCGGGGGCGAACTGGCGTACCCCCACCAGTTCGCCGCCCTCCCCCGGGCGTTGCGAACGGTGGGTGCCCGCCAGTCCGGCGGCGCGCGGCATCGCCTCGTCCGCCTCGAAGGTGTCGTTGACCGGGTGCACCCGGATCTCCAGCGGCTTCACGGTCTCCAGCGCGCAACCGAGCAGGCCGTCGCAGGCGGCTGCCCAGATCCGTACCGGACCGACCTGGTGCCGGCCCCAGCGGGTGGCGTCGATTTCCACCGCCACGTCCGCGGTGACCCCGTCCGGTACGGAGACAGCGACCGGCGTGGCCGCGTCCGGCGAACCCAGCCACCGGCTCATCTTCGTGGTCACCACCACAGGCTGCAGTAACGCGCCGGAGGAGTTGCCGACGCTCGCCACCGCGGTCAGCCCCGCACCCTCGCCGACCTGGTTACGGTCGACCCGTACCATCACCTCCGGTACGGTCGCCGGCCGGCGCCGCAACGCCCACAGGGTGCCGGCGACCAGCGGCAACGCCAGCACCACCAGGTCCGGGCGGCCGAAGGTCACCGCCAGGATCAACAGCAGACACACCAACCCCACCACGCGCCGCAGGGCCCGGGTCGGCTGCCAGTGGTCCATCAGCTCAGCCCCGGTGCGCCGGACCGGCCGGACCCGGATCACCGGGACCTGGCGGGGCGGCGCCCCCGGCGACGGTGCCTCCACTCACGCCTCCGGCGTAGGTGGGCAGCGCCCCGCTCGCCGGTGCCGGGGTCACGGCGAGCACCTCCTCGATGATCTGGGCCGGGTCGACCCGGCGCAGCCACATCTCGGGCCGCAGCGACACCCGGTGCGCCAACGCCGGTACGGCGACCGCCTTGACGTCCTCGGGAACCACGAAGTCCCGCCCGGCGGTCACCGCGTACGCCCGGGCCAGCAGCAGCAACGCCAGCGAACCCCGGGGCGAGGCGCCCACCAGCAGCTGCGGATGCTCCCGGGTCGCGGCGACGAGCTCCACGACGTACCGGCCGATGGAGTCCTCGACCACCACGTCCTCCAGGGCCTGCTGCATCGCCAGCAGCGCGTACCGGTCCACCACGGGCTCCAGCAGCGCCTCCTCCTGCCGGCGGGCCATCCGGCGGCGTAGCACCTCGAACTCCTCGTCCCGGTTCGGGTAGCCGAACGAGACCCGCAGCAGGAACCGGTCCAGCTGCGCCTCCGGCAACGGGTACGTCCCCTCGTACTCGATCGGGTTCGCGGTGGCGAGTACGTGGAACGGCGCCTCCAGCCGGTACGTCGTACCCTCCACGCTCACCTGCTTCTCCTGCATCGCCTCCAGCAGCGCCGCCTGGGTCTTCGGCGGGGTCCGGTTGATCTCGTCGGCCAGCAGCACGTTGGTGAACACCGGACCGGGCCGGAACGTGAAGTCGTGGTTGCGCTGGTCGTACAGGAAGGAACCGGTGACGTCGGCGGGGAGCAGGTCCGGGGTGAACTGCAACCGCCGGAAGTCGATCCCGAGCACCTGCGCCAGCGACCGCGCGGTCAGCGTCTTGCCGAGCCCCGGAAGGTCCTCCAGCAGTACGTGTCCTCCGGCGAGGATGCCCGCCAGCACCATCCGCAGCGACTCCCGCTTCCCGACCACCACGGTGCCGACGGCGTCGAGCACCCGGTTCGCCAGCTGACCCACCTGTTGCGGCGCGAGCGTCTGCATCTGGGGCTGCGCGCTGTGCGTCATCGGATGCTCTCCCGGTTCCGTGGCTGCTGCATGGTCAGAGGTTCTCAATCTGCTCGGCGATCGCCACCAGCTGCGGCGGCTTCGGCACCTGGTGCGACGGCTCGGTGACGAAACGCCACAGTTGATCCGGCAACAGCGCCTGGGCCCGTACCGGATCCCGCGGCCGGTCGACACCGTGCCGCAGCCGGAGCCGCTCGTCAATCAGAGCCACGATGGCGGGACGTACCCGCTTGTGGAACGAGTCCACGTCGCGTTCCGCGACCGAGAGCCGGCTGTTCCAGCGCCATGCCGCCCGGTACTCCTGATCCCGGTCCGGATCGGGAGCCCGCCGCTGCCGCACCGTACTCGCCGGGGGCGGCGGCAACGTGCCGCGGGCGGCGGCGGTGATCCGCCGAGCCACCAGCGCCCCCACCATGACCGTCAGCAGCAGCAGGTACGGCACCTTGAATCCGGAGGCGAGCAGCACCTGGTACACGGCGAACGCCGCCACGGCGCATGCTGCGAGGATCCGTACCCACACCCAGACGCCGAACCGGCCGGGGTCAGGGGCCTCCCGGTGCTCGGGTGCGGAAGTGAGCAGGTCGTCAAGGCTCATCGCGCCGCCGCAGCGAGCGCGTACCATGCGGCTGCCCGGCCATGATCACAGTGCCGGGTCATGAAGGTACCGCCTCGCCGTCGTGCGCGGGCGTGCCGCGGGACAGGTCAGCGTGCAGCCGCTGCAAGGCGGCACGGGCCTCGTCCCGCATCGCCTCGGCGACGTCGTGTGGTGCGTACCGGGCCTGCCGGTACACCTCGGCGAAGCGGTCCAGGACCGGACCGCTGACCTCGTGCTCGGCGAGCATCCGGGCGATCAGCTCACCGGGGGTGTCGGACGGTGTCCGGCGGGTCCCTGCCGTGGCGGCGGCCCGTTCCAGGCGTAGCCAGCACCCGATCACCGCCGACCTGGGGTCACTGCCGTCGGCAGCGAGTTCGTCGATGCTGGCGGCGACCGCGGCGCGCACCTGTTCCCGGCTCTGCGTGGCGGCAGACCCCCGCGCTTCGGTACGCCGCAGCGTCACCCGATCGCCCAGGGTGCGCCACAGCAGCACCACCACCAGACCGACGATCAGCACCAGGCCGAGGACACCGAGCCAGAGCAGCCCACGGTTGCCGGACAACGCCGGGAGCGGGGCCGAATCGGCGTCCCCCCGGTCGTCCGCTTCCTTCGGGGTGTTGGCGGCGTCGTCCGGTGACGGGGCGTCCCGCAACGGCTCCACCGGGGGTACGGGCACCCGGGCGACCTGCGGATCCGTGGTCGCCGCGACCCCGGCCACCAGTAGGAACAGCGCCCCCACCAGCACCACGAGAACGCCCCGGCCCGGCCACCTGCCCATCGCCCCAGTGTGCCCTTCCTCGTACCGCTCCGGTGGGTCCTGACCTATCGGTCCCGCAGCCCGGCGAGACTCCTCGCCCGCACCAGTACGGCGTCCAGCATCGCGTCGGTGAGCCGCCCGGTGAAGGTGTTCTGCTGACTCACGTGGAAGCACCCGAGCAGCACCGGCCCCGACTCCGGGTGGTACTCGGCGCCGTGCCCGAACCGCGGCCGGGGCCGGGGCGCAACCACCCCGACAGTGTCCGACACTGCCCAGTACGCGTTCCACGCGAACCCGCCGAGCGCCACGATCACCTTCAGGCGGGGGCGCAGCAGCTCGAACTCGCGGCGTAGCCAGCCGGCGCAGGTGTCGCGTTCCGA
>JBOGDK010000413.1:0-4204 GCA_050701795.1 Micromonosporaceae bacterium
CGGCAGGTCCTGGCTCGCGGCGTGCAGCACCCACTCGGTGTCGCGCAACTCGTTGCTGAGTCCGGCCAGGCTGTCGAAGGTGACCGGATCGATCAGGAAGGTGCCGGCTCCGGCCCGGCGTAGCTGGATCAGGTACGCGCGATGGCTGTACCGGTAGCCAGAGGCACGTTCCGCGTCGACGGCGAGGGGGCCGCTACCGGCGGCGAGTCGCTTGACGGCGTACTCCAGAGCCTCGGACGTCTCGATCGGGGCCGGGGTGCCTTCCCGGGGAGTGGTGAGGGCCACAGACCGTTGAGCGCCGTCCGCATCATGCGGATATGTCCCGTGAGCGGACGCCGAAGTGGCTTTGCCGCTTCCGCGCCGGTTCGGGGGTGGTCCTTCGGTCACCTGACCACCGTACGGGCGCCGGGCTGATCGCGGGTGACCGCCCCACTGCCGATCGTGGTGGGTGGCGTCGTACTGTGGGCTCGCCCCGCGGGCGGTCAGCCAGCGGGGAGCGGAGCGTCCAGGGGGAGGGACGGGGAGGTCATGACGGTCGCCAGAGGTCCGGTCACCGATTCGTCGGATCCACCACCGGACGGCATCCCACCACCCAGGGTGCCCCAGCAAGCCACCCCCGCCCCCGGAACGCCGCCACCACACGCGCCACCGCCCGGTGGCGCGGCGCCGGAGGGATCGGACGCGGGTCAGTACCCACCGGCCCCGGAGCGGCCGGCCTCATGGCGCTCCATTGCCCTCCGTCCGTTGCTGGTACGGGCATGGCACGGGTACGCCGTACTCGGCGTGGCGGCCGTCCTGATCCTGGTGGTGCTCGCGCAGGGTCTGCAGCTGTCCGCACTGCAGGACCGGGCTGACCGGCTGTCCGGCAACGCGGCGGCGGCGGAGCGTACGCACCAGCGGCGGCTGGAGGAGTTGCGGGACCGTACCGATGCGCTGACCGACCGGGTGCGCCGCAGTCTGGACACCGCCGCCATCGCCAGGCATGTGTTGCCCAGTGTGTTCCGGGTGCTGGCTGGCCGCTCCAGTGGCACTGCCTTCGCCGTGGCACGGGCACCTGAGGGTGGCACCTATCTGGTGACGAACGAGCACGTGGTCGACGACATCGCCGGCGACGGCAAGCTGAAGCTCACACGGGACGGCGACAGCCACGACGCGACCGTGGTAAAGACCGACGCCAGTGGCGACGTCGCGGTTCTGAAAACCAGCGCGGAGATTCCCTTACTGCGGTTTGCGAACGCTCCGCCGATATCGGGTGAACCCATTGTGGTGGTTGGTGCCCCGGTCGGGTTGGAGGACACCGTGACTGTCGGTGTGGTCAGTAAGATCCGACCGATCGCGGGACGCAAGCAGGAGTACATACAGTTCGACGCCGCGATCAACCCGGGCAACTCTGGTGGGCCGGTGGTGGATGCCGGCGGCAGGGTGGTCGGCGTCGCGACGGCCAAGGCGATGGACGCCGAGGGCATCGGATTCGCCCTGCCGATCGGGGTCGCATGCGACTCCTTTGACTTCATTTGCTGAGCTGGTGGGTGCAACGCGAGGAGTCAGAGCACCGGGACGCGGTCGAACACCGTGAGGGGTACGCGGCCTGCCGTGACTGGCAGAGGCCGTGACATCGAGCAGGAGGCGAGAAGGTAATGGGTCAACCCGGATACGGGCCAGGCGGGCACCAGCCGGAACAACCACAACAACCTGCCTGGGGCGAACCGGCGCAGCCGCAGTCGGGGCCGCCGCAGCAGCCAGGTCAGCCACAGCAGAACTGGGGTGAGACCCAGCAGCAGCCGCAGCAGCCGCCGATGGGTGAACAGGGGGCCGCGCCAACCAGTGGTCCTGGGTTCACCCCGCCGCCCACGTCGGGTCCGGGCTACGGCGCGCCGACGTCGGGGCCGGGCTTCGGCGCACCGTCCAGTGGCCCCCCTGACTTCGGTGCCATACCGGCGATGGCGCCGGGATTCGGCGCCACCCAGCCAGGCGGCCCCCAGCCGGGTGGCGGTCACACGATGGCGATGCCACACCTGGGCGACCCGCAGCCGCCGTCCGGGCCCCCGTACGCTCCGGCGCCGTCCGGCAGGAGCCCGTGGCTGTACGTCCTGGCCGGCACCACGGCGGTGTTCTTCATCATCGCGGTAGGCCTCGGTGCCTATTCGATCTCCCTCAACGGGGATCTGGACAAGGCCAACAAGACGATCGCCACGCGCGACGACACGATCTCCGGCAACACCAAGAAGATCAAAGACCTGGCGGACGAGCTCAAGGCGGCCGAGGACGAGCTCGACAACAAGGAAGACGAGAACGCCGGGCTAGAGGACGACAAGGAAACGATCTCGAAGTGCCTCAAGCTGCTCTTCGAGTTCCTCGACGCGGCCGGGAAGAAGGACAACAAGACCGCCCAGCGGAAGCTCAAGGAGCTGCAGACACCCTGTAACGACGCCAACCGGTTGATCAACTGAACACGTGATTCCCGCGGCGGTGACTGTATGACAGCAGCCGGCCACCGCCGCGGGCATACCGGTCGAGCCGGCGGGCGAGGGTCAGCCGGTGGACAAGCTCGTGATCCCGGGGGGCGGGAGTCCGGCCGTCGACCCGAGCAGGGTGCACCACGCCTGCAGATGGGGCGCCAGCTCGTCGGACAGCGGGGTCCAGGACGCGCGGATCTCCAGATCACCGACAGCCGGCGGGCCGGCGAGCTCGCCGAACCGGGTCGACATGGTCTGCGTGACAGTGCCGCCGATCGCCGTGTACGCCGCCCCGTTACCGTCCAGCGCGTCGACCAGCCAACTCCAGCCGACCCCCGGAAGCAGCGGGTCCGCGGCGATCTCCGGCTCCACCTCCGCGGTCACGTACGTGACCAGGCGCAGCGTGCCCTGCCAGGCGGGGTGGCCGTCCGGGTCATGCAGCAGGATCAGCCGGCCGGTCGCCACCTCGTCCTCACCCCGCAGTACGGCGGCGCTCTGCGCGAACGCGTACGGTGCCAGCTTCCGCGGCGGCGAGATCTCCTCCAGCAGGATCTCCTGACGGGGACGAACCGCGCGTAGCCCACCGACGGCTCGGGTGAACGCCTCAGGGGCGGCGGTCGAGGGCACCATGTCGTGAGCGTAGGCGGGGCGCGGGAAGCAGGTCGGGAGACGCGCCGGGATCGACACATGCCACGATTGCGGCGATGACGCATTCGGATGCCGCTTCGCGGCCGCAACCTGTCCTGCTACGAGCATGCCGCGGTGAGCCGGTGCCGCACACACCGGTGTGGTTCATGCGGCAGGCCGGTCGTTCCCTGCCCGAGTACCGCAAGATCCGCGAAGGCGTGGCGATGCTTGATGCCTGCCGGCGTCCGGACCTGGTCACCGAGATCACCCTGCAACCGGTACGCCGTCACGGGGTCGACGCGGCGATCCTGTTCAGCGACATCGTGGTGCCGTTGAAGGCGGTCGGGCTCGACCTGGACATCGTCGGCGGGGTGGGGCCGGTGATCGCCGAGCCGGTACGTACCGCCGCGGACCTGGACCGGATCCCGGCGCTGCACGCCGATCAGGTCGACTTCGTGGCCGAGGCGGTGCACCTGCTGCTCGACGAGCTGGGCGGGACGCCGCTGATCGGCTTCGCCGGGGCGCCGTTCACGCTCGCCAGCTACCTGGTGGAGGGCGGGCCGTCCAAGGACCACGCGCGTACCAAGGCGTTGATGCACGGCGACCCCGCGCTGTGGTCGGCGCTGCTGGACCGGCTCGCCGACATCGCGTTGACCTTCCTGCGGGTCCAGGTGGAAGCGGGCGCGCAGGCGGTGCAGCTGTTCGACTCCTGGGCGGGCGCGCTGTCGGCGGCGGACTACGCGACGTACGTGCAGCCGCACAGCGCAAAGGTGCTCGCGGGCCTGGCTGATCTGGGGGTGCCCCGGTTCCACTTCGGGGTCGGTACGGGGGAGCTGCTGCCGCTGATGGCGCTGGCCGGCGCGGACGTGGTCGGGGTGGACTGGCGGGTGCCGTTGGACGAGGCATCGGCCCGGATCGGCCCGGAGTACGCCGTCCAGGGAAACCTGGATCCGGCGCTGCTGCTGGCCGACTGGCCGGTGGTGGAGCGGGAGGTGCGCCGGGTGCTCGCGGAAGGCTCCAAGACGCCGGGCCACGTCTTCAACCTGGGTCACGGCGTACTGCCGGACACCGATCCCGACGTGCTCACCCGTGTGGTGGCACTGATCCACTCGTACTGAGGG
>JBOGDK010000414.1:0-4169 GCA_050701795.1 Micromonosporaceae bacterium
GGTACATCAGCAGCGCGACCAGCAGGCTGTCCGCGGGAACCCACGGCGCCGGCCGGTAGCCCAGGAACCGGCATTCGAAGGGTGGCCCGTGCCGCTCCCACGCCCCGTTGACGCCGCTGGAGAAGGCATCCAACAGCTCCTGCTCCGGTGGCTTCAGGTCGTGGGCCGCCCGGGACGCCGCCGGCGCCAGGTCCAGCGCCCGGTACTGCCGGTCGCTGGGCAGCGCCGCCTTGCCCCACACCTGGGCCAGCCGCCCACCGGCCGTACGCCGCATCAGGTCCATCTGGAAGCCGCGGTCGCGGGCCATGACGTAACCCAGCGCGCGGATCGCGTCCAGCCAGGAGCCGGACTCGATCTCGGTGACGCCGTCGGCACGGACCCGCGCCTGGACCGGCCCGGACAGACCCGCGATCGTCACCTCACCCGGGCAGGTCGGCGCGGCCCCGGCGAGTGCCCGGACAAGCCTGGTCTCCATCGCCAGGCGGGCCCGGCCACGGTAGGCATAGACACCGATCCCGGCAGCGCCGACCGCCAGCACGGCGGCCGGTACGGCGGGCGGGAGCAGCATCGCCCCCAGCGCCGCACCGGCGAGCGTCCCCGCCGCCGCGCAGCCGATCACCCGGACCGTGGGCAGCCGCCACATCCGCCCGTAACGGGTGCGGTGCGAGCCGCAGGCCATCAGCCGGCCCCCTGCGGGTCAGGCCCCGGCGTACCGGCCCGGTCCGGCATGGCGGCCAGTTGGGCGGCCAGGTCGTCCAGCAGCGCCACCGCGGTCGCCCGGTCGGTCGTCGCCGGCCGGTACTGCAGACTCAGCAGCAGCTCGCCGTCCCAGGGAGTGACGTTGAGCAGGAAGTCGCATGTGGTCACGGCGACCGGAGCGCCGAGCACATCGGTCGTCGCGCGGTACGGCGCGAAACGCAGACCGTCGGCCGGGTCGGCGACGCGGATCTCCTCCTGCATCACCAGCATGACCTCGAAGAGCGGCCCGCTGCCCTTCGCCTCCGGATGGTCGCTGTCGAGCCCCTCGAGGATGTCCTCGAAGCCGACTTCCTGGTTGGCGTAGGCGCCTTCGCAGGTGGCACGCACCCGCGCCGCCAGCTCGGCCGGCTCCGCGTCGGCGGCGGGGATCCGCAGCACGGCGCTGTTGGCGACCAGGCCGACGACCCCCTCGGTGCCGGGTCGGGCGCGGTTGGCCAGTACGGTGCCGATCCGGATGTCGGACTGGCCGCTCCAGGAGCGCAGCGTCAGCGCGTACGCCGTCGCCACCGCCATGAAATCGGTCAGCCCCAGCCGCCGTGCTGCCGCGCGGAATGCCGCGGTGGTGGCGACGTCCAGGGTGCGGCGGCAGGTCCGCGACCGCAGCCGGTCGATCGCCGAGGCCGGCTGGGCGGCGCTGAACCGGCTGCCCGGCCCGTCGGCCAGCGCCGGCCAGGGTGGCGCCAACCGCTCGGTCCAGTACGCCCGCTGGCGCCGCGCCTCGGTGGAGTCCCGCCACGCCAACCCGGCCGCGACCAGCTCCGCCGCGTCCGGCCCCGGCCCGGCGGCCGGGATGTCGGCACCGGTCTCCAGTGCCCGGTAGATTCGCGCCACGTCGGCAAGCAGGAGCGACAGCGACCAGCCGTCGCAGACCATGTGGTGGATGTTGAAGTAGAGCAGGTGCCGGTCCTCCGCGATCCGGTACGCGGTGGCGCGCAGCATCGGCGCGCGGTCCAGGGCGATCGGCTCGCGCACGGCAGCGGCCATCAACCGCTCACCCTCGGCCACCGGGTCGGCGCTGCCGGTCAGGTCCACGTAGCTCAGCGGCAGCTCGGCGCCGGGCTCGACCACCTGCACCGGCCCCGCGTCGGTGGCCAGCACCCGGGTACGCAGCGCATCGTGCCTGCGTACCAGCAGCCCGAGGCTGCGCTCCAGCAGTTCGGGGTCGAGTGGACCGTCCGCCTGCAGCGCGCCGGGGATGCCGAACAGCGGGACACCCGGCAGCCGGCTGGCGATGGACCACATCTGCAGCTGGGCCGGCGATAACGGGTACTGCCGCGACCCGTCTGCCGACATGGCCGGCTGGGGCGGCTTACCGTCGCCGGTGAGGTCGTCCGATGTGGTGTACGGGTGGTCCGAGCGGTTCGTACCGGCCGGCGTGCCGAGGATCAGGGACAGTGCCGCCACGGTGGGCTCACGCAGGAAGGCGCCCATCGCCAGGTCGGGGTAGCGCACCCGTAGCCGGGCCACCATCCGCATCGCGGCGAGCGAGTCGCCGCCGATGTCGAAGAAGTTGTCCGTGGTGCCGAACTCGCCGGTGCCGAGCACCTCGACCCACGCCTGGCGGACGAACGTCTCCGCCACCGCCCGGGCGGCCGGATCGTCGTGCCCGCCGCGGGCCGCGTTGTGGATCGAGGTGTCACGAGCCGAGGTGTCACGAGCCGAGGTGTCACGAGCCGAGGTGTCACGAGCCGGGGGCCGCGGCGGTGCGGTAGGGCCAGCCTCGGTGAGGGGCTGCGGCGGTGCGGCGGGGCCAGCCTGGGCCACCCGGGCCAGGTCCAGCACGCTGGGTAGCCGGCCGGCCAGGCAGCTCGCCTCGACGTCGGCCAGCAGGGCCTGCAGTGCCATCTCGTGTGCCCGTACGGTGAGCTCCGCGACCGGCCGGCTCAGCGCGGCCTCGTCGTACTCCAGCAGCAGCCGAAGTTGCATGGTCCGTACGTCAACGGTGTAGGCGGAGCTGAGCGCGTAGTGGGTCCGCTCCAGCTCCTCGCTGCTGGCGAACTGCACGCTGCCGTCCCGGACCAGCTGCTGCGTGATGTGGTAGTCGGTGAAGTTGAAGCCCGAGTCGAACGCCGGCCGGGTCCCGAAATCCCGCTGCACCAGCGCGGCCGGGTACCAGCGGTGGGCCAGCACTCGTTGCTCCCGCTGCTGCAGCGAGCGGGCCAGCTCCGCCCAGCTCTGCCCGGACAGATCGGCCCGCAGCGGCAGCTGGTTGAGGAACAGCCCGAGGATCCGGTCGGCGTCCGGCCCCTCCGGCCGGCAGTTGGTCACCATGCTGGTGACCACATCCTCCGCGCCGGTGAGCCAGGACAACACCCGCAGATGTACGGCGCACAGCAGCGCCTTCACGGGCACGCCGACCCGGGCGGCCAGCGTACGCAGTTCGTCGAGCCGGCCGGGCATCTCCCGGAGCACCTGCCGCATCGCCGGCGTACCGGATCTGTCCGGTGCCACCAGCGGCGCCTCCGCGGAGGTCTGGGTACGCCAGAACCGCTGGTGTGCCGGGTCGGCCACGGCACTGAGCTCCAGCGCCACATAGTCGGCGAACCCGGTCCGCGGCACCGGCACCGGCAGCGCCGGACGGCCGGCGAGCCTGTCGGCGTACCGGGTGCTCAGGTCCTCGAAGAAGACGTTGACCGACCAGCCGTCGAGGATCACGTGGTTGTGGCTGAACACCAGCTGGTAGTCCTCGTCGGAGGTCGCCAGCACCACCAGCCGGAACAGGCCCGGCCGGTCGAGGTCGAAGTCGTGCCGGGTCTCGTCCTGGACGACCTGCGCGATCCGGTCATCCTGCGCGGCCTGGTCCTGCCCGCGCAGGTCCTCGACGTGCAGCGGCACCTCCAGATGAGCGTGCACCCGCTGCACCGGTCCCCACGGGCTGGCCAGGTCCAGGCTGGTACGCAGCACGGGATGGGCATCGACCACCGCCTGCGCCGCGGCCCGGAACGCCGCCTGGTCCAGCCGGCCGCGGACCCGGTAGCTGAGCACGATGTGGTAGACCCTGGCGTCCGGCGCGATCTCCTGGTGGTACAGCATCCCCGTCTGCATCGCCGTCACCGGGTACGCGTCGACCACGTCGGCGGGGAACGCGCCGTCCGGCACGGCACCGGGCAGCAGCGCGAACGGGGCGACCCCGGCCGGTGCCCCCTCAGCCGGCGCGGCCTGGGCGAGCGCCGCGAGGTCACCGGCCCGCGGTGCCGCGTACACCTCGCGGGCGCTGAGCAGCAGGCCATGGTCGCGCGCGAGCGCGACCAGCCGGATGGCCCGCATGGAGTCACCGCCGGCGTCGAAGAAGTCCGCGTCGGCCGGTAGCGCGGGATCGTCCAGCACCTGCCGGAACAGCTCGACCAGCACGGCCGCCGCCGGCTCCGCTGCCGTGACCCCGGCCGGCTGGGTCGCCACCGTTGTCGTGG
>JBOGDK010000415.1:0-4166 GCA_050701795.1 Micromonosporaceae bacterium
CTCCTGTGCAGCGGCAGGTGACGCTCGGTTCGCCGACCCGACACCCGGGTCCGAACGGCCCTCCCGTAAATCGAGGCATGAACCAGGAGCCCGCACGAGTCCGGAAGCCAGTGCAGATCAGCGAGGCCGCCGCCGCGGCACTCGCGGTGCGCCCGATACCCCGTGAAGCGATCGAGTCCGGCGCTCGGGCCGCCGCCGAGATCGCGATCCGCAGAGACCGGGAGCGGCGGCTCGGAGCTGGACGGGACGAGGGGGATCCTGATGGACGGTGACTACGGATCCGAGGATCGCAAGGCGATTGAACCATCGCCAGAGATCCTCGCCCGCCTGATCGCCAAGCGGCCAGGTATGTACCTCGGCAAGGCGACCTACGAGCACGCCATTGGTCTCCTCACCGGGCTGGCCAGCATCGCCTCCAGTCTGAGCTCACCCGCTTCTACCGGTGTTGGCCCCGACGAGTTCAGCGCCAGGAGCGACTCCGACCTGCTCGAGCGCATCTCCGCCGTCGAGCGCGACCCGGGAGTCGACGACCGCGAGGCGATCCTGGCGCTTGAGCCTCTGCTCGCCGAGGCCCTCGCCGAGCTGCAGGAAGCAAGCGCCGCTGAGCATGACTGAGGGCGAGGAGCGGACCAAGCGATGTTAGCGTTGGACACGAGAAGCATTCGCTTTACCGCATCGCGGATCTGCTCGCTCTGCTTCTGCGCGTTCTCGTCCTTCTTGGTCAGCTCGAACGGGGCGTCCAGGTCCCCGCGCCGCTCGTAGTCCGTGATCTCCACCATGCATCGACGCTAACCCACCTGAGAGACAGCTGGCGGGCGCGGCGAATGCCCTGGGCGGCGACGGGATCTGCCGGGGCACACCGGGCGCACCCGGTCGGATCGGCGAGCCAGGACTCGCGTGATCGCGCAGGTCGAGGGGGCGCACAAGGCGCACGCGACTCAACAGAAACTACTACCAGAACTCGCCAAATCGCTACCAGTGGAACAGGTGCCCGATGAGCCGCCGGGCAGCGGAGGAGGCCGTCTCCATCTCGTGGAAACGGCCTCTGACCAGGGATTTTGTGGAGACTAGGGGATTCGAACCCCTGACCCCCGCCTTGCAAAAGCGGTGCTCTACCAACTGAGCTAAGTCCCCATATTGAGTTGTAGCAGCCTGCTTGCAAAGCAGGTGCTCTACCAACTGAGCTATCGCCCCGCCACGTGTGGCCGGCATACACCGGCGACACGTTGATCAGGCGGAGCGGACTCGCCGCTCCGCCTGATCAATCGCCTGAGGTCAGTGCTTGTCCGGTGCCGTGGTCGCCTCGTGCCACAGCGCCCGGTCCTCGTTCGCGTCCTTGACCTTCTTGGCGACCAGCGCCACGGCGCCGATGATGCCGACAAGGATCAGAAGCTTCTTCAACATCGGGTGTTCCCCCTTTGGATGCTTCCCGCCGGACCGATGAGTGGGGCTAGCTGGAATCGAACCAGCGACTTCAGAGTTATCAGCTCTGCGCTCTAACCGACTGAGCTATAGCCCCGCGCGCGAGCAGCAACGTTACCTCATCGGGTACGGCGGCCCCAACTTGGATAGGTACATCCGAATCCCGTGCCCGGATGCCGACTACAACCCTACGGTCCTGATCGTTGCGGAGCGGTCGAAACGCCGATCAGTCCTTCTCTGACAAGGTCAACTCGATGCCACCGACCAGGTCGGCGCAGACGTTGTAGATGAACGCACCGAGTGTGGCCAGCGCGGTGAACAGCACCATGTTGACCACGCCCATCAACGCCGCGATGCCGATGACGCCCTTGGCGGTGATCTTGAAGTCGAAGCTGCCCTGACCACCACCGATCAACGAGCTGAGGGTCTCGTTGACGCTGTCGAAGACTCCCATCGCGTCGAGCGCGACGTACAACACGGTGGTGGCCACGATCATCACGATGAACAGCACGATCGAGACCGCGAACGAGAACTTCATGACCGACCAGGGGTCGACCCGCTTGAGTTGCAGGCGGGCCCGGCGAGGGCCACGGGACGCCGCGGACGAGACGGTCTGGCGGGCGGCGCGTACCGCTTCGGCAACGCTGGCCCGAGGCTGTGTCGGCGTTGCCGGTACGGCGCCCGGCAGCTCCTGAGGCGACAGTGGTGGCGCCGGCATACCGGGCGGACGTACGTAGCGGGTGGTGCCAGTTTCCCCCGGAACTACCGCACGACCCACCGCGGAGGAGGCCGGCACAGCCGCGCCGGGGCCGGCGGGGCTCACACTCGCCGCCGACTCTGTCCTGGCGTCTGTGCTCATATTTAGTCCTGTTCGTCGGGCTCGTCGGCATTGCGCGTGATCGCCACAATCGTGACCCCATCGGGCAAGTCCATCAGCTTGACCCCCATTGTGTTCCGATCACGGGTACGCCGTACAGGCTTCGCAGGGGTACGGATCACTCCACCGTTCGACGTGATCGCGAACAACTCATCCTCCGGACGTACCGCCAGCGCCCCGACCAGACCGCCACGCCGCGACGTGATCTTCGCCGTCAAAACACCCTTGCCGCCACGGCCTTGCCGAGGGTACTCGTGAATCGGTGTGCGCTTGGCGTACCCACCATCAGTGGCGACCAAAACGTCGACACCGTCGCGAACCACTTCCATCGCGAGGAGTTCGTCGCCATCACCGAACCGCATCCCGATCACCCCGGACGTGGCCCGGCCCATCGGACGCAACGCCTCGTCGGTGGCCTGGAACCGGATCGCCTGCGCGTGCTTGCTGACGAGCAGCAGGTCGTCCTCAGGACCGATCAGTTCGGCGGCCACCAGTTCGTCGTCGTCCTTGAGGTTGACCGCGATCACCCCACCGGTACGCCGGGAGTCGAAATCCTCCAGCGCGGTCTTCTTCACCAGCCCGTTCTTCGTCGCCAACACCAGGTACGGGGCGACCTGGTAGTTCGAGATCCGCATCACCTGGGCGATGTGCTCGTCGGGCTGGAACGCCAGCAGGTTCGCCACGTGCTGGCCACGGGCGTTGCGGTTGGCCTCCGGCAGCTCGTACGCCTTCGCCCGGTACACCCTGCCCTTGTTGGTGAAGAACAGCAGCCAGTCGTGGGTGGAGCTGACGAAGAAGTGCTGCACGATGTCGTCCTGCTTGAGCGCGGCGCCCTGTACGCCCTTGCCGCCCCGCTTCTGGGAACGGTAGAGGTCGACCTTGGTGCGCTTGGCGTACCCGGTACGGGTGATCGTGACGACCACGTCTTCGCGGGCGATCAGGTCCTCCATGGAGACCTCGCCGTCGAACGGCACGATCCGGGTGCGCCGCTCGTCGCCGTACTTCTCGACGATCTCCTTCAGCTCGTCGCTGACGATCTGCCGCTGCCGTTCCGGCTTGGCGAGGATGTCCTTGAGGTCCGCGATCTTGATCTCGATCTCGGCCAGCTCGTCGATGATCTTCTGGCGTTCCAGCGCGGCGAGCCGCCGTAGCTGCATGTCCAGGATCGCGGTGGCCTGGATGTCGTCGATCTCGAGCAGTTGGATCAGGCCGCGCTTGGCCTCGTCCGGCGTCGGGGAACGCCGGATCAGCGCGATCACCTCGTCCAACGCGTCGAGCGCCTTCACCAGGCCGCGCAGGATGTGGGCGCGTTCCTCGGCCTTGCGCAGCCGGTACCGGGTACGCCGGACGATGACTTCGATCTGGTGGTTGACGTAGTACCGGACGAACTGCGCCAGGTTCAGCGTCCGGGGCACCCCGTCGACCAGCGCCAGCATGTTGGCGCCGAAGGTGTCCTGCAGCTGGGTGTGCTTGTAGACGTTGTTGAGTACAACCTTCGCCACGGCGTCGCGCTTGAGCACGATCACCAGCCGCATCCCGGTACGCCCGGAGGACTCCTCCCTGATGTCGGCGATCCCGGCGAGTTTGCCCTCCTTGACCAGCTCGGCGATCCGTTCCGCCAGGTTGTCCGGGTTCACCTGGTACGGCATCTCGGTGACCACCAGGATCTGGCGGCCCTTGGCGTCCTCTTCGACCTCGATCACGGCGCGCATCCGGATCGAACCGCGGCCGGTGCGGTAAGCGTCCTCGATCCCCTGCATCCCGACGATCATCGCCTTGGTCGGGAAGTCGGGGCCCTTGATGATTCCGAGCAACGCTTCGAGGGTCTCGGCTTCCTCCGCCTCCGGGTGGTCCAGGCACCACTGGA
>JBOGDK010000416.1:0-4162 GCA_050701795.1 Micromonosporaceae bacterium
TCAAGACCGTCTCTCGGGTGATCAACAGTGAGCCCCGGGTGAGCGCCGCAACGGCTGAGGCGGTGCGGGCCGCGATCGCCCAGCTCGGGTTCCGCCGCAACGATGGCGCCAGGATCCTGCGGCAGGGACACTCGGCGACCCTCGGCCTGGTGCTGGAGGACTTCTCCGACCCGTTCTACTCCGTACTCACCGGTGCCGTGGAGCAGACCGTGCACCGGGCCGGCTACACCCTGCTGACCGGCTCGTCCGCCGAAGACTCAGCGCGGGAACGTGAGCTGGTGCTCAATTTCTGCGCTCGGCGGGTGGACGGCCTGATCGTGGTGCCGACGGCGGGGCGGCACGACTACCTCGTACCGGAGATCGACGCCGGTGTGGCGGCCGTGTTCGTGGACCGGCCACCCGGCGATCTGGACGCCGACACCGTGCTCTCCGACAACGTCGGTGGTGCCCGCGCCGGGGTGGAACACCTGGCCTCGTACGGGCATCGCCGGATCGGGTTCCTCGGCGACCGACCTGACATCTTCACCGCGGCCGAGCGGCTGACCGGGTACCGGGAGGCGATGCGGGCGGCCGGGCTCGCCGTCGACGAGGACCTGATCGAGATGTCGCACCCGCAGCCCGGGACCGTACGGCGGGCACTACACCGGATGCTCACCGGGCTGGACCCGGCGACCGCGCTGCTCACCGGCAACGGTCGGCTCACCGTCGCGGTGCTACGGGAACTCCACCGGTACGGCGACCGCCCCGCCCTGGTCGGCTTCGACGACTTCGAACTCGCCGACCTGCTGACCCCGGGAGTGACCGTGGTGGCACAGGATCCGGTGAGCATGGGGCGTACCGCCGCGGAACTGCTGCTGCGCCAGTTGGCCGGCGACCGTGGCCCGATCCAGCGGATCAGTCTGGGCACCACGTTGGTCCCGCGCGGCTCCGGAGAACTCCGCCGCTGACATTGCCACGGCCCGGGCCTGGCGGCCTGGCTAATGTCGCTACATGGCTGATCTGGTGGCTCCCACCGAGACGGTGCGGCGGTCGTTCCTGGAGGCGATGGCGGAGTTCCGCGCCGAGGGGCGAGGTGGTGCTGACGACGACACGATGATCGGCAGCGAACACCGCCGGTACGGCGACACCTGGCACACCGTTGAAGGCTTCCAGGGGTACCTGCGCGCGTTGTGGGCCGAAGGGTTGCCGGACACGCCACGCCCCGAGGGGTGGGTACCGCAGACCACCCTGTGGTGGCTGGAGGGGGAGGAATACCTGGCGCGGATCGGCATCCGGCACAGCCTCACCCCGTTCCTGCGCGACGTCGGGGGCCACATCGGGTACGACGTACGGCCCACCGCCCGGCGACTGGGACACGCGACCGCGATGCTGGCCGCGGCGCTGCCGGTGGCGTACGGGCTGGGGATCGAGTCCGTACTGATCACCTGTGACGCCGACAACCACGCGTCTCGTACGGTGATCGAGCGCAACGGCGGTGTCCTGGAGGACCAACGCGGCGAGAAGCTGCGATTCTGGGTCGTCACTCACTGACCTGTCACTCACTGACCTGCGACTTGGTCGGCTGGCGACGGTCGACACGCTGGGCGCCACGGCGTGTCGACCGTCCGCACCCGACCATGTGGACCCCGCCAGGGCCGGTGCGGCGGGACCCGGCCGGTGCCGGTCAGACCCGGCGTACCACGTGCAGCAGGTATTCCTTGCGGTGCAGCGGGTTGTGGTCCGAGCGGGGCCGGGACGGGATCGCGCCGCGTACCGGCTCGTGACGGTCGAACCCGGACTCCAGGACTCCCTCGCCGTGGGACACCGACGGTAGTTGCTGTTGCAACGCGTACACGCTGGCGGCCGGGACATCACCCTCGAGGATCCAGGTGGCGCCCCGTACCGCCGAGGTCTGTGGGCTCGCCCGTAGCCGCGCCAACAGTGACAGCACCGGCCCCGACGTGTCCGCGGGTGCCTCCAGGTGGAACCGGTGGATCGGTTCGTACACCGTGCTGCCGGCCCGCTGCAGGGCGCTCATCAGCACCAGCGGGGTGAGGTTGCGGAAGTCTCCGGCGGTGCTCGACATGGCCTTGTCGAAGGTCGCATGGGAATGGCTCTGCCGTGGCCAGTAGCCGGAGTGCGTCATGGTGACGACGCAGTCGGCGACCTGCCAACCGTGGAGCCCCTGCCGGAGCGTCTGGTGCACGGCCTCCTCCGCCGCCGCGAAGTACGCCGCAGGCATCGAGCCGAGCTCCACCTCCAGCCGGAACGAGACGCCGGTGTGTAGCGGCGCCGGGTCGACCCGCAGCCCGACGGTGGCGAGGAACGGTTCGTCCTCGGTACGGCCATTGGTGTTGGTCTCCCAGGCGGCGCCGGTACCGGTCGGTCGTTCGAGGCAGATCGTGGTGGTCTCGCGGAACCCGACCTCGACTCCGTACTCGTTGGCCAGGGTCGCCTCGATCACCTCCTTCTGCACCTCGCCGTAGAGCGAGACGGAGATTTCCTGGCGTACGTCGTCCTGCCGCAGGCCGATCAACGGGTCCTGCTCGGTGAGCTGGGTGAGCGCGGCGTGCAAGGTCCCCTTGTCGCCGGAGCGGCAGGGGACGACCACCGTCTCCAGCGTGGGCGGGGCGAAGTGGTGCGTGTCGGCCACACCGGCCGGTGTCCCGATCGGGTCGCCGATCTGCACGTCGGCCAGCCCCGAAAGTTTGCCAATCTGGCCCGCGGTGACGCTGGTACGCCGGAGATCCGTACCGCGGTCGAACACGCTGATCCCGGTGACCTTGGCGTCGCGTCCACCACCGAACCGCAACCGGTCCCTGGTGCGTACGGTGCCGGAGAACATCCGTACGTACGCCACCTTCTCCCCGGCCGGGCCGCGTTCCACTTTGAACACGGTGCCCGAAACCGGCCCGTCGGCGATGCCGTCAGCGGTGGGCAGCAGTGTCGCGATGCCCTGCCGCAGCGGCTCCACACCGGCACCGGTGACCGCCGAGCCGAAGAACACCGGATGCACCTGCGCCCGCCCGGTCTGCTCGGCGAGTGCGTTCCGGAGCCGGCGGTACGGCATCGCCTCGTCGGCCAGGTACGCACCCAGCAGCGCCTCGTCGTGGTCGGCGAGCAACTCGGTCAACCGGGACGTGAAGCCGCTGTCCCTGGCGCCGTACGGCTCCACATCGGCGTCACGGGTGCCGAGTCGACGCACCGTCGTCATCGGGATCACCGCCGGAGTCAACTTCTCCGCGAGACTCCGCAGCACGCCGTCGTCCCCCGCGCCGACCCGGTCGATCTTGTTGACGAAGATCAACGTGGGAATCTTCAGCCGTTGCAGGGTACGCATCAGCACCCGGGTCTGCGGTTGTACCCCCTCCACCGCGGACACCACGAGGACGGCGCCGTCCAGGACGTTCAGCACCCGTTCCACCTCGGCGATGAAGTCCGGGTGGCCGGGTGTGTCGATCAGGTTCACGGTGACGTCGCCGATCACGAACGACACCACGGCCGACTTGATCGTGATGCCGCGTTGCCGTTCCAACGCCAACGTGTCGGTACGGGTGTCGCCGTCGTCGACGCTGCCGACGTGGTCGATCACCCCGGCGGCGTACAGCAGCCGCTCGGTGAGGCTGGTCTTACCGGCGTCGACGTGCGCCAGGATTCCAAGATTCAGGGAGCTCACAATGCGTCATGTCCTCTGCGTAGGTGGCAGTTCCATGCGGAATTGACACGTACGCAGCGCGCATTTCGCTCTCCTGACGTCGGGTTATCTGGTGGGGGGAGTACAGCAGTGATCCGGGGTGGGCGGCAACCGAATTGTCCCGCCGGGCTCCGGGCGCTACGACGGGCGGCTGAACTCCGCGCGCCACCAGCCTGGGGCGGCCGGGTCGGCGGCGGGGAGCTGTTCGATCCGGGTCTGGTGCGGCCCGTGCTGGGTGAAGGATTCGATCTGGGTACGGGTCAACAGCCACGGCGGGCCGTCCTCGGGATCGGCGTCCGGCTCCAGGATCCGGGACAGTACGAGCAGAGTGCCGCCGGGAGCTACCAGGCTCGCCACGCTGTGGATCGCGTCCTGGCGCAGCGACGTGGGAAGCGACTGCACCGTGATCGACTCGATCACGAGGTGGTACGCGTGCCGCCACTCGTCCGGTAGCCGCAGCAGGTCGGCGACGACGTACCGGACCGGGGA
>JBOGDK010000417.1:0-4150 GCA_050701795.1 Micromonosporaceae bacterium
GCTCGTAGTCGACGTAGTAGTAGAAGAACACCGGTTCGGCGGCCAGCTCGCTGATCAGTTCGATCTTGGCGTGCTGCGCGAACGGCATGTGGAACCAGCAGTTGAACGCCTTGCCGTCCTGCGGGCTCATCTGCAGCGGGGCGGAGACGAAGTTGGCCGTACGGCCGTGGCCGACCCCGAAGAAGTCCCCCAGCGGCACCAGCACGCTCGGGTGCTCGGAGTCGTCCCAGGTGATCTTGAGAGTCAGCTGCCGGAGGTAGTCGGTGTCGGTGACCTGCGGAATGTCCCGGGGCGGCAGCGCGACCGTACACCAGATGTGGTTGATCGAGCCCGGGCCGTCGAGCTCCGCAAGCGTCACCGTCTCGCCGGCCGGTACGGTCAGCCGGTCGTCGTTGCCGCCGCTGCGGTCCCAGCTCGATGCCCGGCGGCGCCGGCTGGTACGCAGTCGCGGCAGATCCCGCAGGCTGCTGCCGTAGTTCCCGTAACCCATGAACGTCCTCTCTGTGTGCTACAGCTCTGTGTGCTACAGCGGTCGGCTACTTCAGGCCGGAGGTCTTGATCGCGTCGATCAGTCGCCGCTGGCCGATCAGGAACGCCCCGATCGTGGGGAGGGCGGCCAGCAGCGAGGCGGCCATGATGTAGTGCCAGGCAGTGCCGTACTGGCCCTGGAACGTCGCGATTCCCACCTGCACCACCCACAGGTCCCGGTCCTGGATGATGGTCAGCGGCCAGAAGAACGCGTTCCAGTTCGCCAGGAAGAACAACACCGCGAGTGAGGCGAGCACAGGGCGGCTCAGCGGCAACACCACGTTCCAGTAGATCCGCCAGTAGCCGCAGCCATCGAGCACGGCCGCTTCCTCCAGCTCGCTCGGCAGGCTCAGGTAGAACTGCCGGAGCAGGAAGATCCCGAACGCGTGGAAGATGCTCGGCACGATCATGCCTGCGTAGCTGTCCAGCATCCCGAGCTGCTTGGTGATCAGGAACAGCGGCACCAGGATCACCGGCAGGGACACCATCAGGGTGCCGACGACCATCCCGAACACCAGCCCCCGGCCGGGGAACTTCAGCCGCGCCAGGGCGTACGCCGCCATCGAATGGAACCACAGGGCGAACAGCGTCACCACGACCGAGACGATTGCCGAGTTCATCAGGTACCGCGCGAACGGCACCTCGGTCAGTACGTAGAAGAAGTTCGCGATCGTGAACCGGGTCGGAAGCAGGGTGGTGAACACGTCCTCGGGGGGTTTCACCGAGACCAGCACCATCCAGATCACCGGGAACAACGTCACCGCCGCGACCAGGTAGCCCGCACCCGCCCGGATCGCCGTGTTCCGTCGCGTCACCGGGTTGCCGCGCCGGCCCCGGCGCGCGAACCGGGAGGTCACCGCGTTAGCCGACACTGAACCGGCCTCCTCTGGTCACCGCGAACATCACTCCCGTCACGAGTACCAGGAACCCGACCGTGACCGCGGTGATCGCGGCGGCGTACCCGTAGTTGTTGAACTGAAAGGCCTGTTGGTACGTGTAGAACACCACCGTCGAGGTGGAGTTCGCCGGCCCGCCCTTGGTCATCACGAACACCAGGTCGAGAGACTGCAGCCCGGTCACCGCGTTGACGATCGAGGTGATGAGCACGAAGAAGCTGGTGGGCTTCAGCAGCGGCCAGGTGATGTGCCGGAACCGGTGCCAGGGGCTGGCGCCATCGACCCGGGCGGCGTCGTAGTACTCCCCCGGAATGTCCTTGAGACCGGCGAGGAAGATCAGCATCTGATAACCGGCGAGGAACCAGATGCTCACCACGACCAGGGTGATCAGGGCGTACGTCGGGTCACCGAGCCAGGAGATCTCGCCCAGCCCGAGTGGTTCCAGCACCGACGGTACGATGCCGCGCTTGTCCACCAACATGAACTGCCACAGCAGGCCGACCACCACGAGGCTGACCACGTTCGGCAGGAACAGCGAGGCGCGTACCAGGCCCACTCCGGGGTACGGGTCGCGTACCAGCAGTGCCAGCGCCAGGCTCACCACGAACACCGCCGGTACGTACAGCACCAGGTAGGTGAGGGTGACGCCGATGCTCTTGTGCAGCTGTGGGTCGTCGGCCATCTGGTAGAAGTTGGCGAGCCCCGAGAAGGTGTAGTTGCCGAAGCCGTCCACGGAGTACAGCGACACCCCGAGGGCGACCAGCATCGGCAACACCAGGAAGATCAACAGCCCCAGTACGTCCGGCGCCAGGAACACCACTGCGACCAGGGCTTCCCGCCGGGACCGGCGCCGGGAGGGGGGCCGCGCGTCCACGGAGGACGCGCGACCCATCTCGGACGGGGGTTTCGTGACTGTGAGCGTCATGACTCAGATGATCGGTGCGCCCTGGTACGACGCGAGGAAGTTGTTGATCTTCTCCGCGGCGTCCGCGGCGGCCTTGCCGGGGTCTGCGCCGTTGAGCTGGCAGTTCTGGATCGCATCGGAGACCGCCTTGTACACCTCGGGGGTGTAGCGCGGCTCGCCACGGCCAGCCGGGGTGATCTCCTCGGCGAAGGTCTTCAGTACGCCCTCGGAGAAGGCGCCCTTGGCCTCGGCAGCCTCAAGTACCGACTTGCGGGTCGGGACGTTGGTCTTCACCACGGTGTTCCACTGCCGGCCGCGTTCCACACCGTCGGCGTCGGTGGAGCCGAGTGCCCATGCGATGAACTTCGCGGCCGCTGTCGGGTTGGCCCCCTTGGCATTGGCCACGAACGCCCAGCCGCCCAGGTCGGTGGTGTACGCGCCACCGTCCGGCGTCGGAAGCTTGAACACGCCGTACTGGAAGTCCTTCTTGTCGGCTTCCAGCGCCGCGACGGACCAGATTCCGGTCTGCTGCATCGCGCAGTAGCCACCGGCCACGTTCGCGACCGGGTCGCCGGCGCCGTTGCCCTGCGCCTTACGCGGGGCGACCTTCGTCTTGACGGTGTCCTGCCAGAATTTCAGTGCCTCCACCGCACCCGGCGAGTCGAACTTGCTGCTCTTCTGGTCCTTGGCGACCGCGTCCGCGCCGCCCATCCACATGAACGGGTACCAGGTGAAGTTCTGGTAGTAGCCGGGTGCGGTGTCGAACAGCACCCCGAACCGCTTCTTCGTGGTGAGCTTGTCCGCCACGTCGAGCAGCTGGTCCCAGGTCTTGGGGATGTCAGCCTCGGAGAGCTTGGCCGCCTCGAACGCCTTCTTGTCGTAGAACATCGCCAGCGGCTCGACCTCCATCGGGAGGCCGTAGATCTTGCCGTCGACCGTACGGGTGTCCAGGACCCCGTCGGTGTAGTCGGCCTTGGCTTCGTCACTGAGTTCCGGGGTGAGGTCCTGCAGCACCTTGCCGTTGTAGTAGCGCAGGAAGTCACCCGGGCTGATCAGGAAGATGTCGGGGCCCTTGCCGGAGGAGAACGCGGTCTGCAGCTGCGATCCGCCGACGTAGTCCGACACCGGGATGTAGCGAAGTTTGATCTTGACGTCGTTGTTCTTGTTCCACAGCTTCACGGTGTCGGTGAACCACTTGCTCTGTGCGGGGATGTCGCCGCCGGGCCCGTAGAAGTTCCAGAACGACAACTCCTTGCCGTCCCCACCACCGCTGGAACCGCAGGCGCTCAACAGCGGTACCGAGCCGAAGGCCGTGGCGGCGGCGAGACCACCCGTCCCTCGCAGCAGTGCGCGCCGGCTCAGTCCGCCACCGGCGGCTACGGCGTCCGCCGGACCGGAGCCGGCGGAACGGGAATACCACCGAGACATGTCGTGATCCTCCAAGACCATCCAGACAAGGCTGTCGAAATAGGGCCGTTCTTAGTCGCCAGCGGGCAGCACCCCGAATTGCTGTTTCCTGGGACATCACCGGCTCGTCATACCGAAGCCACGAGCAATCGATTTCTCGCCAAGCTACGACCAGCCGACGCCTACGTCAAGAGCTGACCGGCCACGATCGGTAACGTAGTGGAACTTCTGTCGGAGACGACGTCGGGCATGGCACCGGACCGGCGTCACGCCGTCGCGAACCGTGTTCCCTGTACGCTCCGAAACCCGGACTCACCTGGCATTCAACCCGAAAACGTCGGGTAGGCGAGGATCCGCCCGTCGCAGACCCGGCAGTGCGCCGGAAGCACGATCCCACGCAACGGTGCCCGGTACG
>JBOGDK010000418.1:0-4150 GCA_050701795.1 Micromonosporaceae bacterium
TTGTCGATCGTCAACGGGTCGGAGAACACCGGCGTACCCCGGTCGACCCGCTTCCCGGGTGCCGCGACCGGCAGGCACCTGCCGCTGGTCTCGCCGTTCTCACCGACCACCGGTACGCAGTCGCGGCTCTTCCCGGCGCCCGGACTCTCGCCCGAGCAGGCTCCCGCGGCGAGCGTCCCGACCAGCACGGCGCTCAGCAGCGCTCCGGCCGCCGACCGGCCCGCCGGAAGTCCTCTTCGGTCTCGGGGGAACATCACTGCCTCACTTCTCGGGGTCGTCCGTGCCGTCAGACTCGTCGCCGAGCACCGTGAAGTTCTTGTCCAGGTGTACGTCGATCTCACGGCCGTCCTTGGTGATCTCGACCTCGTAGTAGCCCTCTTCGTCGCCGACCTCGGTGCCGGTGACCCTGCCGCCGCCGGTGTGCGCCAACGCCGCGGCTTTCGCCTTGTCGAGCGCGTCCCCGGTGATCGGCCGATCCTGTTCCCGGCTGTCCTCGCTGTCGTCGGCGGTCAGCCCCGGCACGGCCGGTACCTGACCTGACGCGAACGCGGCCCCGGAGGCACCGCCGAGCAGCACCACCGCGATGCCGGCTCCCGCGATCCACTTTCCGCTGCGGTTCATGGTTGATCCCCTTTCCTGGTTGACGGGGTCCACCATTCACCGGGCCGGCTGACAGGAACCTGAACCGCGTCAGGGCCGGGGTGGCGCTTCGTGAGAGGCCGGCCCGGTGGTGATCGAGCTGCCGCCGCGTCAGGCGGCCGGCAGCCGTACCTCGACCCGGGCGCCGCCGAGCTCGCTGTCGGTGATCGTGACGGCGCCACCGTGCGCGCGTACCAGCTCGGAGACGATCGCGAGCCCGAGGCCACTCCCGCCGTCGTCCCGCGCCCGGGCGTCGTCGAGGCGGACGAAGCGCTCCAGTACGTGTGCCCGCTCCGATTCTGGGATGCCCGGTCCGTCGTCGTCGACGGCCAGCAGGACGACGCCGTCCCGCTCCGCCAGCGAGAACGTCACCGCGGCGGCGGCGTGTCGTACCGCGTTGTCGGCCAGGTTCCGGAGCACCCGGCGCAGTGCCGGCGGGTCGCCGTACCCCCGGGCGGGTGTCACCTCCGAGGTGTCGACCCGTACCTGGCCCGCTGCCAGCCGTTCCGCCTCGTCCCGTACCAGTACCTCCAGGTCGACCGTGGTACGCCGCAGCACCAGCCCGGCCTCGTCCGCGCGGGCCAGCAGCAGCAGGTCGTCAACCAGCCGCTGCATCCGCAGCGCCTCGGCGTGCACCGGCTCGGCGAGGCCGTCCACCGTGGTACGCGCCGGGTGCGCGATCGCCACCTCCACGTGCTGCCGGATCGAGGTGACCGGTGAACGCAGCTCGTGGGAGACGTCGGAGACGAAGCGCCGTTGACTGGCCTGGGCGCTCTCGAGCCGGTCCAGCATCCGGTTCATGGTGCGCGCCAGGCGCCAGACCTCGTCGCCTGACTCCGGCTCGGGAACCCTGCGGTACAGCTCCGCGGCGGTGACCGAGTCGGCCTCGCGCCGGATCCCCTCGACCGGGGCCAGCGCCCGCCCCACCACTGTCCACGTGGTCACCCCCACCAGGACGAGCAGGATCGGCAGACCGACCATCAGCAGCCTGGTGATCACGTCAGTGGATTCGAGCGCGTCGGCGAGAGCACGGGCCACGATCACCGTACGGGGCCCGTCAGGCGTATCGGCGGCCACCGCGACCGCCAGGAACCGGTCCTCGTCCACCGGGGTGTCGATCTCCCGTACCTGTCCGGGGCGGATCCTGACCACCGGGGGTTGACCGGCCACGTTGTCGCTGGAAGCGAGCACTTTTCCGGTCTCGTCGAGCACCTGGATCAGCTGTTCGTCGGCTTCGGACACGGTCAGCGCGGGCGGCTCGGCACCAGACTCCAGCACCGCCGCGATCTCGGTCGCCCGGAACTCCGCGGCGGTCCGTACGTTGTCGGTCAGGGTGTCCCGCAGCACCGTCAGCAGCGCCATCGCGCCCAGCAGCAACGCCAGACCCACCACGATGACCGCCACGGCGGTGGTACGTACCCGCACCGCACCGAGTCGCCTCCGGACACCGGCCAGTCGCGGCGGCCCGGACTCCAGCCGGTTGCGTTCAGCCATTGACGCCCAGCCGGTAGCCGGCACCCCGCAGGGTCTCGATCGCGTGCCGCCCCACCTTGTTGCGGAGCCGGGCCACGTACACCTCCACGATGTTGGGGTCGCCGTCGAAGTGGAAGTCCCAGACGTGGTCCATGATCTCCCGCTTGGCGACCACGTCCCCGGCACGGCGGAGCAGCAGCTCCAGCAGCGCGTACTCCCGGGCGGTCAGGGTCAGCTCGGTGTCGCCCCGCCACACCCGCTTCGCCGCCGGGTCCAACCGCAGGTCACCCGCGTGCAGCACGGTCGGACGGGGTCGTGCCCCCCGGCGCAGCAGCGCACGCAGCCGGGCCAGCAGGACCGCGTACGAGAACGGCTTGGTCAGGTAGTCGTCCGCCCCGGTGTCGAGGCCTTCCACCTCGTCCCACTCGCCTTCCTTGGCGGTGAGCATCATGATCGGGGTCCAGATCCGTTCGGTACGCAGCGCGGCGCAGATCTGGTAACCGTTCATCCCCGGCAGCATCACGTCGAGGACCATCGCGTCGTACGGGTTCTCCCGGGCCAGCCACAGCCCGTCGGTGCCGGTGTGGGCGACGTCCACGGCGAAGCCTTCCGCCTCCAGGCCGGCACGCAGCCCGGCGGCGAGCCGCTTCTCGTCCTCGACAACCAGCACCCGCATGATGCCTCCCGTAGGAAGGATGCTCTCCCCACCTGGCTGACACCGCGCTGAACGGTGGTATCGACCTCATACCATCCTGCGCCAGGGCCCCCGTATGGCGATAGGTTGTTCGGGGTTCTCGATCTTGTACGTGATCTTGGAGGCGTGATGTCCGTGCCACCCGTACCGTCCGAGCAGCCGGCGGGGGTACGCACCCGCCCTGGCACGGTGACGGGCTCCGCGATCCTGATGGCGCTGATCACCGCGGTCTCACTGGTCTTCGCGGCGCTCACCATCATCTCGGCGGCCGTACTGACCGACGACATGATCCGTGACGAGCTGACCAGGCAGCAGCCGAACATGCCCTCCGAGCAGCTCGACACCACGGTGGCCCTGTTCAAGCCGTCCCAGTACGCCGCGGGCGCGCTGATGGTCGTATTCGCCATCGTGCTGGCGGTGCTCGCCGTCCTGATCTTCAAAGGCAGCCGGGTCGGGCGGATCCTGACCTGGGTGGTGACCGGCCTGTACGCGTTCTGCGGGCTCTGCCTCGCGGGTGGCGCGGTGGGTGGTGGCGGCGCAATCGGCGCGATACTCCCGGCGCTGATGATGCTCGGGTCCCTAACGGTGATCATCCTGTTGGCGCTGCCTGCCTCGAACCGGTACTTCGCCAAGCCGGTGCCGCAGTGGCAGCCACCGGCCGAGTTCGGTGCCGAGCTCAACCAGTTCACCACCGCGCCCGGTACCGGAGCCGGCACCCCCGCCGGAGCCGGCACCCCCGGCGCCCCACCGCAGATCGCCACCGAATCACCGCAGCCGGCGAGTGAGTCGCCCGCCCCGCCGGCCACCACACCGCCGGCGGACACGCCGCGGCCGGAGACGGAGGGCACGCCACCTCAGCCGGAGACGGTCGACACGCCACCGGAGCCACCCGCCGCACCGCCGCCGGACGAGGCGCCGCCCGAGCGACCTCGGTGACGGGCGGGATGCCGACCGCGCTGGTCACTGGTGCCACCGCGGGCCTGGGAGCGGCGTTCGCCGACCGGCTCGCAGCAGAACGTCACGACCTGATCCTGGTGGCGCGGGACGGGAATCGTCTCGCGGAAACCGCCGCCACGCTGCGCGAACGGTACGCCGTCACGGTCGAGGTGATCTCCGCCGACCTCGCCACCGACGAGGGCTGCGCATCGGTCACGGCACGGCTGTCGGATCCGCGTCGTCCGGTACACCTGCTGGTGAACAACGCCGGCATCGGCGTTAACAGCTCCTTTGCCGAGGCGGACGTCACCTCCGAGGAACGGGTGCTGGACCTGCACATCCGGGCGGTCATGCGGCTCACCCACGCCGTACTGCCGCAGATGCTGGAACGGGGCCGGGGCGACGTAC
>JBOGDK010000419.1:0-4140 GCA_050701795.1 Micromonosporaceae bacterium
CCACCCGGAGCTGCTCGGCGCCCTGGCGACCGGGTACGCCAAGCGCCGGCCGGACCGACCCCCGCTGGTACGGATCAGCGTGGTGGTCCGCTGGTGGGAAGTGGCCGACGGGCGCGCCACCGGCGAGTACGTCGACCAGATCCCGGTGGTCTGGACCGCGGGCGGCGGTCGATGAGCGCCAACAGTCTCGCGCGGCGGATCCCGAGCGGGGTCGCGGACTGGTTCACCGCACCGGTGCCGAAGGGGCGGATCGCGGCGTACCGGACGGTGATCTACCTGTTCGTGATCGCCGACCTGCTCTACTTCACCACCTGGATCCGGGGGCACGCCGACGTACCGGGTGAGCTTTACCAGCCCCTCCTGGTGGGTCGGCTGCTGCCGCTTCCGGTACCCACCGCCGGCCTGGTGCACGGGGTCTACTGGGCACTGCTGATCACCGGGCTGCTGGCCGCCACCGGGCGGTTCCCGCGGTTCGCCGGCTGGGCGGTCTTCGCGTTGTACGCCGAGTGGATGATCATCGCGATGAGCTACGGAAAGGTCGACCACGACCGGGTGGCGCTGCTGGTGGCGCTGGCCGTACTTCCCACGCTCGGCCGTACCCGCCACGGCGACCGTACGCTCACCGAGGCCGGTGGTTGGGCGCTACGGATGGTGCAGCTCGCGGTGGTCGCCACGTACTTCCTCGCCGCCATGGCCAAGTTCCGGTACGCCGGCCTCGACTGGTTCACCGGGGCGACCCTCACCTCGGCGGTGCTGCGCCGGGGCACCACGCTCTCCGCCTGGCTGGTCGACACGCCGGCGCTGCTGGTGGTCGGTCAGTTCGCGATCATCGGATTCGAGCTCGCCAGCCCGGTCGTGTTCTTCCTCAAGCGCCGTGCTCAGTACCTGGTGATCGCCGGCTTCTACGTGTTCCACCTGGTGACGTACCTGGCGCTGGAGATCGCCTTCTGGCCACAGCTGGCGGCGATGCTGTGCTTCCTGCCGATCGAGAAGGTACGCCCGCTGGCGCGGCTGTGGAGTCTGATCCGGCGGCAGCCGTACGGTACGGCCGGCCCACCGCGCCAGGTCGCCGAACCCACGCCGACGGCGCCCCAGCCAGCCCCCGAACCGTGACCGCCCCCGACGGGCCGGTTCACCAGCCGCTGGCTGGCCCATTGACGGGCGCCGGCCGGCCGGTTCACCAGCTACTGGCTGGCGCGTTGGCCGGCTATCCGGTGCCCCGGAGCCGGTCCCGTTCCGCCTGCGGCAGCGCGCAGGCCGCCGTACCGCCGGGAAGTTTGTCCCGGTACCGGGAGATCAGCCGGTAGATCGGCCGCGCCAGCCACAGCACCGGTGTGAGCCCCAGCGCTGCGCCGAGCAGCCGCCAGGGCCACCCTGAGTGTTTCAGGAGCGCGGCGATGCCGTCCGCACCGCTCGCCACCGAGCCGTCGACGTTGATCCACTGCACCGCGTCCTCAGCCTGTCCGGTGGTGACTCCGAGCGCCTTCAGGTCGGTGAACTGCCAGGGCACCACATCGGCTCTGGGACGTATCCGGCGCTGGATGAAGCGCGCACAGGAGCTACAGAAGGCGCAGTCGCCGTCGTACAGGAACGTCGGCCGCTGGGACGTCACCACCTCATCGTCCCACGGTCGGTGCGGTGACGGCGGCGGCGGGCAGGCACCTCAGAGGCTGGTCGCCGCCCGCCGATCCGTGTGCTGGGCCAGGTGGTCGGCCAGGAATTCTTCCCAGCTCCGCCGACCCAGGGTGGCTCCCTCCAGAGTCAGGTTCCCGCCGGCCCGGTACGCCCGGCCGACCTTGCCCGGGATCCGGATCGGCAGCATCATTCGGCGCTTGCCACGCGCCCGGAGGTAGCCGCGGATCAGGTCGGCGATGCCGTACACCTCCGGCCCGGTGATGTCGGGCACCAGACCGGCAGGCTCGCCGAGCGTCAGCTCCACCAGCCGGGCCGCCACGTCGCGGGCGTCCACCGGCTGCAACCGGAGCCCTCCGGGTGCCGGGACCACCGGCAGCTTCGCCATCGTCTTCACGAGGGTCAGCACCAGGTCGTGGAACTGCGCGGCACGCAGTGTCGTCCACGGCAGGCCGGAATCAGCCACAGCCCGTTCCGAGGCCAGTTTCGACCGGAGCCAGCCCAGCGGGACCCGGTCCGCGCCGACCACCGAGATGTACACCAGGTGCCGTACGCCGGTCCGTGACGCGGCCCGCACCAGGTTCCTGGTGGCTTCCTCGTCGCCCTTGGGGCCGCCCGCGAGGTGCACGACGATCCCGGCCCCGGCAACCGCCGAATCGATGCCTTCGCCGGTGAGGAGGTCCCCGGTGACGTACTGGACGCCGTCGGTGGACTCTTGGCTGCGGCGGCTGAGCACCGTACCTCACGACCGGCGTCCCGCAGTAGCGGCGTGACCTGGCGCCCGAGTGTGCCCGTACCGCCGGTGATCAGAATCGGTGACGTCACAGTGATCTCCCTTTCGTTCGGTCTCATCGCCCCCGGCTCAGGGGGTCTACTTCTATGAACCCCCGCGATGGAGGAATGTGACCGACGGCCGATCCCGCCTGGCTGACCGAGCGTTTCGCCGAACACCGGACCCGCCTCAGAGCTGTGGCCTACCGGATGCTCGGCTCGTTCAGCGAGGCCGATGACGCGGTCCAGGAAGCCTGGCTGCGGGTCAGCCGCGCCGAGACCAGCAGCGTGGAGAATCCCGCGGGCTGGTTGACCACGGTGGTGGCACGGGTGTGCCTGAACATGCTGCGTACCCGCAGGGCGCTGCGCGAGGAGCCACTGGAGGTGCACGTTCCCGACCCGGTCGTCAGCGGTCAGGACGGGAACGACCCCGAGCAGGAGGCGTTGCTGGCCGACTCCGTCGGGCTCGCGCTGATGGTGGTACTCGACACCCTCACGCCGGCCGAGCGGCTGGCTTTCGTGCTGCACGACACCTTCGGGGTGCCGTTCGACGACATCGCTCCGATGATCGACCGGTCCCCAGCCGCGGCCCGACAGCTCGCGAGCCGCGCCCGCCGCCGGGTACGGGGGGCGGCTCCGGCACCCGATCCTGACCTGGCACGGCAACGGGAGGTCGTCGACGCGTACTTCGCGGCCGTACGTAACGGAGACTTCGACGCGCTGGTCACCGTGCTCCACCCCGACGTCGTACTGCGCTCCGACGGCGGTACCGCCCTCGCCAGCCAGACCGTCGTGCTCCGTGGCGCCCAGGAGGTCGCCGCCAGGGCGGTGATGGCCAGAGAGCTCGCCCCGTTCGTACGACCGGTGCTGATCAACGGGACCGCCGGGGCCGTCGCCACCGCGCATGGGCGGGTGTTCACGGTCATGGCCTTCACCGTGACGCAGGGGAAGATCGTCGCGGTCGAGGTGCTCTCCGACCCCGATCGCCTGGCCAATCTCGGTCTGCCGGCGGATTGACGTTCGTTCGAACAAGTGTTCGAATACGGGTATGCGCTGGGACGGCCTGGGTCTGGCCACGACGACCGAATCGACACCGCAGCTACCGTTGGGCCTCGCCGACGCCACCGTGCGGATCTTCGACACCCCTGGATTCCAGGGCATCACGTGCTACGAGATCCTGGCGAAGTCGATCATCAACAAGATCCCCGGGGGCAGCCGGGTGCCATTCCAGTGGAGCATCAACCCCTACCGGGGCTGCTCCCATAGTTGTGTTTACTGCTTTGCCCGGAACACCCACACTTACCTCGACCTTGACGCGGGGCACGACTTCGACTCCCGGATCGTGGTGAAGGTCAACGCACCGGATCTGCTGCGCCGGGAGTTGGCCGCACCCGCCTGGGGTGGTCACCACATCGCGATGGGCACGAACGTCGACTGCTACCAGCGCGCCGAGGGTCGCTACCGGCTGATGCCGCAGATCATCGAGGCGCTGCGGAACGCCGGCAACCCGTTCTCGATTCTCACCAAGGGCACCTTGATCCTGCGGGATCTCGAGCTGCTGAAGCAGGCCTCAGAGGTCGCCTCGGTCGGGCTGGCCGTATCGGTCGGATTCCTCGACGAAAGACTCTGGCGCCTGGTCGAGCCGGGGGCACCCAGCCCGGCCCGCAGGTTGGACGTGGTACGCGCGTTCGCGGACATCGGGCTCACATGCGGCGTACTGATGGCGCCGGTGCTGCC
>JBOGDK010000420.1:0-4138 GCA_050701795.1 Micromonosporaceae bacterium
CACAGGTACGCCGCGACCAACACCAGGAACACCACGAGGCCGATCAGTGCCTGTTGGGTGACGCTTTCGCCCCACGAAGAGCTGACCTCGGAGACGTTGACCTGATCTGGCGCGATGTCCAGCGCCTTTGCCAGGTCGCTGCGCACCTCGTTGACCTGCTCGTTGGACAGCTCACCGGTCTTGATGACGTAATACCGGGTCTCGCCAGATCCCGCCTCCTGGGCGCTGGAGACCTCGGCACCGGCCTCCTCCACCACGCCCCGAGCCTCTTCCAGGCTCACCGAGTCGGACTTGCTGACCAGGAACTGGTTGCCTCCGGCGAACTCGATGCCGAAGTTGAATCCCTTGAAGGCCAGGCTCCCGAGGCAGATCAGGATCAGGAGGACGGAGGCCAGATACCAGCGCTTGCGCGGACCGACGAAGTCGATGTCGGATTCGCCGCGGTAGAGACGGCTGAGTGCACCCACGATCAGGACTCCTTCGTACGGACGGCGCCACGCACGCGGGCGGTTTCCTTCTTACCGGGATCCGGCCGCAGGTTACCCAGCCCGGAGACGCGTGGCGACGTGAACGTTCGCAACCGCGCCAGCGCCGCGACCAGTGGGTGCGTGAACAGGAACACGATCAGCAGGTCGAGAATCGTCGACAGGCCGAGTGTGAACGCGAAGCCCTTCACGGCGCCGATCGCCAGGAAGTACAGCACCACGGAGGCCAGGATCGCGACGGTGTTCGCGGAGAGGATCGTACGGCGTGCCCGTACCCAGGCCCGTGGTACGGCGCTGCGCACCGTACGGCCGTCCTTCACCTCGTCTTTCAATCGTTCGAAGAACACCACGAACGAGTCCGCTGTGATACCGATCGCCACGATGAACCCGGCGATCCCGGCGAGCGTCAAGGTGAACCCGATGCCCTTTCCGAGTAGCACGATCGAGGCGTACACCATCGCCGCCGAGACCAGCAGGCTCAGGATCACCACCAGGCCGAGCGCCCGGTAGTAGAAGAAGCAGTACACCACCACGAGGGCGATACCGATCAGACCCGCCAGGACCCCGGCCTGCATCTGGTCGATCCCCAGGGTCGGGGTGATGTTGAACTGATTCTGGACCTCGAACGTCAGCGGCAACGCGCCGTACTTCAACTGCGCGGCGAGGCTCTGCGCCTCGGCCCTGGTGAAGCTGCCGGTGATCTCGGCGTTGCCGACGATCCGCTCCTGGATGGTGGGAGCGGAGACCACGCGGTTGTCCATCACGACCGCGACCTGCTGGTCCTTCGCATCGGTCGTCAGGGAGGTCCACTTGTCCTGGCCCGCGCTGTCGAAGTCCAGGCTGACGATCCACATCGAGCGGGTCGGGTCGAAGGTGAAGTCGGCCTTCTCCACGTCAGTGCCGAGCACCCGCGCCTTGTCCAGCAGGTACTTCGTGTCGCCGCCCTCGTCGCAGGAGACGACCTGATCCTTCGGATCCTGGATCGAACCCGGCGGCCGGGTGTTCAGCTGCTTGCAGGTCACCGTCGGGACCTTGAACTGCACGTCGGCCGGCAGAACCGCAAGCTCCTCACCGCTGAGCTTGCCGAACGGCGCCAGTAGCTTCATCGCCTCCGGCTGCTGTGCGATCTCCTTGGGGTCCTTGATCCCGGTCGGGATCTGCTCGACCAGCTGCTTGCCCTTCTTGGGATCGCCGTTGCCGACCTTGGCGTAGACCTTGTTTTTCAGCGCCTCCCGAGACGGGTCCGTGGGGCTGGCGCTGGCCGACTTCGAACCGCTCGGCTTGGCGGAACCGGTCGGCTTGGCGGAACCGGAGGGCTTTGGAGAGTCGGACGGCTTCGCCGACGGCTTCTTCGACCCGGTCGGGCTCGCGGAGCCGCTGGCCGACGGCGTCGGGCTCGGCTTGGCGGCCGGCACGTTCTCCGTCTGCTCCAGCACCTGACGGAACCGCAGCTCGGCGGGCTCACCGACCTTCTCCAGATCGGCGTCCTGGCCCGGAACGTTGATCACGATGTTCCGGTTGCCCTCGATCAACACCTCGGACTCGGCCACCCCGGTGTCGTTGACCCGGGCCGCGATGATGTCCCGCGCCTCTTCCAGTTTCTCCTGGTCCGGCGCCTTGCCCTTGGCGGTCGCCTCCAACGTCAGGCTCGTCCCGCCCTGCAGGTCAAGGCCGAGCTTGGGGGTGTAGACGCCGAGCACCGCCACCCAGATCCAAAGTCCAGCGATCATGACGACTAGCGCCGTGAAATAGCGAGAGGCGCGCATCTGTCCTTGGGGTGGGGCCACGGCTGTCCTGTCTCCCTGCCTTGGTCTGAATCAGTTCGTGTACATGGCGGCGTACGGCGGGAGCACCGGTACGGACCTGCTCCGCCGCATCGAGGCTAGCTCGTCGACTCGTCGCCCTTGGTGTCCCCGCCGTCGGACTCGGGCTCGTCGGATTTCTGCTCCACGACCTTGCTGACGGCGCCCCGAACGTACTTGTTCGTCACGCCGGGCGCGACCTCCAAGGTGATCGTTTCGTCATCCGCCTGGACGACCGTGCCGTACAGCCCTCCGATGGTGACCACCTGGTTCCCCACCGCCAGCTTGCTCTGCATCTCCTGCGCCGCTTTCCGCTGCCGCTGCTGCGGGCGGATGATGAAGAAGTACATCGCGACGATGATCAAGCCGATCATCAAGATCGGGAGCAGGCCTCCGCCGCCGCCGCCCTGCTGTGCCACAACCACTACGTGATCCTCCGGTATGTCAGCCACCGCCTCGGGGCGGCCGCCAGGTCTGCAAACGAATAGGACGAACCGCCGGGAGTTTAGTCGTTGTGATCGCCGTTGCTGCGAGTGGGCGAGGTCACGGTCCGGTCACACCATCATCGTCGCCCCTCATCCAGCATCGAACAACTCCCCCTGGGCGGCCCGTACGTCGGTCTCGCCGAACGTTCCCGGTGGTGGCGTACGGCCCAGGTGCCGCCAGGCCGCCGCGGTGGCCACCCGCCCCCGCGGGGTACGCGCGAGCAGGCCGGCGCGTACCAGGAACGGCTCGCACACCTCCTCCACGGTGTCCGGTTCCTCCCCCACCGCCACCGCGAGAGTGCTCAGCCCCACCGGACCGCCGCCGAACGACCCGACCAGGGCACCGAGCACCCCGCGGTCCAGCCGGTCCAGTCCGAGCTGGTCGACGTCGTACACCGCGAGCGCGGCGGCCGCGACGTCCTTGGTGATCACCCCGTCAGCGCGTACCTCGGCGTAGTCACGTACCCGGCGCAGCAGCCGGTTGGCGATCCGCGGGGTACCGCGGGACCGGTCCGCGATCTCCGCCGCTCCGTCCGCGGTGAGCGAGACCCCGAGGATCCGGGCCGAGCGGCCCAGCACCCGCCGCAGCTCCTCCGGGGCATAGAAGTCGAGGTGCGCGACGAACCCGAACCGGTCCCGCATCGGCCCGGTGAGCAGCCCTGACCGGGTGGTCGCCCCCACCAGGGTGAACGGCTCGACGTCGAGCGGGATAGCGGTGGCGCCTGGCCCTTTGCCGACCACCACGTCGACCCGGAAATCCTCCATCGCGCTGTAGAGCAACTCCTCGGCCGGACGGGCGATCCGGTGGATCTCGTCGATGAACAGCACGTCGCCGGGGCCCAGGCTGGTCAGCACGGCGGCCAGGTCGCCGGACCGCTCGATCGCCGGCCCACTGGTGATCCGCAGCGCCGAGTCCATCTCGGCCGCGACGATCATCGCGAGGGTCGTCTTGCCGAGCCCGGGAGGACCGGCGAGCAGGATGTGATCGGGCGGCGCCTGGCGTTGCCTCGCCCCGGCCAGCAGCAGGTCGAGCTGCTCGCGTACCCGGTGCTGGCCCACGAACTCGGCCAGCAGTCGGGGTCGTACGCTCGCCTCCGCGTCGACCTCCTCGGACGTCGCGTACGCCGAGACCACGGCGTCGTCGGTCATTGCCGGCCTCCCCCGGCCGGCTGGTGGTTCATCGCGGGCTGGTCGTTCATCGCTGGCAGGTTGCTCATCGCTGGCAGGTTGCTCATCGCGTCCGCCCGAGCAACCGGATCGCCTGCTTCAACAGCGCCGGTACGTCCGGGGCGCCGTCGACCGACTCGGCCACCGCGTCGGCCGCACCCACGGCCTGGGTGGGCGACCAGCCCAGACCGATCAGGGC
>JBOGDK010000421.1:0-4114 GCA_050701795.1 Micromonosporaceae bacterium
TTCGGCGTTCCTCGGGTACGCCGCCGGGATCCACGCGCCCGGGCGCCGGGACCCCGCGGCAGGATTCGCCGCCGCGCACCACCTGCTGCTCGGCCACGGGCTCGCCACCCAGGCGCTCCGGGCCGGCTGCGCCACGAACGTGTCCCTGGTGGTCAACCCGGCGCCGGTGAGCGGCCTGGGACCCGACACCGCGGCCGCGGTACGCCTCATCGACGGGCTGCACAATCGGCTCTTCCTGGACCCCGTACTTCGCGGTCACTACCCGGACGACGTACTCGCCGCCGCCGCCAAATTCACCGACCTCGGGTTCGTACGCCCCGGCGATCTCGGCACCATCGCGCAACCACTGGACGCACTCGGGATCAACTACTACGAGCCGCTGCTGGTCGGCCTCGGCGACGGCCCGAGCAACCCCACGTACCCGGGAAGCGAAGGGATCCGGTTCGTACGCCCGGACGGTCCCCGTACCGCGATGGGATGGTCGATCCGCCCCGAAGGCCTCACCGCGATCCTGGAACGGATCGCCACCGACTACCCCGGGGTGCCGTTGCTGGTGTCCGAGAACGGCGCGGCGTTCGACGACCGGGTCACCGACGGCCGGGTCGCGGACACCGACCGGATCAGCTACCTGGACAACCACATCCGGGCCGCGCACGCCGCCCTGCGCCGCGGCGTGGACCTGCGCGGATACCTGGTCTGGTCGCTACTCGACAACTTCGAGTGGAGCTGGGGGTACGCCAAACGCTTCGGCATGATCTACGTGGACTACACCTCCCAGCAACGACTGATCAAGGACAGTGCACGCTGGTACCAGCAGGTCATCGAACAAGGTGGCGTCCCGGTGACCCACTACGGCAGCGCCCTCTACAGCGAGGAGCATCAGCGTGACGGCTAGGCCGCGCCCCACCCTCGAGAAGGTGGCGGTACGCGCCGGGGTGTCCCGGGCCACCGTCTCCCGGGTCGTCAACGGCAGCCCGAACGTCAGCGAGTCGGTGCGTTCCGCGGTGAACCGCGCCGTGGAGGAGTTGGGCTACGTACCGAACCCCGCCGCACGCAGCCTGGTCACCCGGCGTACCGGCTCGGTCGCGTTGATCATCTCCGAGCCGTCCACCCGGATCTTCTCCGACGACCCGTTCTTCGCCGGGGTGATCCGCGGCGTCAGCCAGGAACTCGAAACCGTGGGCCGGCAGCTGGTGCTGATGATGACCGAGGCGAACGCCGACCACGCCAGGATCGAGCGGTACGTCGCAGGCGGCCACGTGGACGGCGTGATGCTGATGTCACTGCACGGCGCCGACCCGTTGCCAGGTTCGCTGGCCAGGATCGGGGTGCCGGTGGTGTGCGGTGGCCGGCCGCTGGCACGGGTGGCGCTGCCGTACGCCGACTGCAACAACGCCGGTGGCGCCGAGGCGGCCGTCCGCTACCTGATCGACGCGGGCCGGCGCCGGGTCGCGACCATCGCCGGGCCCCAGGACATGAACGCCGGGATCGACCGACTCGCCGGTTACCGCGCCGGCCTGGCGGGCAGCGACCGGCGTTCCCTGATCGCCACCGGCGACTTCACCCGGGAGTCCGGGGAACGTGCGATGCGACAACTCCTGGCCGACGACCCCGACCTGGACGCGGTGTTCGTCGCCTCCGACCCGATGGCGCTGGGCGCGCTGCGGGCGCTGCGCCAGTCCGGGCGGCGGGTGCCTGACGACGTCTGCCTGGTCGGCTTCGACGACATCCAGGCCGCGCGGTACGCCGAGCCGCCGTTGACCACGGTGCGGCAGCCCGTCGAGGGGCTCGGACGGGAAATGGTGCGGATGTTGGTACGCCGTTTCGACGGCGAACCGGTCAGCGATCCGGTGATCCTGCCAACCGAGCTGGTACGCCGCGAATCCGCCTGACCTCGGGGCGCCGGTGGGTCAGACCCGGGGCGCTGGTGGGTCATACCGCGGCGAGCCCCGCCACCAGATCGGCGACAGACCGAGCACAGCCCCAGGACAGGGTCACACCAGCTCCACCATGGCCGTAGTTGTGCACACACCACCGGCCGGAGGACAACCGTTCGGTCTCGATCCGTACGGTGGGACGTACCGGACGTACCCCCACTCGGTGATCCAGGACCGCCGCGGTACGCAGGGCCGGGAAGAACTCCGCGCACCGCTCGATGATCCGCCGCACCGCCGCCTGGTCGACATCGCGACTCGCCGAATCAGGCACAGCACTGCCGCCCAGGACGACATGATCGCCGTGAGGATAGATGCCGACCAGATCGGAGGACGACCCACGGTCCTCCATGAAGAACTCCGTCAGTCCCGGGTTGGCCACCACGACCTGCTCCCCACGGACCGGATGAAGGTTCCGGTCGCGTGCGAGTTCGCCCGCGCCCAACCCAGTGCAGTTGACGACGACGTTCGCGAACTCCGCGCCGTCCAGGGACGCCACACGGCGCTGGGTCACCTCAACACCCAAGCTCGCCACCCATGAACTCAGATGATCCAGGTACACCGGCATGTCGATTAGTGGCGCTCGGTAACGCCACCCCGTGACCATGCGGTCCGGCAGCTCGTCCGGTCGGCAGTAGCGCCACCCGTCAAGCTGTCCGCGCCACCGCGGCGGCCCGGCCGGCCAGGAAGCCACCTCGATGCCGCACGCGATCCGCACCCCGGTGCTGGGACGACCGGCCAGTGTGACGAACTGATCCAGGGATACGGCCGCCCAGCGGTCCACCTGGTGGGCCGGTCCTGCCCGGTAGGGCCCCCAGACCGCGCCCGCCGTCGCCGAGGTGGTGCGTCGTGGCGGCTCCGCACCGATTAGCTGGACGCGATGGCCGCGTTCGGCCAACACCAACGCCGAGGTGAGCCCGATCACCCCCGCGCCGAGTACAGTCACCGCCATCAGGCCGCCGCCGGGCTCGCCACGGTGCGCCGTCGGCTGGATCGGTACAGTTCTACCAGAACTGACGAACGGCTCAGCAAAAGATGTGACGGCTTGAAGCGTGGAAGCCCGATCAGCCGCTCCACCGTCGGAAGGTAGTTCCACCTGACCGTCGGGTAGACCGAGTGCGCGAAGTGGTACACGTCCCCGTACGGGAGCCAGGTGAGCCTCGCCAGAGTCCCCAGCAATGGGCGGGCCTGATAGACCCGCACGCACCGCCCGGCCTCCACTTCACGCGGGCGACCCCGCCGCCGTTCGGCGTCCAGCCAACGGTGCTCCACCAGTAGTGAAAGCCAGGCCAGCTGCGGATACAGCACGAGGCGCGCCAGGCCGATCGCGACCAGCGCCGCCACCCCACCCAGCAGGTACCCGGCCACGAGCAGCCCCGCCACCAGCGGAAGCCGGCCCCGCGCGCCGGGACCGGACCAGAGGTTCGCACACATCGTCTGGACGGTTCTCAGGCATCCCACGGGGGTCAGCGGATGTCCCACGACGGCGAGGAACCGAACGAGGGAACAGCCGGGACGCAGCCCGGCGGCGGCGAGCTCGGCCAGGTTTGGGTCCACCCCCGCCACAGTCGCGTTCGGATGGTGCTGGCGTACGTGCGACTCCCGGCGATCGGTGACGGTGGCCAAACCCAAAGGTCCCTGTGCCCCCCATTCCGTCAACATGTCTCCGAACCGCCGGCTGCGGCACAACGCGGTGTGTACACCAAAGTGGGAGACCTCCTGCAGGTGCCGACCCTTCACGGCGAGCGCGGCCGTCGCCAGCACCACCCCGGCGACACCCGGACGGTCGCAGAGCAGGCACCAACCCGCGATCTCGATCCAGTGCCCGATCATCACCATTGCCGGCGTCACGTTGTTGCGACGGGAACGTTGTCGTACGAACACCTCCTGGATCGTGGTCGAGCGGGCCGCCCGTGACAGAAACAGCCCGGACCGCAGGTCGCTGTGCCACCACCGGTCCACCTGGCGCACCACGACTCCGGCGGTGATCAGCACGACGTCGACCAGCACCTGATCCATCCGGTTCAGCCCTCACTCCTATCGGGCCAGCCCACGCCCTGACGATCGGGAGTAGGTGGCTCCAGGGCCGCCTTCGCCACCGAGGGCCGCCAGGAGCCGTGGAACATCGGCTTGACGGCGTCGGCATACCGGCGCAGTCGGCTGGGCGCCGAGTCCTCCCC
>JBOGDK010000422.1:0-4102 GCA_050701795.1 Micromonosporaceae bacterium
CGGGTACGGGCGCCGATCGACGACCAGGCCGTGGTGGACGCGGCCATCGGCTACGCCGACCCGGACCCGGGCCGTACCGGCGATCTCGGGACGATCGCGCTGGACTGGCCCGGCGCGGACGCCCAGGTACACCCGGTGGCGCAACTGGCCGCGGAACGGTGGGGCCGGCCGGTACGCCTCCTCACCGAGACCGGCGGCACGAACGGGACCGTCTTCTGGCCGCACTGGAACGCGAACCTGCACCCTGCGCTGCTGGAGCGGGCGGCGGCGGCGGTGCCGGGCTGGGAGGTGCTGCCGTTCGGCGCCGGCGTGGAGATCCGGGCAGCCGACCTGGTGCGCGACGACGACGTCGCCCACCTGCGACCCGACCCCGACCGGCTGACGGTGGTGGTGACGGCGTCGCGTACGGACACCCCGCGGGCTCTGGTCGAGGTCGTCGACAACGTGCTGGAGGTGATGACCGGCGACCACGCGGTGGCGGCACGGGTCCTGCCGAGGGGCATGTCGGGCGCCACGCACCTGCGGATGGCGCGGGCGTTGCTGTCGGAATCGTGGGCGTGGAGCCTGCAGGTCGCCGCACCGCAGTGGCAGGTACGCGGGTCAGGTCGGCTCCGCGCCGAGTTCCTGATGGCGGGCCGGGGACGCCTGCTGGGGCTCCGCAACGGGGTGTGGATCACCACACCGCACGACCCGGCAGCGGTGCGCCCCGCCACGTACCACGCGGTGCAGCGGCTCGACCTGCCGCTCGGCACCCAGGCGTACGCGCAGGTGACACCGGAGTTGCCGGAGGTCCTGGACGAGGCACGGAAGCCGACGCCTTTCGCGGAGTGGAGCAGCAACGTCACGTCCCAGGTCGCCGAGCACCCGCGCGAGCCGATGATCCTGCTGCTGCCGGAGGCCAGCGCGGAGGAGACCGCATGGACGGTGGCCAATCTGTGGGACCGGCTCGTCGCCGAGGCGGAGGAGGGCGACGGGCTGCCGAACGGGGTGCTGTACGCCCGCTGGACCGGCGGAACGATCACCGGATGGACACACGACAACTTCGGGCAACGCACCGAGTTCGGCGACCTGTCGCGCGCGTTGCGGCACATCCGCGGCACCACGTTCGACCTTGGTCGCGCGCTGCGTGCCCTGGTCTCCGGGGAAACCACGTCCGTGCGGTCCGACGACGTCGCGATGCTGGCCGCCGCGGTCGCGAGAGAGCAGGCCCTCCCGCGGTACGGGACCGGCTTCTCGCGCCTGCCCGGCAGCCTGCCGTACGTGGTGACACGCGACCCCACGTTCGGGGTGGACCCGGGAGAGTTCCAGGGGGTGTCCGAGGCGCCGTCGTCCAGGCTCGGAGGTGGCGACTTCAGGGACTTCCCGGTACCCGGCACCGGGATGCGTCCGACCGGTGAGGCCGCCACGCCGGCGACGGTGACGATCGCGGTGCCGGCGTCGCTTCCGCGGTGGGCCGAGTTGCTGCGGGTCAGGGACCTGGTCATGCCCGGGATACGGCCCCGGGAGGCCCCGTCCGGGGACGCCACGGTGGAGGTCCGGTTCGACCGGGACCCCACCTGGGTGGTCGGCGAGGGACTGACGGACACGCCGTTCCACCGGTTCACCGGGCGGTTGTTGGAGAACGTGCGGACCATGTTCCGGCTGCCCGACCCGCGGACCGGGGGCCACCTGGACGTGAGGGTGCTGCCCAGGGAGCGCCACGGCGGCATGTCGTGGGTGCCGTGGGTCACCTGGGACGGTCGCGGCTACACCGGCTACTTCGTCCCGCGCCGGCTGGCGTCCGCCCTGTTGGAGACGGTCCCGCTGAACCTGGTGCACCAGGTGGTGATGGACTTCGGCGTACTCAACGCGGCAGCGGTGGACCACCCCGTGCCGGGCGGTCCGAACACGACCTTCCCAGCCGGGACGCTGATCTCCTCGGCGGGCGGCTGGCGTACCGCCGGGGACTACATCGCGGACCTGCCGCCGCTGGAACCGGGCCATGTGCCGATCGTGGTGCTGACCCGGATCGGACCGGAACGCGTGCCGGATCTTGCCAGTGAACTGTCCCACCACGCCTTCGTGATCCTCCCCGACCAGGCGTTGTACGCGCTGGACCAGGCCCACCCGAATCTGCACCGCCGCTGGCGGGTGCTGTGGAACGGGCGCCAGCGGACCCACCACGGCGATCTGAGCCGGCTGCTCCGCGACATCGTCAAGCCGGTCAACCCGCTCCGGCAGCTGCCGCGGCCGGGCAGGACGCGCTCCGCCGGCGCCACTCCGGTGGAACCGCTGGACGCCGTGGTCCAACTGGCGCGCGGGCCCGCGGCCGACCCGGGCATCGCCGAACTCGTACGGAGCATCTTCCGCGGCCTCCGGCCACCGGACGACAGCACGGTCACCCGGGTCCGGGTGCCGGACAACGCCCTGGTGTACCGGCTCAATCGCGACGACCCGGGCGGCATCACGGTCGTACCGGTCACCGAGACCAGCACCCGCGGGGTGGAGCTGCCCACCCGGCATCTGCGCCGTCTCGACGCGGGGGACCACGGGGCCTACTGGCTGGTGGACGTCCGGGCCATCCGGGACGGGTACGCGCTCGCGCCCGAGGGACCGAATTTCCTCGCGCGGCCGAGGCCGGCGCCGCCCGGATACCAGGCGTCGGTCGAGCCGTCCACCAGGAACGTGATCGGGCTGAGCGACTTCCAGCGGCGGGCGCTCGACGCGGCGGGGCTGCGGCGTGAACCGGTGCCCGCTCAAGGGGACTGCCTGTTCGACGCGCTGCTGATCGTGGACTTCGAGCGGATCGCGCAACGGCTCCAGGAACCCGGCAGCGGGCGGCGCGACTCGCTCCGGCCGGCCCTGGAAACACTCCGCGAGGTGGGCATCGTCCCGGCGGTACGCAACCGTGCCGCCGGCACCCCCGACCGGCGGATCTCGACCGCGCTGGCCGCCGTGGTGCAGGGGATGCGCGACCACCTGGCGGACGTGATGCTCGAACCCGCCGCGTACCCGGACCCCGACGTGGTGTGGGTGTCCGGACCGGGCGGCGTGGTCCACTTCTTCGACCTCGGCCCGGCCGAGCGGACGAAGCAACTCGACCGGCTCCGCCAGCCCGGCGCCTGGTACGACACCGCGGACAACTCGATCTTCGACCACGCCGTGCCTGCGGCGGTACGCGAGTTCGCCCCCGGCACCGCGATTCTCGACCGGCACGCACTGTCCTGGCCCGGCCTGGACACGCCCGACTGGCCGAGGCTGGTCGACGGCCCGGCGACGCTGCGCGGCGGCGCGATCGTCTACAACGGGCTCGACCACTACGACGCCGTCCCGGCCCCGTCGCCGAGCCGCGCCCCGTCCACACGCGCGCCGTCGTACACCTCGCGAGTGGACGGCGAACCTGACCATGCCACCCCGGAGCTGGCGAGCTACCCGTCCCGGGCGCTGCGCGGCATCGTCGACTCGGTGGTACGTGAGGTGCCGCGACGCGACGACGACTGTGAGGACCTGCTGCTGGCCGTACGGCGCCGGCTGTACCCGGTCGTACACGGAGGCCGGGCGATGGACGACACCGCGATCGACACCCGGCGGGGCCGCGAGCAGGTCGCCGCCACCACGGGGTGGCCCCGTCCGGCCTCGTTGGATCACGTGTTCGAGGCCGTGAACGTCGGGGTGGGGCGCAGTGCCTTCCTCCGGGTGCAGCGGTCGAACCGGCCGGGCCACGCCCTGGTGCTCCACCACACCTGGCACGGCGTGTTCCTGCTCGACCCCGGCAACCCCGACCCGAACCATCGGATGACCCTGGTGTCCGAGGCGGCGCGGTTGAGCGAACACGTCGACGTCCTCGTCGACGGCGCGGTCGCGGCACAGGCGGTGGTGACGGACGCGGGGGGCGCCGAGCTTCCCGGGGCGTTCCCGGTGGTCGCCGAGTCGGATTCGCAGGCGCAGGCACTGTTCGACCCGGCCGACCCCCATGTCGGTGCCTTCGGGCTGCCCGGCCGTCGCTCGCTCGCCCGCCTGCTGGGTGCGCTGCGAAGGCGGCGTCGCGGGCAGCCCGCCGACCCAGAGGCGGCCGAACCGAGCCAGCGGCAGGACGCGCCCGGCCCGCAGCTACCAGCCCAGC
>JBOGDK010000423.1:0-4099 GCA_050701795.1 Micromonosporaceae bacterium
GTACCCCCATCCGAAGCGCCGGATGGATCGCCGCGCCCGGGGCCCGCGCGGTCACCGGCACCACCTCGACGCCGCTGGCCAGCACCGCCTTGACCGCCCGGACGGTACGCGCCGACACGGTCCCGTCGGGACGTATCACGGTGCCGTCGAGGTCGAGCGCGACCAGTCGATGACCGGTCAGCGGACTCGTGACCCGCGGCGTCACCGCGGCCCCCGCCCGTCCCGGAGCAGCAGGTCGGCCTCGGCGTCGGAGAGCGCCGCGATCTCGGCAATCACCAGCTCCTCGACCACCGCGGCCAGCCCGGCGACGGTACGTTCGGTGAACACCGGCCGCAGCGGAACCCGCAGCCCGACCTTGGCCGACAGCCGGCCGATCATCGTGGTGGCCAGCAGCGAGTGGCCGCCCAGCGCGAAGAAGTCGTCGTGCACCCCGACCTCGGCCAACCCGAGCACGTCGGCCCAGACCTCGGCCACCAACCGCTCCGCGTCGGTACCCGGCGGCGCCGGCGCGGCGTCCGCCAGGTCGTCCCGCTCGGGCCGGGGCAACGCCGTACGGTCGAGCTTGCCGGTCGGGGTCAGCGGCAGCCGGTCGAGCCGTACCAGCGCGGACGGTACGAGATGGCTGGGCACCCGGCGTTGCAGCCCGGCTCGGATCTCCGCCAGCGCGTGGGCCGGGTCGGTGTTCGCGGCGCCGGCCGGGTCGATGACCAGGTAGCCGACGAGCTGGCGGTGGCCGGGGGTGTCCTCGCGTACCACCGCGGCGGCCTGGCGTACCCGGGGATCGGCGAGCAGCGCGGCGGTCACCTCGCCCGGTTCGATCCGGTAGCCACGCAGCTTCACCTGCTCGTCGTACCGGCCCAGGAATTCCAACTGACCGTCAGTACGCCACCGCACCCGGTCCCCGGTGCGGTACAGCCGCTCCCCCACCGGCCCGTACGGATCCGGCACGAACCGCCGCGCGGTCAGCCGCGGGTCGCCGTGGTACCCGTACGCGAGTCCGGCGCCGCCGATCAGCAACTCGCCCGGCACCCCGACGGGCACCCGGTGCAGGTGCCGGTCGACCACGTGGCACCGGGTGCCGGTCAACGGACGCCCGATCGGTGGCCGGGCGACCGCGGCGTCCTCGGGGCCCAGCTCGGCGCAGCTGGCGACGATCGTGGTCTCGGTCGGCCCGTACGTGTTGAGCACCCGTACCCGGTCGCCGTGCTGGTCGTACCACCGGGTCAGCGCGCCCGGGTCGATCTGGTCGGCACCGAGGATCAGCAGCCGCAACGCCGGTGGCAGCTCCGGGAGCTGCCCGGTTCCCACCAGCTCCTGCCAGTACGGGGTCGGCAGATCCAGCACCGTCACCGCCGCGGCGTACGGCGTGGTCAGAAACTCCGACAGCAGCGCACTGTCCACCGTGGGCACCACCAGGGCGGCTCCGGCGGTCAGGCAGGGGTACAGCTCCTCGGCGTGGGTGTCGAAGCTCGGCGCGGCGAACTGCAGCACCCGGTCCACATCGGTGATCTCGTAATGCCGCCGCATCCAGGCGACCCGGGCGGCGAGCGCCCCGTGGCTGACCGCGACGCCCTTCGGCCGCCCCGTCGACCCCGACGTGTAGATCACGTACGCCAGATCCTCCGGCCCAGGTTCCGGGAGCGGGCCACGCGGCACGGGTTCCGGGAGCGGGCCGGGCACGGTCGGGCCGGGCGCGGACCCCGGGCCAGGCACGGTCGGGGCCCCGTGGTCCAGGCAGATCACCGGGATCGCCGGCTCGTCGAAGGCAGCCGCCTCCGACTCCCGGGTGAGCAGCAGGCGCGCGCCGCTGTCCTCGACCATGAAGGTCGTCCGGTCCGTCGCCGGCCCCGGCTCCAACGGCAGGTACGCCGCACCCGCCTTCCAGACCCCGAGCAGCGCCACCACCAGCTCGAACGAGCGGCCCAGACAGACAGCCACCACATCGCCGGCGCGGACGCCGTGGTCACGTAGCCGGGCGGCAAGGTGCGCCGCGCGGCCGTCCAGCGCGGCATAGCTGAGTTCGCGATCGCCCAGCCGTAGCGCGACCCGGTCGCCGCCGTGCCGCGCCTGCCTCGCCACCAGGTCCGGCACCGTCGCGCCGGCACTGACGGTAGGGGCCGGCTCGCCGTGCCCGTTGCCGGTTCCGCCAGTGGGTTCCGTCGCGGCGACGGCGTCGCCCGGCCCCGCGTTGCCCGGCCCGTTGTCGCCCGGCCCGTTGTCGGCCGGCCCGGCGTGGCCCGGTACTGCCCAGCTGTCGAGCAGGCGTTCTTCATCGGGGTCAAGCGCCGACAGGGCCGAGAGCCTGGCGTCCGGGTCCCTGACGATCGCGCGCAACAGGTTGCCGAAGTGCCCTGCCATCCGGTCGATCGTCGCGGCGTACCACAGGTCGGTGTTGTAGCCGAAGCTGAGTTGCAGCCCGTCCGGGACCTGCCACGCCTCCGCGATCAGGTCGAGCTTCGCCACCGCGATCTGCGGATCCACCGGCGCCACCCGCAGGCCTGCCATCTCCAGGTCGCCGCCGCCGAACTCCTGCAGCACGAACATCACGTCGAAGAACGCGCCCCGGGCCGGGTCCCGGCTCACGTTCAGCTCCCCGAGCAGCCGCTCGTACGGGACCTCGGGGTACGCCATCGCGGCCAGCAGATCCCCCCGGGTGCGCTTGAGGTGCTCCCGGAACGACGGGTCGTCGGCGAGGTCGGCACGCAGCACCGCGGTGTGCGAGAACATGCCGATCATCGGCTCCAGCTCTTCGTGGGTACGCCCCGCGAGCTGGGTGCCGACACACACGTCGGTCTGCCCGGACCAGCCGCCGAGCAGCACCTGGAACGCCGCGGCCAACACCATGAAGCGGGTGCACCGGGTGCGCCTGGCCAGGTCGTCGATTCCGGACAGCAGGGCGTGGTCGAGGGTGCGGTAGCGGACATCACCGTGGACGGTGCGCACCGGTGGGCGTGGCCGGTCGGTCGCCAGGTCCAGCACGGGCGCCCCGGCGAGCCGTTCCCGCCAGTGGCGGTACGCGCTCGGAGCGGCCGCGGCGGCGTCGTGGCCGCGCCGGGCGTACTGCGGGTATTGGATCCGCAGTGGCGGCAGTGGTGAGGGCTCGCCGCGTACCCGGGCGGAGTAGAGGGCCGCGAGCTCCCGGGAGAACACTCCGAGCGACCAGCCGTCCGCGACGATGTGGTGCACGGCGACCGCCAGGATGTGCTCCGCGGGCCCGAGCCGGATCACGGTGGCCCGCAGCAACGGCCCGGCTTCCAGGTCGAACGGCTGGTTGGTGTGCGCGGCGACAGCTGACCGTGCCACCTGTTCACGGCCGGGCTCCGCGCTCAGGTCGACGTGGCCGACGCTGGGCAGCAGGTCGGCGTGCACCTGCTGCACCACATCCTCACCGACCAACCGGTACGTGGTCCGCAGGCTGTCGTGGCGCGCCGCGATGCCGTGCACCGCCGCCTCAAGCGCCGCCACGTCGAGCATGCCGCAGAGCCGGTACGCCAGCGCGGTGTTGAACGTCGCGTCACCGCCGCTGAGCTGGTCGAAGAACCAGATCGGCCGCTGGCTGGCCGACAGCGGCGCGGTCACCGGCCCGCTGGTCATGGCCGGATCCGCCGTACCGCCGCGGCGATCGCGGACACGGTCGACTCGTCGTAGAAGACATGCAGTGGTACGTCCGCGCCGAGCCGGTCCCGGATCCGGGCCGCGATCTGGGTGATCGTGAGCGAGTGACCGCCGAGATCGAAGAGATCCTCGTCGAGCCCCACCTGCTCCAGCCCGAGCACCTCGCACCAGATCCGGCTGACCGCTTCGGCAACTGGGTCACCGGTGTCCCCCCGCGGCACCGGCCGCTCCCTGGACGGCGCCGGTAACGCGACCCGGTCGAGTTTGCCGTTGGGGGTCCTCGGCAGCGTTTCGAGCACCACCAGCGCCGACGGCACCATGTGGGCCGGCAACCGGGCCGCCAGGTCACGCCGGAGTTGCGCGGCGTCCGGTGACGCGACAGCGGCCGGGGTGAGGTAGCCGACCAGCTTCCGGTCTCCCGGTACGTCCTCGCGTACCACCACCGCGGCCCGGGCTACGTCCGGCATGGCCAGCAGGACGGACT
>JBOGDK010000424.1:0-4096 GCA_050701795.1 Micromonosporaceae bacterium
TCGCGGACGCGAACCGCACCGCTTCCGTCTCGGGGTGTGCAGGAACCAACCCGGGCGCCCCGGTTCCGAACCGGGCAGTGCCATCGCGTGGTCGGCGGCGCCGGGATTCGCGTGGTCAGCGGCCCCGGAAGCTCGGCTTGCGTTTGTTCACGAACGCCTCGGTCGCCTCCCGGTGGTCGCTGCTCGCGCCACAGGTGGCCTGAGCCTGATACTCGGCTTCAAGGGCGCCCGCGAGTACGCCGGACGCGCCGATCATCAACTGCCGCTTGATCTGCCCGTACGCCACCGTGGGCCCGGCCGCGAGTCGGGCCGCGAATTCCCGAGCTCGCGGGAGGACCTGTTCATCGTCGTCGACCAGTTCGGTGAGCAGTCCCAGGGACAGCGCGTCGGCAGCCTTCACCGGTGTGGCCAGCATCATCAGTTCGGTCGCCTTGGCATACCCGACGAGGCGAGGCAGGGTCCACGAGGCTCCGGTGTCCGCGGCCAGCCCGACGTTCGCGAACGCCATCAGAAACTGGGTGCCGGGCCCGCCGATCCGGAAGTCGGCGAGGAAGCTGAGGGAGCCTCCGGCGCCGGCGGCCATGCCGCGTACCGCCGCGATGACGGGCTTGGGCATCGTGCCGAGAGCCTCGACGATCGGGTTGTAGTGCTCCTTCACCGTGGCGAGCGGATCGCCGCTGCCGGACTCCAGGGTCTCGACGTGTTCCCGCAGATCCTGACCCACGCAGAAGGCCCGGCCCGCGCCGGTGAGCACGATCGCCCGGCAGGAGGCGTCGGAGACGAGTGCGGTGACGGTGTCCCGGAGTGCTTCCTTGAGGGACCGGTCCAGGGAGTTCAACGACTCGGGCCGGTTCAACGTCAGGGTGGTGACGCCGTCGGTGGTGTCGATCAGCAGTGGCTCGGTCACAGAACACCTCTCAGGGCTGGGGTCAGTCGGGTGTCGCCGGCAAGTCGAGCCTCGACATACCGGTCGGCGGCCGGGCGGAGCCGGCGGGCGTGCTGGTCGAAGAAGGACGCCGCGAGGTCGCCGGGCCAGTTGTCGGGCAGCAACTCCGCGGGCAGCCGGGGATCCCGGAACAGGAACGACCGCCAGGCGTGGACCAGCCGGAACCTGGCGATGTAGCCGGCCTCGTCGCCGTCGACGACGGCCACCGGCTCCACCACCGGTCCCAGGTCCGCCATGAAACCGCGGTACGCCCCGGCCAACTCGTCCAGATCCCAGGCCCGATCCACCAGGCGGGACGCCTCCGGTACGACACCGGCGGGTCGAGCGGCGATACCAGGGGGTTGTGCGGCGGAACCGGTGGGCCGGGCGGCGAACCGTTCCGCGGTCACGTCCGCCTCCGCGAGCAGGGAGTCGAGCTCGGCGGCGGGCCGCGGCGCGAGCCACGTGGTCGGGTTGAGCTGGCCGTACCCGAGGTAACTCAAGGTGCTGGCCAGTCGGGACCGGGCGGTACGGCTGGCCGGCAGCTCGACCACCACCAGGTCGAACCGGCCGTCCCAGTCGGGGGAGCCGATGCGGTAGATCCGGGACGCGGCTTCATCGACCCGGCGTACCGCCTTCGGGGTGAGCGCGTACCCGGCGCCGTTCGGTAGCCGGGTGGGACGCAGCCAACCCTGGCGGACCATCCGGGAGACGGCGGTACGCACCGCGGGGGCCGCGATCGCCAACGGCGAGAGCAGCCGTACCAACGCCGCGACCGGCGCGTACCCGCCACGTGGGCGGAGGTAATCGCCGTAGAGATCGAAGAGCGCCGAGCGCGCCTGCACGCAGCGAGTGTGACACTTGGCTGCCGATTGCGCCAGGACCTGTCACAGCCTGCCGGGGGCGGTTTGGGCCCTGCCCCGCTCATCAGGGAAAATGATCCAACGAAACATCGCCGTAGTCCTCCCGAGAGGTCAGGGCACACGGCAGCTGAATGATCCCATGCCCGCGGAGCAGCCGTGGCGTGGTGCTGATCGAGGGGAGACAACATGGCGGCCATGAAGCCGCGGACGGGCGACGGTCCGTTGGAGGTCACCAAAGAGGGCCGCGGCATCGTGATGCGGGTTCCACTCGAGGGTGGTGGACGACTCGTGGTCGAGATGACCCCCGAGGAAGCCTCTGACCTGGGTGACGCCCTGAAGTCCGTCGTGAGCTGACGTCGCTGTATGGCACGGCCCCGGTGCGAGATTCGCGTACCGGGGCCGGCGGCTGTCGAGAGTCGTGACCCGGGCCGGTCGTCAAGCCCGGGGTGTTTAGTCAGATTGATCCCGCTAGGAGGCGGTTGGCGATGCTGATGGTACGTCTGGCGGAGCGCCTGGAGGATCCCGCGGTGCTCGCCGTACCGGTGCGCGCGGACGATGCCGACACCTCCGAGGAGGCCTCCGGCGTACTGGCGGTCCCGAACACCGACCTGCCCGATCGGGTGGCCGAGGTGGCGCAGGCGTTCCTCGCCGACACCGAACACACCGGCGCCCCCGGCACGGTGCAGCGGTTGCCACAGCCCGGTCAGCCGATCGCCCGGGTGCTGTTCGTCGGTGTCGGAGACGGCGGTGTCGCAGGCTGGCGAGCCGCGGGTGCCGCGATCGCCCGTGGGGCTTCCAGCCAGCCGTCGGCTTCGGTGCTGGTGCCCGCGGACGTCGCGCCCGACGCCGTGGCGGCGCTCGTGGAGGGGCTGCGGCTGGCGGCGTACCGGTATCGGTTGGCTAACAAACCCGACGAGGCCGACAAGCTCGAGACGGTCACCGTGGTCGGCGGCTCCGCACCCGAGTCGGCACATGAGTCGGCGCTGCGGCGGGCCACGGCGGTGACCGAGGTGACCTGTCTGGCGCGGGAGCTGACCAACCTGTCGAGCGCGGAGAAGTCCCCGGAGCAGCTGGCCAACCGGCTGGTACGGGCGGCCGGGGAGTACGGCGTACAGACCCGGGTGTGGCAGCCCGAGGAGCTGGTGGCGAACGGGTTCGGCGGGATCCTGGCGGTCGGCGGCGGGTCGTCCCGTGGTCCCCGTCTGGTGGAGCTCCGCTGGGCACCACCCGGCGCCACCCGGCACGTCGTGCTGGTCGGCAAGGGGATCACGTTCGACACCGGTGGGATCAGCATCAAGCCCCGCGACTCGATGCTGCTGATGCGCAAGGACATGGGCGGCGCCGCGACGGTGGCCGCCACCGTGCTGGGCGCCGCGGCGCTCGAACTGCCGGTACGCGTCACGGTGCTGGCGCCGCTCGCCGAGAACATGGTCGGCGCGGACTCGTACCGCCCGGGGGACGTGGTACGCCACTACGGCGGGCTCACCACCGAGGTGCTCAACACCGACGCCGAGGGCCGGATGGTGCTCGCCGACGCGTTGGCGTACGCCGTCGACAAGCTCCAGCCGGACGTGGTGTTGGACTTCGCGACGCTGACCGGCGCGGCCACGGTGGGTCTCGGCAAGCGCACCGCCGCGCTGCTCAGCGACAACGACGTGCTGGTGAAGGAGCTGACCGAAGCGGGCGACGCCGTCGGGGAACGGATGTGGCGGCTGCCGATGGTCGACGACTACCGGACCTCACTCGACAGCGACGTCGCCGACCTGAACAACGCCGCCGGAATGAAGGACGGCATCGGGGCGGGCACGATCACCGCGGCGATGTTCCTCCGGGAGTTCGTGGGTGATTACGCCGACCGCTGGGCGCACGTCGACATGTCGAACACGTCCTGGTCGGAGAAAACCGACGGCGAGCTGGCGAAGTACGCCACCGGCTGGGGCGTACGCACCCTGTTGCGCTGGCTGGAAACCACCACCTGACGCGGACGGCAGCCGACCTGAGACGGGCGCGGCCCGGCCCGAGGTGGCCGGTTCAAGCAGCAGCGTGACGGTCATGCGTCCGAGGACGCCCGGGAGGTACGACACACCGCCCGGTACAGCTCCGTGGTGCGTGCCGCCACGGCGTCCCAGCCGAACTCGGCGACCGCCCGTTCCCGTCCGGCCCGACCCATCGCGGCGGCCCGGTCCGGGGCGGTGAGCAGCGCGTTCAGGGCATCGGCGAGACGCCGCCGGTACCCGTCGGGGTCAGCGGCGTCGTAGTGCACCAGCAGACCGGTCTCCTCGTGCGCCACCACCTCGGGGATCCCGCC
>JBOGDK010000425.1:0-4037 GCA_050701795.1 Micromonosporaceae bacterium
GGCGGGACCATGGCGCTCGCCGAGGAGATGGCCGAGATGATGGAGCCCGCGGACGCGCCAGCTGCCGGGGCCACGCCAGCCGGGGCGGACAGTGCCGCGCCCACCGCCGGGATGCGACTGCCAGAGGCGAAGCTCTCCACGTCCATCGGGCTGTCCCTGGAACGCTCAAACGATCGCCGTCGCGACGTCGTCTGCGCCGCCTGAGGTCGACACCGCCGACCGCCACCGTCTCGCGCGGGTGACGATCCCGTAACCACCGTGCCGGTGAAGGTCGGATGACGCCGGATATAACCGGATTCGAGGCCTTTCCTCGCGTTCGGCGGCGGCGTTGAACACCTGAGAGGTTCGCGGATTCGCGTGCGGTCCGGGTGACGCTGTGCGTCAGGCCTGCCACGATGGAAAGCACGTCGCGTGGAACCGCACCCCGCGTGGGAGCTGCAGGAAGGACCGCGAAATGGCGAACCCGTTCGTCAAGGCCTGGAAGTACCTGATGGCGCTCTTCGGGTCAAAGGTTGATGAGCATGCTGACCCGAAGGTGCAGATTCAGCAGGCGATCGAAGAGTCTCAACATCAGCACCAGGCGCTGGTGCAACAGGCCGCGGCGGTCATCGGAAACCAACGCCAGTTGGAGATGAAACTGTCCCGCCAGCTGTCCTCGGTGGAGAAACTGCAGGCATCGGCTCGTCAGGCGCTCACCCTCGCGGACAGGTCCCGCGCCGCCGGGGACCAGCAGAAGAGCGAGGAGTACGAGAGGGCCGCCCAGGCGTTCGCCACCGAGCTGGTGTCGGCTGAACAGGGCATCGAGGATCTCAAGGGGATGCATGATCAGTCGTTGACCGCCGCCGGTCGGGCCCGGAAGGCCGTCGAGGACAACGCGGTGATGCTCAAACAGCAGTTGGCCGAGCGTACGAAGCTGCTCAACCAGCTCGAGCAGGCGAAGATGCAGGAGAAGATCGCGCACTCCCTGGAGTCGATGAGCGAGCTGGCCGCCCCTGGCAACGTCCCGTCACTGGACGAGGTACGGGACAAGATCGAGCGCCGGTACGCCTCGGCACTCGGCCGCGCCGACCTCGCGCAGGGCTCCGTCGAGGGTCGGATGATCGAGGTGGAGCGCTCCACCCTCGACGTCGCCGGCTCCAGCCGACTCGACGAGATCCGCTCAAGCATGGCGGGGGAGAAGCTGGAGGGAGCGCCCGAGCAGCCCGCGGTGGAGTCCGGGAAAGCGGCCGAATCCGGCAACGCCGCCAAGGAGCCTGGCGCGGCGAAGCTGGACGAGATCCGGGCCAGTGTCGCCAAGGAACGCAACAGCGACAGCACGGCCGGCTGACCGGATGGTGAGCGGTTGATGGCCTCAGACCCCCGGACCCGACACCTGCGACGGCTGAACCGGCTCCACCGCAGTGCCCGGCGCTGGACCGCGTTGGCGGCCAGTCTCGCGGGTGCGGCCGCGGTGCTGGTGCCGTACGCGGGGCTGGGCGCTCCGGACGCCGTCTGGGCCGCGGCGGCTGGCGGCTCCGCGGTGTTGGCGGGATTCCGATGGCGCGACCACAGGCGGGCGGCTGACCTGCCGATGCCGGATCCGCTGCCGCCCGACCAGCACGGGTTCTCCGGTGTCGAGCGGTTGCTGCGGGGGCATCCACTGGGGCGGACACTCAGCGATGAGCTACGCCGGCAACGCGACCGGATCGGGTTCCGTGACTCCGCCGCGGCGGAGTCCTGGCAGCGGCTGGAACGTGCCTGTCGAGCGATGCTGGCGCTCGCCGAGCGGCTCCCGGCCTCCGCCGGTGAATCGGCGGCGGAAGGGCTCGCGGTGCACGCCGTACTGCGGGACCTGGCGTACCGGATCCGGGACGTGGAACGCGGCATCGCCGCTGCGCCCCCCGACGCCCGGCAGCCGTTGCTGGGTGCCAGGGACGCGCTGGTGGCGCAGCTGACCGAGGGCGTCGACGGGTACGAACGTCTGGTGGCCGCGGCGGCTGAATGTGTCGCCGAGGGCGCCCGCAGCGTGGACAACCCAGCCGCTGTCCGGCTTGCCGAAGCCACCGACCGGCTGGTCGGCTTCGCCGGGGGTCTGGGCGAACTGCGTCGCCTCAGTACGCCCGTGACGCCGGCGGCCGCGGCTCCTCCGTCCGGCCGGCCTTGATCCCGGGTCGCGACGCCGGTCATGGCGCAGGTTGGCATCGCCGGCACCAGTACGTGACACGATCCTCGAGCGCCGCACCCTGCTGATCCCGGCGGATCCGGGCACCGCAGCGGCGGCACGGCTTGCCGAAACGGTCGAAGACCCAGGTCGCCTCAGCGGGATCCGGCGACCCCGTGGTGATCTGTGCCCAGCGCTGCTTGTTGACGTCCAGCAGGCGCCGCGCGAGGCGCACCACCTCGGGGAGGTCAGCGACCTCCCGGACCGGTGTCCAGGGCCAGACCCGCCGGATGAACAGCAGCTCGCACTTGTACAGGTTGCCGATGCCCGCGAGGTTGCGCTGATCGAGCAGGGCGGGGGCGATCTCGCGTGCCGGGTCGGCCCTCAGGCGGCGTACCGCCTCGCCGGGGTCCCAGTCTGACCCGAGCAGGTCAGGCCCGAGGTGGCCGACCAGGTCCGCCTCCTCGTCCGTGGGCACCAGGGCCACGTCGTGCAAGTGGAACCCGACGGCGGTGACCGCGTCGGTGCCGAGCACCACCCGGATCTGGTGGCTGGGACGTCCCCGCCACGCAGCGCCGGGGGCGTACAGCCGCCAGGTGCCGTCCATCCGGAGGTGGGTACGGAGCGTGAGCAGTCGTCCGTCCGGACTCGCGGCGCGGAGCAGCAGGTGTTTACCCCGGCTGGCCACCGCCGTGACGGTCCACCCGGAGAGGTCCGTGGTGGCGAGCTGAGGCACCCGGAAGTCGGTACGGGTCAGCCGCTGCCCCGCCAACGCCTGGTGCAACCGCTGGGCCGTCAACCACACCGTGTCACCCTCTGGCACGCTCGCGGCCTTTCGTCGCGGTCCCGTCAGCCATCTTGCCGGACACCGGCCTCCGGAACACCAGCCCGGGGCGCCGGCCTCCGGGACACCGGGCTCCGGGGCGATGGCTGGCGGGTAACGCGGGGCGAGGTCGGGACGATCTGCCAGGTGCAGGCCACCACGCCTTCGAGGAGGAGCAGCTGTGTCGATCACCGCAAGCCGGTCCCGGAACCGCCGGATCGGGGTACGCCTCGCGGCCGCCGCCGTGGTCGGCGCCGGGTTGATGCTGGCCGCGCCGTCGGCGCTGGCTATCAACTCGTACAACGCCGAGCCGGCTCCGGAACGTACCGAGGTCGGTGCCCTTGTGGTGCAGTGGGACAACGACGACGACCCCGCGACGCCGGACCGGATCGACTGGGTGTGCTCCGGGACGATGATCGACACGGACACCTTCCTCACCGCGGCGCACTGCACCACCGACTGGCCGGACAACGTACGGTTCTACGTCTCCCTGGAGCAGGACGTGCAGGCGGCGCTGGACGAGGCGGGGTCGGCGCATCCCGATGACCCGGCGGCGGTCGGTGCCGCGGTGGGCGTCGAGGGTACGGCGCACTGGGACGCGGCGTACCCGGGGAACTCGGCGGATTCGCACGACATCGCGGTGGTCGAGCTGTCGGCGGCGAAGGTCGCGAAGCGATGGACGTTCACCCCGGCGACCCTCCCGGCAGCGGGCCAGCTCGACGCGATGGGTCCGCAAGGGCTCGACGCCACCGACTTCGTGGTGGCCGGGTACGGCACCGAGGAGGCGGTACGGGAACCGGGCGGCCACGTACACCCCGGTGGTGGGGTACGGATGAAGGCCCCGGAGTCCTTCGACGCGCTCAACAACACCTGGATCCGGCTCGGGATGCGGGAGTCGCAAGGCGACGGCGGTGCCTGCTACGGCGACTCGGGCGGGCCCAACTTCGCGCTGATCGACGGGGAGCGGGTGCTCGCCGGCACCACCATCACCGGAGATGTGCCGTGCTACGCCACCAACGTGGCGTACCGGATGGACACCCCGAGCGCCCGGTCGTTCCTGGCGCCGTACGTGGC
>JBOGDK010000426.1:0-4016 GCA_050701795.1 Micromonosporaceae bacterium
GCCCTGGGCGGTGGCGGCCACAGGTACGCCGCCGGGTTCACCGGTCATGGTGAGCTCGCCGAGGTGGTGGACGGGATCCGGGCGGCACTGGCGGGCGACCTGTCGAGCCACTGATCACGGGCCCTGATCACGGGCCACGGGCCCCTGATCCGGGGCCATCTGTCGAAAGGGCTCCCGACTGCGGCGCGGCCAATCCCGCAGTACGAGGGCGGCTCATCCCGCAATACGAGAAAGTAACGTCAGAACGTGGAATCGCGGCTACGGTTGGTCGTGATGCGCATCGTATTCATCCTTCGCTGCCGCGACGGGGCCTAATCACAGGCTGGCTTCCCGTCGCGGAGTGTGGTGCTGGCCGCTGGCAGCGAGGGAGCCGAACAATCGATGCGCAGGGTGGACCGCGATCCGGCCCACCTGGTCGTCGGGATCGATCACCGTCATCGGTCCTGTGCTCGTCGACTTCCCGCCTCCGGGGAGATCCCGGGGTGAGTTCGCCACTGGCGTCTGGTCGCCGACCCCAGTCCGACCGAGTGCAGGAGCATCCAATGGAGTCCAAGAAGCAGGAGCAGCGGCGCGACAGCTCCCGGGAGGAGCAGCGGCGAGAGGCGATCCGCGCGGTGCAGCGTTCCCTGGACCAGCGGGGCTGAGCCGCTGGAGGCGTTGAGGTCCCTGTCAGAAGCCGTATCTCAGCCAGCTCGTGCCGGCTGACCAGGGGGAACGGCCTCTGTGCGGGTGCCGCGGCTACGACGGGCCTTCCGCCGGGGCGGGGCCATTGCCGTCCCGGTCGCGGGTGCTCGCGCCTTGCTGACATGCGGACATAAGACAGCCGCGAGAAGATCGTTTGGTGTCACCTACGACGAGCCCGGAGATAACTCCGGCCGCCCGCTGACCCATGACCATGCCGTTGAGCACGTCGGTGTCGAGCGTCGGCGGTACCGCTGCGTAAGGCCCACGGCAGGTTTCGATCATTACCACCCTGTGCCAGGATAGGGCGGTGAGCAGCACCGATCAGGCCGTCGCGCCGTCCTACCGCCGGATCGCCCGACTGGCCGTGCCGGCCTTGGCGGTGCTTGCGGCAGAGCCGCTGTACGTCCTGGTCGACACCGCGGTGGTGGGACACCTCGGCCGGGTGCCCCTGGGAGCGGTGGCGCTCGGTGGCGCCGTGCTGTCGCTGGCCACCCTGCTGGGGAACTTCCTGGCGTACGGCACCACCTCGCGCGCCGCTCGCCGGTACGGCGCGGGGGACCGTACCGGCGCGGTGGTGGAGGGGGTTCAAGCGTCCTGGCTGGCGGTCTGGTTCGGGCTGGGTTTCATCGTGCTGGTCCAGATCGCCGCAGGGCCGCTTGCGCGGCTGTTGGCGGGGGACGGCCCGGACTCGCCGGCGGTGGCGGCCGCCGCGGAGAGCTGGCTGCGGATCGCGTCGCTCGGCGCCCCCGGGATCCTGCTCACGCTGGCGGGGAACGGCTGGATGCGCGGTATCCACGACACCCGCCGTCCACTGTGGTACGTGCTGGGCGCCAACCTGCTCTCCGCGGTCCTCTGTCCGATCCTGGTGTATCCGCTGGGTATGGGGCTGGTGGGGTCCGCGGTGGCGAATGTGGTGGCCCAGTCCATCGCCGCCGGGTTGTTCATCTCGGCACTGCTCCGGGAACAGGTCGGACGACGTCCCGATGTCGCGATTCTCACCGCGCAGCTTCGGATCGGGGGAGACCTGGTGCTGCGTACGGCGGGGTTCCAGATCTGCTTCCTGTCCGCGGCCGCCGTCGCCGGCCGGTTCGGGGCGGCCGTCCTCGGAGCCCACCAGATCGCGCTGCAGTTGTGGTTCGCCTGTGCCCTGCTACTGGACGCACTGGCGATAGCCGCACAATCGTTGATCGGTGCGGACCTGGGTGCCGGCCAGGTGGCGACGGCGAAGCACACGGCGCGCAAGGTCGCCTACCTCGGTGGGTTCTGCGGCCTGCTGCTCGGCGCGGTGATCTGGCTGGCGATCGGCGTCCTGCCATGGGTCTTCACCGACGATCCCGCGGTGGTGGAGCAGGCCAGGATCGCGTGGCCCTGGTTCGCCGCGATGATGCCGATCGGTGGCGTCGTGTTCGCCCTCGACGGTGTGCTGATCGGCGCTGGAGATATCCGCTACCTCCGCAACGTGATGCTGTTGACCACGCTCGGGGTCTATCTCCCGGCGATCTGGATCGCGTACGGGCTGGATCTGGGTCTGGCCGGGATCTGGGCGGGCCTCACCCTGTTCGTGGTGGCACGGCTCGCGGTGATGGTGGGGCGGCTGTTGTTCGGGCGGTGGGCGGTCCCCGGCTCGGCCTCGCTCCGCGCCCCGCGCGGTGTGACCTCATCCGACCCCTCGTCCGGCGCCTGAGCGCTGCCGGCGGCCGCAACCGGGTGGCCGTCACGTCCGTGGATTGAGCATGAGGTTTCTGAGTAGCCCCGGAACTGTGTTCGTCGCGATGTCCCTGCTGGCCATCGGAGCCGCAGGTTGCGGCCGGACCGTGGCCGCCGAATCGCCGGCCGAGCTCACCCTCGAGACGCCCCGGCATATCCACGTCGCCCCTGGCGAGCAGAGGCGCGACGAGGAGTCCAGCGTCCAGCTCAGTGGCGAAACGGCGGCACTGTCCGACTTCACTCTCGTGGTCGACCTGCACGGGATGTCCCGCATCGCGACCGTGGAGCAGACGGTGGCGGGGCTGTCCTGCCGTACCACCGGCGAGGTGATGAGGTGCGGCGGCGCCGGCACGACGTTGCCGCTGGTGAAGGGATACGCGGAGCTTGACATCTTCGACCTCACCGGCCTCGCGACAACCAGTGGCGAGACGACCGTGTCGGTCGAGGTACGGGCGGGCAACGCGAGCGGCGAGCGGAGGTCGATCCGGGTGATCGTCGGCGAGGGTGGCGACGTGGCCGCGGAGGGCAACGTCAAGCGGGAGGTACGGGTGGGTGGCTCTGTGGCGGTTCCGGTTTCCGTACGCAACCTCGGCTCTACCACGGTGGAGGGTGTGGTGCTGGCGTTCGGCGTGCACACGAGCCGGGAGATGTCGGTGGCGAGCCGGTTCGGCAACTGCTATCTCGACGACCAGCCGAAGTACAAGCCCGAGCCGTGGTGGTACTGCAAATTCGACACGGTGATCGCGCCGGGTGAGCGTTACCGGCTCTCCGCGAAGCTGGAGTTCGACACCAACCCCGACGCCCCCACCCCCACCGATGCCAGGGCCAGCTACGCCTGGCTGCCCACGCTCGACTACGAGTTGCTCGGCGGCTCGTGGCCGCCGGCCGGTGCCAGTCGGGGCGACGGGCCGTCCGTGAAGCTCGAGAAGGTGTCCGGGAAGCGGGGCGGGCCTGGTGCGTCCGGTGTGCCGGACTACGACACCGACCACGTGAACAACGAGCGGGATATCGAAGTCTCTGTCACGGGCGAAAATCCCCGGGATGTGGTGCCTGTCGGTGAGGACGTCTCAGGTGACACCGGGGAAGTGGTGGACCTCACCGTGGGCGCGAAGAACGTGGGCAGGCCGGCGCTGGAGGGTCGCGACTCGGAGGGTGCCTGGGCGCCGGAGGTGATCCTCACTGTGCCGCCAGGGGTTTCCGTGTCCCGGTTGCCGGACGGATGCCAGGTCCATATCGGTCTGGCGTCGACATATCTGTGCCCGGTCGTCGATCAGCTGCCCCAGGGGAAGAGCCTGACCTGGACGTTCCGGCTGCGGTTCGACAAGGCGGTGCGGGATGCGGAGGGCACCGTGAAGGTCGACGCCACGAACGAGGAGGGCGAGCACATCCTGGACGACGTGCCGAAGAACAACACCATGACGATCCGCTTCAACTGACAATGGGGCGACGTTTCCTTCGCGGGGCGCCGGCCGGCTGAACGCCGCGGCCGGATGCGGTGGTCACCATCCGGTCTGACAAGCTGATCCACGTGGGTACGAGTGGGTTGACCATCGTGGACAAGCCGCCCGGGATCACCTCGCACGACGTGGTGGCCCGGGTACGGCGGATCGCCGGGACCCGGCGGG
>JBOGDK010000427.1:0-4015 GCA_050701795.1 Micromonosporaceae bacterium
TTCGATCAAACGGTTGTAGTAGCCATCCGTACGCCCTTTCGGCAGCGGTACGGAGGACCAGAATCCGATGTTCACGTACCGCACTCCCGGGGTGAGCGGGTAGAGCGGCCAGGTACGTGCCTTGCCGTCCGTCGGCTTCCGCAGCTGTAGCGGGCACAACCAGACTGGCGAGATACCAACGTCACGGTGGAAGAAGTCGAGGAACTCCGGCACCCGCGCCACCGGCACCTCGATGTCCTGGATCACCGCCTCCTGCTGTGGCCGCCCCCGGAACCGGTCAAGCCGGGCAGTGATCTGGTGCCGCCTGTCAAATGCGACCAGTCGCCGGTACACGTCCGACCTCCGGTACCGCCGGGGCCAGATCCGGCGAATCGCCGGTCGCTGGAGCCCGAAGGCTCCCGAGCACCAGAACCAGTCGGTGTCCCAACGCCAGAGGTAGTCGTAGATGGTCAGGCAGTCGGTGCTGCGACGCTGGATCGACTGGTAGTAGACGTCCATCCCGGTGTAGTCACTGGTTCCTTGTGGTACGCCGACGCCGTTTCCCGGTATGTCAGAGCCGTCATCGTCCGGCGGGGCTGGCGTTTCGGCGAAGCTGGCGACCGTCAGGTAGAGCTCGTCTCGGCTGAACACCACCCCGTCCACAAAGTCCACGCGCTGACCGTCGTGGTCGGCGGTGCGACAGATCTCGTCGAGTACGGCCATCGCCGCCGACGCATCTGAAAACCTCAGGTGACGTAGCTGCACGTACGGCTGCACCGGCTCCAGTTCGATGGTGAGCCGCAACGCGTACCCCAGGGTCCCGTACGAGTTGGGGAACGCCATGAACAGGTCGGAGTGCTCGTTGTCCGGAGTGGCGACCACCACCTCGCCGTCCCCGGTGACGATCTCCATCTCGAGCACCGACTCGTGCGGAAGTCCACTCCGGAACGAGCTGGACTCGATCCCCAGACCAGTCACGGCCCCGCCGAGCGTGATGGTGCGCAACTGCGGCACGACCAACGGCATCAGCCCGTGCGGCAGGGTCGCATCCACCAACCGCTCGTACGTGACCATCCCCTGGACGTCAGCGGTGCGGTTGACCGGGTCGACGTGGAGCACCTGGTCGAGACCGGAGACGTCGAGTTTCGCGGCGTGCTGGGCCTTCCCGGAACGGAACCGGAACAGATTGGACGTACGCTTCGCGATCCGCGGCACCGCGCCGGCAGGCAACCGTTGATACGCGGTCCGCACCGCGTCGACCGCGCGCCGATGCGCCGCATAGCGGGCCACGACCTCCGGCCCGTGCGACGGTGTACCCGGCGAGGTGTCGCCCGAACCGACATCGGCAGAACGTGAGGAGGTGTCCACATCCGGAACGGTAGCCGCCCTCGGCCTGGTACGCGATAGCTTTCGCGCGAGCCTCTGACGTGTCCCTGGCCTCAACGAATGAGCAGGCCAGGGTGTTGCACCGGGGGACGCTGGCGCTCCCGCGCTCTGTCTACGACATGGCGGATGCGTCAGTGGCTACGCCGGAGTCTGCCTGATGCGAAGGCGTTCCCATCCGACTGCCACGGGACGAACGCCTGCCACGTCGGCGACCTCACCGACCTGTCACGACGTCGCTGGCCGCCGGAAGTGGGCCGCCAACGGCTCACCCGTCACCGTCATCCCGACCTGGTGCCAGCCCGTCACTCCTCGACGGTCACCTGGACCTGGTGCCAGCCGGTCGCGCCGTCGGGGAACGGCTTCTGCTCGTTGCTCGGCTGCCGGTTGCCGTCGCGGTCGGTCGCCCGTACCCGGAGCGTGTGTTCCCCGGGCTCGGCGCGCCATCGGTAGAGCCACTGCCGCCAGGTGTCGATCGTGCTCGGCTCTGCCAGCTCCGCGGTCTGCCATTCGCCGTCGTCGACCTGGATCTCGACCCGTTCGATCCCCCGGTGCTGCGCCCAGGCCACCCCCGCCACCGTGACGATGCCGGGTTTCCGCTGGCCACCGTCGTGCGGGGTGTCGATCCGGGACGCGGTCTTGACTTCGGCCTGCTCGGCCCACCCCTGCTTGATCCAGTACGCGTCGTACCGGTCAAACCTCGTCAACTCCATCTCGACGATCCACTTGCAGGCGGAGACGTACCCGTAGAGGCCCGGGACCACCATCCGGACCGGGAATCCGTGCTCCAGCGGCAGCGGCTCCCCGTTCATCGCCACCGCCAGCATCGCGTCCCGCCCGTCGGTCAGAGCCGCCGTGGGGGTGCCGATGGTCATCCCGTCATGAGACCGGCTCACCACCTGATCTGCCGCCGCATCGACTCCGACCTGCGCAAGCAGACCCTTCAGCGGTACGCCGATCCATCGCGCGTTCCCCACGTACGGTCCGCCGACGGGGTTGGACACGCAGGCCAACGTGATGTCCCGCTCGATCATCGGGCGGCTGACGAGGTCACGATAGGTCAACGTAAGTGGCCGCCGTACCATGCCGTGAATTCGAAGCTCCCAGTCTTCCGCCGCTACCTGGGGCACCGTCAGGGCGGTGTCGACGCGATAGAAGCCGCCGTTCGGCGTCTGGAACCGACTCAGACCGGGGATGTCCGTACTTGGGTCTCGTGGCAGTCCGGCGGCTGGACTGTCCGGCCTGGGCACCACCACCGCCCTACGGGAACGGGCTGCGCCGAACCGGTCGTACGACAGCCACCGCCCCAGTACAGCACTGCCGACTCCCAGTACGCCGACGGTGGCACCGGCTATCAGGAAGCTACGACGGGCACCTACCGTCTCGCCGTACGTCGATACCCGCGCATCTGTCGTGGTGTCGGCCAGCGCCTCGTCATGTACGGGTCTGTCCAGCGGCGTCGTACCCGTCTCCACCCCTGCTGGCCGAGGTGTCACCTCAGCGGACGCCCCTTCGTGGCCCGCGACAGGGATACGACTCGCGGCTCTGGCCAGGCCCACCAGGGCTACCGCAGCGACCGCCGTCCCGAACAGTGACGGTGCCAGGTCGGATGCGGACGCGTCGGGCCTCGTCACCGCTGCGATCGCCGCCACAGCACCCAGCAGTACGACCCCCAGTAGTGCCCGTACCAGCGACCGCTCCGCGACCTTCCCGACCGCCACCGCGGCCCCGGTGACCACCACGAGGATTGAACCCAGTAGCACCACCTTGTCCGCTGGGCCGAGCAGCGTGATCGCCAGGTCCTTCACGGGCCGCGGAGTGAGATCAACAACCGCGTCTCCCACCGCGAACAATGGCGACGAGTCCGGCCCGGTCCAGCCGGCTACCAGCTCAGCGGCACCCAATCCCACGAGCCCTGAGAGCAGACCGATGATTCGCCAGGGATTCACAATTTCGAGCTTGCCGTACATCGACCGAACCGGGCAGCTCGATGCAGTTACGGCTTCCTTACGTACGCCGCAAGCGGCCCCGCAACTGGGAAGTACGGTGGGACGCCCCAAGGCCGCCCTGCGCGTTGTGTGGTTGGTCTGGTGCTGCTGGTAGATGGTCACGCTGGGCTGTTGACCCGGGAAGTGTTTGGGCGGGGTGTGTTGCACCCCCGAGGGGTTGGGTGTTGGTTGGGTGTGGTTTGGGGTTGGGGTTGGGGTTGGGGAATGGTTTCAGGGGGTGGACGCCACGTCAGCAGAGTGTGCTGGTTGTGGTGTCCACCCCCTGAAAGGGTTTTTGCCCGGCGGCGTCCTACTCTCCCACACCCCGGCGGGTGCAGTACCATCGGCGCTGAAGGGCTTAGCTTCCGGGTTCGGGATGGGACCGGGCGTTTCCCCTTCGCTATAGCCGCCGTGACGTTTGTACCCACCTGTGGTGCCCCTGGGTTGGTGGGTGTCGCCTGTTTATGTTGTTGTCAAAACCCGCCCGCGAAGGCGGAGGGGTGTGGTGTCACACTGCCCCTGCCTTGGGGTGTGGGTGTGGTTCTGTGTGTTGTTTCAGAACCGCATAGTGGATGCGTAGCGTGTTTGTGGTCAAGTCCTTGGCCTATTAGTACCGGTCAGCTGAACACGTTACCGTGCTTACACTTCCGGCCTATCAACCCAGT
>JBOGDK010000428.1:0-3979 GCA_050701795.1 Micromonosporaceae bacterium
ATTCCACTTCGGTCACCAACGCCACCGACATGCTGCTGATATCGCAGGGGTGCTCGCCGCCCACGATGTGGATCTCACCCTGCAGGGTGCCGCCGGGTCGTACATGTGGATCGGGAAGCAGGGTCTCCACCTCCGGCCCGCCGACGCCCATCGCCCGTAGCAACTTCTTGAAGACCACGCGATTCCTTCCTGAACTCTCCACTCTGGGTGGTGCCGTATCGAGCTCCCGTCCACGCTAGCGCCACGGTTCACCCCGCCACGTCGCCACTACGGAACGTCACTTCTGGGCGACCCCGATCAATCACGGTGCGTGATCAACTTGGTGAAGGCAACGAAACGGTCACTGAGTTCTCGGCCTAAAACCCCATATTCCGACCAGTTGCGCGGATCGTGTAACACGCCAACTCCCAACTTCATGCCACCATGACCCGCGCGGTGCTTCGGGCCACGGGAACAGCGGCAGGCTGTTCGCCAGACGGGGAGACGCCCGAAGACCCATACGGGGGAGGTTGGGAACGGTGGCCCTACCACTGACTGACATCGAGCCGGAGTACGCCAGCAACGCTGACGGCACGTCGGACTACCGCGACGAACGCGGTGCGTCGGCGGATCTGGTTCGTGCGTACCTGAACGGCATCGGACGTACCAAGCTGCTCAACGCCGAGCAGGAGGTGGACCTGGCGAAGCGGATCGAGGCCGGGCTGTACGCCGACGAGCTGCTCACCAACCCGGGTGACAGCTTCGATCCGCGGTACCGCAGAGACCTGACGACAATCGTCGCCGACGGCAAGGCCGCGAAGAACCACCTGCTCGAAGCGAACCTGCGACTCGTGGTCAGCATCGCGAAGCGCTACACCGGACGCGGCATGGCGTTCCTGGACCTGATCCAGGAGGGCAACCTGGGACTGATCCGGGCCGTGGAGAAGTTCGACTACACCAAGGGCTTCAAGTTCTCCACGTACGCGACCTGGTGGATCCGGCAGGCGATCACCCGGGCGATGGCCGACCAGGCCCGTACCATCCGGATCCCGGTGCACATGGTCGAGCAGGTCAACCGGATGGTCCGGGTACGCCGCGAGCTGTCGATGCAGCTCGGCCGGGAACCCCGGCACGAGGAGATTGCCGAGACACTCGGGGTGCCGACGTACCAGGTGATCGAGCTGCTGTCGTACGACCGCGAGCCGGTCAGCCTCGACCAGGCCGTCGGCGAGGACGGCGACAGCGCGCTGTCGGACTTCGTGTGCCGTACCGACCCTCGTACCGACCCGGAGGACAACGTCTCCTACGGCCTGCTCCGCCACGAGGTGGAAGGCGTGCTGTCCACCCTGAACCCACGGGAGCAGGAAGTGATCCGGCTGCGCTTCGGCCTCGACGACGGCCGGCAGCGCACCCTCGACGAAGTGGGCCGCGAGTTCGGGCTCTCCCGGGAGCGGATCCGGCAGATCGAGAAGGTCACCCTGCTGAAGCTGCGGCACCCGTCCCGGGCCAAGCGCCTGGAGTCCTACGTGTCGTAGAGCGCCGCCGGGCGCAACCGGGCCACCGGCAGCACAGATAGACGGACAACGGGTCGGCGTCGGGGGGCGCCGACCCGTCGTCGTGGACGCCGTAACGCGACCGCCCCCGCACCCGGGCGCGTGACGAGTGGAGTGGACGGGGATGGTCGAGACGATGGTCGTGGTCGTGCGGGGAGACGAGCTCGGCGAGGGATACCGGCGCCGCATCACGGAGGTCTACGTGCGCAGCTTCGCGGAGGACTTCGTCGCGTTCTCGGGCGACACCGGGAAGTTGGCCGACGCATTCGAGCACATGCTGCTGCTCGAACGGTTCTACATCGCGCTCGTGGACGGGGAGCCCGCCGGCCTCGCCTCCCTCACCGAGGGCGACCAGACGCTGTTCGCGCCGCGATGGCGGGAGATCCGGCGTCACCTCGGCCTGGCGCGCGGGCTGCTCGGCTACGTGGTCATCCGGAGCTGGTTCATGCGCACCTCCGACGACGCCCGGCCCGGGCTCGCCGAGATCGGGTTCGTCGCCACCGAGCCGTCGCCGCCGTAGCCGACACCGCCGGCACGGACTGCGGGTTGCTAGGCCACGATCACAAGCCCGGTGCCGCACCAGCGCACGTACTGGACGCGCGGTCAGCGCAAGGACTGCAGGCGGCGGGGGCCGGTGTCAGGCCGGTTCACCGTCGCGGACAACCGCACTGTCGCATGCAGGACGGACAGGCCGCGCTCGGCCACCAGTACCGGGTTCAACTCCAGGGAACGCACCTGTGGCTGCTCGTCCACCAGTAGCCCGACCCGGATCAGCAGCTCCTCCAGGGCCGGTACGTCGACAGCGGCGGCTCCCCGGTAGCCGAACAGCAGGGGCGCCGAACGGAAACCCTGTACCAGCGCGGAGACGTCCGAGTCAGTCAGCGGTGCCGCGCGCCATGCCTCGTCTCCGAGTAGCTCCGCGGTCGCACCACCGAGCCCGACCCCGACCACCGGGCCGAACGCGGGATCCTGGATCACCCGCACCCGACAGGCGACACCGGGTGGCTGCATCGGTTGCACCAGGACCTCGACGCCGGACCCGAACCGCTCCCCGATGTCGGCGTACCCGCGCCGTACGGAGGCGGGGTCGGCGAGGTCCAGTCGTACCGCACCCAGGTCGAGTCGACCCCGCAGATCCGGCGCCTTCACCTTCAACGCCACGGGGTAGCCGAGTGCCTCGGCGGCGGCCACCGCGTCCGCACCGCTGGCCGCCGCCACCGACTCGACCACGTCGACGCCGTAGCAGCGCAGCAGCGGCACCGCCGTGACGTCGTACATCGTGGCCTCCGTGGCGTCGACGAGGTGGCCGCCGACGATGTCCCGCGCCCGTTCGGCGGCGATCCCCGGCACCGCCGGTACGGCGCCCGCGGGTTCCCGTAGCCACCGGGCGTACCGGCACGCCCGGCCGAGTGTCCGTACCGCTTCCTCCACCGTCGGGTACGCCGGTACGGTGCCCCGCTCGGCGCTGCCGTCCGGGCCCAGCTTCCGGAGCCGGGCCAGTGGATCGTCGCCAGCGTCGCCCGGCGCCACGAACGTGGCGACAACCGGCTTGTCGGAGCCTTGGGTCTCGGTGACCAGGACGTCGGCGTATCCGCCGCTGGGGGTCGCCAACGGTGGCGCGAACACCGCGACGATCGCGTCGGTGTCCTCCGCGGCGACCGCGGCACGTATCGCCTCGGCGAACGCGTCGGTCCCCGCGTCCGGGCCGAGGTCGACCGGGTAGCCGGCGGGCACCGTCAGGCCATTGGCGGTACACGCGTCCACCGCGAGCCGACCCAGAGCGGTGGCGTTGCCGACGACACCGACCCGGTCGCCGCCGGGCAACGGCTGGTAGCTCAGCAGTAACCCCGCGTCGAAGAGCTCCCCCACGGTGTCCACCCGGATCACCCCGTGCTGGGTGAACAGGTCTGCCGCGCCGTGGCTGGCGGCGCTCGACCCCGGGCTGGCGACCGCCACCACCGGCTTGCGCCGGGCCAGCTGCCGGGCCAGCCGGGCGAACTTGCGCGGGTTGCCGAACGTCTCCAGGTACAGCAGCACCACGTCCGTGGCCGGATCGGTACGCCAGTACTGCAGCAGGTCGTTGCCGGACACGTCGGACCGGTTGCCCGCGGACACGAACCCGGACAACCCGAGACCCCGTGACGCGGCGGTGGCGAGCAACGCGATCCCGAACGCGCCGGACTGGGTGAACAGGCCCACCCTGCCCCGATCCGGTAGTCGCGGCGCGAGGCTGGCGTTGAGCCGTACCGCAGGGTCGGTGTTGGCGATCCCGAAACAGTTCGGACCCACCACCCGCATCCCGTGGGTACGCGCCAGGCGGACCACCTCGCGCTGCAACGCGGCTCCGGCCTGCTGCGCCTGCGCCCGGGTCTCCGCGAAACCGGCGCTGACCACCACCAGGCCGGAGACTCCCGCCGCGGCGCAGTCGGCGACCACGTCGCGTACGG
>JBOGDK010000429.1:0-3923 GCA_050701795.1 Micromonosporaceae bacterium
GCGGTGTTTCGTACCCGTGTGACCAGTTCGCAGTGGGATGGCCAACCACACAGCAGCGAATCAGCGGGCCAGGGGTCGGTCAGTCCGTGGGCCCGTCGCGGTACAGGTGGCGCTTCGCGATGTGCTGCACCACCCCGTCAGGCACCAGGTACCAGACTGGTTTCCCCTCCGCGACCCGCTGCCGGCAGGCGCTCGACGAGATCGCCATCGCGGGCACCTGCACCAGCGACACGGTGTCCTCCGGAAGGTGGACGTCGGACAACTCGTACCCGGGCCGGGTCACCCCGATGAAGTGCGCCAGCGAGAACATCACCTCGGCGTCCTTCCAGGACAGGATCGCCTCCAACGCGTCCGCCCCGGTGATGAAATAGAGATCCACATCGGGGCCGTACTCGCCACGGAGATCACGCAGGGTGTCCACGGTGTACGTGGGCCCGGTGCGGTCGAGGTCGATCCGACTGGCGTGGAAACGCGGATTCGAGGCCGTCGCGATCACCGTCATCAGGTACCGGTCCTCGGCGGGGCTGACGTACACGCCGTGCTTCTGCCAGGGATCTCCCGCCGGCACGAAGATCACCTCGTCCAGCTGGAACCGGTCGGCGACCTCGCTCGCGGCCACCAGGTGACCGTTGTGGATCGGGTCGAACGTGCCGCCCATCACGCCGATCTTGCGCTTGTGCTCCACCCCGAAAGCCTAGGCTGTGTCACCCAGCGACTCGCGCCGCCAGTACCCGCCGCAACCGGTCCAGTTCGTCAGTGAGGAAACGGGCGGCTACCGGGGTCAGGTCGTCCCGGGCGAGCAGCTTCTCCACCCAGGCGACGACGTCGGTGCCTACGGCGTACCGGGGGAAGCCGTACGTACAGAGCATCCGGTCCATCTCGGGGCTGCCTCGCCGGGCGGTGACCGTGGGAAGCTCGGCGAAGTACCGCGGCAGGTACGGCGCCAGCACCGTCGCCTGTTCCGGCTGCCAGAACCCTTCCGCCGTCGCCTGAAGCAGGTACGGAGACAACGAGTCGTCGTCCATCATCGACGCCCACGCCGCCGCCTTGACGTCCGGGTCAGGCAGCGCCGCCCGGCACCGGGTGGCGCCGCGTTCTCCTTCGTCGCTGGGGTCGCGGGCGAGTTCCGCGTCGATCTCGGCCGGTCCCGCCACTGCGGCCACCACGAGACGCAACAGCACCGACCAACGCAGATCGGGGCCGACATCGAGCCCCTCCGGGACGTCCGACCCGGCCAGCCAGCCGTTCACCGTGGCGAGATCGCCGGCGCTGGTCGCGCACCTGGACAGACCGTGTGCGGCGACCAGTTGAGTGCTGGAGCCGGAATCCGCGCCAGCGAGTGCCTTCCGGCACACCGCCGCCAGTGCGTCCAGGGCGGCTGTCCGCCCGTTGAGCGGGGTGTACCAGTCGATCGCCTGGCGTCTGGCCGTACCCAGCACGGTCTCAAAGATCCCGGACGACGTCTCGTACGGCAGATGGACGGCCACCAGCCCCAGGTACCTGGCCGCCGGGAACTCCGCGTCCCGCACCATGTCCCACGCCACGGACCACAACATCGCCCGGGTGAGCGAGTCGTCGACCCGGTACAGGACTTCGCAGGCGTTGTCCCATGACCGGTCGTCCAGCCGGATCTTCGCGTACGTGAGGTCCCCGTCGTTGGGCAGCAGCAGTGTCGCCACCGGCTCTCCGATGAGCTCGGGCACCGGCGTACGACCGCCGTCGGCCCGCGGGTCCAGGTCAACGAGCACCTGTGCGCGGCGGCGGACCGAGCTGCCGTCGTGGTCGTACAGCCCGACCGCGAGCCGGTGCGGCCGCAGGGTCGGGTACGCCGCGGGGGCGGTCTGCGCGAGCTCCACCGACGCCAACCGGCCCTCGGGAGTCGTCGCCACCTTCGAGTGGACGGTGTTCACCTGCGCGGTCCTCAGCCACCGGTCCGACCAGGTCACGAGGTCCCGTTCGGTATGCCGCGACAGCGATTCCAGCAGGTCCGCCAGCGACGCGTTGCCGTACTGGTGGCGGCTGAAGTAGTCGTTGAGCCCGGCGAAGAAGGCGTCCTCCCCCAACCAGGTGACCAGCTGGCGGAGCGCGGAGGCGCCCTTCGCGTAGGAGATGCCGTCGAAGTTCAGCAGGGCGCGGGCGGTGTCGGGGACGTTACTGGAGATGGGATGCGTGGAGGGGCTTTCGTCAGCGGCGTACCCCCAGGTCTTGCGCTTGAGGCTGAAGCTGGTCCAGGTCTCGGGGAATCCGGTGACCTCGGCCGCCACCCGGTGCCCCATGTACTCGGCGAACGACTCGTTGAGCCACAGGTCGTCCCACCACCGCATCGTGACCAGGTCGCCGAACCACATGTGCGCCATCTCGTGGGCGATCACGATCGCTCGTACCTCACGGCGCGCCTCGGTGACGGCGGAACGGAACACGAACAGCTCGTCACGGAAGGTCACGCAACCCGGATTCTCCATCGCACCGAGGTTGAAGTCCGGTACGAACACCTGGTCGTACTTGCCGAACGGGTACCGCACCTCGAACAGCTCGTGATAGCGGTCGAAGCAGGAACGGGTGATCGCGAACAGCTCGGCGAGGTCCGGGGCCATCGCATCAGCCAGGGACCGCCGGCAGTGCAACCCGAGCGGGATCCCGTCGTGTTCGGCGTACGCGCTGTGCCACGGCCCCGCCGCGAGCGTCACCAGGTACGTCGAGATCGGCGCCGTCTCCGCGAACTCCCAGCGTCCCGGAGCGACCTGACCGCCGGCGGCGTTGCCGATCACGGTCCAGCCTTCAGGCGCCGTCGCCGACAACCCGACCGCCGCCTTGAGATCCGGCTGGTCGAAACACGCGAACATCCGCTGGGCGTCGTCCAGGGCGCTCTGCGCGTACAGGTAGGCCTCGCCGTCAACCGGGTCGGTGGAGCGTTGCAACCCCTCACCGGTTGTCGAGTACGCCATGTCCGCTTCGACCACCAGCTCGTTGTCGGCGGCGAGCCCGGTCAGGGGCAGCCGGTTCCCGTCCAGGTCGGCCGGGTCGAGGGCCCGCCCGTTGAGCGTGGCGTGGTGCAGCCGCAGCGGCTTGATCTCGGCGTACGTCGCGGCACCCGGCTCGGCACATCCGAAACGGATCACCGTACGGGAGGCGAAGGTCGCACTGCCGCGGGTCAGATCGAGATCTATCTGGTACGAGTGCACATCGAGCAGCGCCGCCCGGCGTACCGCCTCGTCGTGGGTGAGCGTGGCCATCGCACCATCCTCGCCCACGCTCTGCGGCCGCCCCAGCACCGCCTACCCCACACCGTCCCCTTTGGCACGTCGCGACAGTGGCCCGGTTCCTCCCTCGGCCAGGAGCCCGGGAAGGACCCGGCTGGGTCGCGAACGCGCACATGAAGTCCCGGGCCGTCGTCCACCAGGCGGGGCTGACGCCGTCCAGGGAGGGGGAGAGTTCGCTACAGTGGTGGCATGCGGAACAGCAGTCAGTTTCTCGGCTGGTGGGCGCCCTGACGGGCGGCTCACCACTTCCGCGTTCCCACATTCACGCGGCCGCCTGGACCGGGCGGCCGTTTTTCGTGCCTGTGGACGGCTGGTCGCTCCCGGCGTGCCGTGCCGACCAAGGAGGCACGACATGCCACGCCAACTCACCGGATTCAAGCCCACCGGGCCGCTGCATCTCGGCAACTATCTCGGAGCGATCGCGCCCCTGGTACGCCGTCAGTCCGGCGCCGAGACGATCGCCCTGATCGTCGACCTGCACGGGCTCACCGTCGAGCACGACCCGGTGGCGTTGCGGGACCGGACCCTCGAATTCGCCACGTTGCTGCTGGCAGCGGGCCTGGACGAGAACGCCACGGTGGCCGTGCAGTCCCACGTACCGGAGCACACCGGGCTGCACTACCTGCTGGAGGCCACGACCAGGTACGGCGAGGTCCACAACAT
>JBOGDK010000430.1:0-3883 GCA_050701795.1 Micromonosporaceae bacterium
CCCGCAGGCCAGGCCGTGCGCTGACCGCCATGTCCGCTGCGGGCGACATGCTCAGGGAGCCGGTGGGCGGTCGTCGTAGACCCGGCGTTCCTCGACCACGTCGCTGGCGGGGCGGCGGGACTGCGGACCGCAATAGTCAGGTGGCTGACTATATTGCCCAGGCCCACAGTTAGACAGATGCCTGTCAAGATGCTCGGATGTTCGCGAAGACGCTCGCCTCCGGCTGAGGATCACACCAGCGGTGCGAAGAAGAACGTGTCCCGCTGCGCGAACCGGCCCTCAGCGTCCAGCAGGAAGAAGTCCGCGAACCGCAGCTGGACCTCCCGGCCGTCCCGCAGTACGCCGCTGAACTGGCCGTGCACCGCCACCCGGTCGGGCTCCGCGACAACGCAGCTCAGCGTGTGGTCGCCGCGTGCGATGACCCGCTCCTCCTGGTAGAACGCGCGAATCTGGTCCCGCCCACGCAGCGCCGGGTACCCGGGCCGGGCGTACACGGCGTCCGGGGAGAAAAGTGAGACCAAGCCGTCGATGTCGCGGCGGTCGACCAGTCGGTAGTACCGGCGTACGGCGTCGGTGGCCGCTTCCGCGGTTCGTAGCGTGGTCCCACTGTCTGATGTGGACATGGTGCCTCCCTGTTGTCGCGACATTCATACCGCGAAGGCGACACCGTGAGGGGGCAGATTTTCCCGGAACTGATCTCTGCCCAGGCACTGGCCGATCCCACGACGATCAGAACCCACGGTTCGCCTCGTGCGACGGGAGGCACCCTGGTCCGTGCGACCGTCAACCGCGATTGCGCCCAGGCGCCGGGTCCGTACCGCCAGTCGCGGGTAGGCCGCGACGGCGCCGCCACCAGTGCCGATGCCGGCGCAGGAAGGTCACCACGAACATCACCTGCAGCGTGCCCTCCACCGCGATGATCGCAGCGCCGTCGATCGCCCTTGCCACACTGCCGCCACTGAAGCCGCCACCAATGCCGGCCAGCGCCCCCAGCGCACCCTGAATCAGGATCGGCAGCCCGAACCACCCGAAGGAGCCAAGCGCGATGGCGCTGCCGATCGCCATCGCCACCGCGTAGATCTTCACCGCCCACCGTTCGCGGTGGGGGAGTTCAGCGGTGGGATCGGTCGCGCCGCCGCGGGAGGTGAGCCGCCGCGCCAGATAACGCATGTAGGCCCAGCCGTCGTGGAAGAGGTTGCCGCAGCGGAGCCACTCCATCAATACGTAGTACAGGTCCACGCGCATGTAGACGTGGGTCTGGGTGATCAGGCTCAGCACCACGAGCAACGTCAGCGCGCCCAGCAGTCGATCCACGAGAGGGGGAAGCTTGGCGTACGCGATCGCCACGGTGCAGGCGCCGACGACGAAGCTGTCCCATGCCATCCCCGCCAGGTAGACGCGGTAGCGGAACCGGCGCGGAGACGCCCACATGGCACTCACATCGGTCTGCACCACCAGGTGGTGCAGCCGGGTGGCGAAACCGATGCGTGCCGGTGCGCCGAACGCGCGGGCCGCTGACAGGTGCATCAGCTCGTGCACACTCACGTTGATCGAGAACAGCACTGTGTTGACGAGTACGGCGAGACCGACGTAGTCCGTCCAGTAGAAGTCACCCGGCCGCATCAACAGCTCCGGCTGGCGCCACCAGGTGACCACGGCGGCGACCAGTACGGCGCACCAGAGCGCCGCGGCCGGCCAGCTGACCAGCCACCGCACGTGGTGTGCCTTCAGCCACGGCAGGTGACTGCCAGCTTTCCTGGTGGCCGGCCCCGGCAGCGGCCTGCCGTCCACGGATGCCACGAAGGCCAGTTCGATCAGCGATTCGGACAGTTCGACGGCGTCCAGCTCGACGTCGTGGCGCGCGCTGATGACAGCTTCCGCCTCGGCCGGCGTACGCCCCTGCCCGAGCAACTCCACCGCGGCGGCCGCCAACGCGGGCAACTCGATGAATTCGCCGGTGTCCGCCCGCCCCAGCACGGCGACGTCGGGGTCGTCGTCGCTTTCGCGTACGACCAGCTGGTGCAGCACCAGCCGGCTGTCGGGCCCCACCGTGACGTCGACCGAGCTCGTCATCGGGCGGACTCGCCACAGATCGAGCAGTCGGGATAGGTCGGCACATCGGTGAAGTACTGGTGCTCCCAGTTGGCGAAGTTCCAGTTGAAGATGCGGCCGGGCACCTGGCTCTTGAGACCGCCCAGGTGGTGGATCACCTCGAGCGCACACAACTGCCCGGTCACCATGGCGGTGGCCGCCATCACGGCGTTCTCCCGGGTGTCAGCGCGGAGCGGTCGGCTGGAGTGGAAGTTCTCCTGTTGCTTTTGTTTGCGCCGCAGGCACTCCCAGCATCCGGTGGTCCCCGGCAGGTAGGAGCCCACCACCGCCATCGGGCCGGTGTAGAGGGCGACGAACCACGGCGTACGGGTCCGCCACGCCGCCTCGTTGGTCCATCTCAGGATCTCCGGGTGCGGCGAGTCGGCGCACAGGACGAGTGCGTCGCACCCGGCCATCAGCTTCTCGACGTCTTCGGCGGCGCTGACCCGTAACTGTTCGCCGGTGACCTCCACCAGGGAATTCATGGCCCGCAGCCGAGCCACTGCCCGCTCCACTTTCGTGCCGCCGACGTCAGTTTCGGTGTACAGGAGTTGGCGACACAGGTTGCCTTCCTCGATGACATCGAAGTCGGCGCAATGCAGGTTGACGCCACTGGCCACCAGGCCCGCGGCCACCGCTGAGCCGGTGCCGCCCAACCCCAGAAGGGCCACTCGGGACCGCTTCAACCTGGCCTGAACGTCGTACGGCGAGCTGCGAGGCGTCGTATCGATCCAGGCGTAGTAGTGCCGCGGCGACGCATACCGCCGCGCCTCCCGGTCCGTCAGGCCGGCCGGTAGTTCCGCCGCAGCGTCTTCGACGAACCCGGCCGCGATCAGATCGGCGATCACCTCCCGGACACTGGCCTCGTCGACATCCGGGTGGGTCACCGCGAGATCGGCGCAGATCCGGTCGGTGTCCCGCGTACCGTCCATCAGCACCAGGAGATGCTCGAGGGTGCGTTCGTCGTCGTCGGTGAGCTCCGAGGCAACCCCGTACTGTCCGAGTCCGACGATGATGCGGTTGCCGGGCAGCGCGAAAGGGCTGTGCACGTTCTTGATACGTGGCTGCAGCACGCTGTGCCTCACCTCCGGTGTGGGACCCAGGACAAGAGGGGACCGGGGTGGCCACGGTGCCGCGGAGGCAACGGGACCACCCCGGAAGGCGTCAGCCGTTCGGCGGCCGGTCGTCGGTGGTCTCCAACTTCTCCAGCCGTCGGATCTTGACGTTGAGCTTCGTCTTGGCCGGCTTGGCGTCTTCCTTCATGACCTCCACCTTTCCTGGACGTGCCCTCGTCGGACCCGACCAGTCTCAACCGGCACGCTCACAAAGCGCTCACAAGGCGATCACTGAGAGCACCTGGACGGCTCGGCGACGCGGCCTGGATTGGACGGGCGGTGACAACCGATCTGGTGGGCGCGCGGTGCCGCAGGCAGATGGCGGTCGCCGATGTCACTGGCGAGCCCGTGGATCAGTCCCGGACCTGATCTGGCGCGGTGGTCAGCCTCCACGGCCCGCGCGGTCAAGGGGTGCGTGCGGAGACGAAACCGGATCAGTCGCCACATAGGTCAGGTCAGCGATCCAGACCCAATCCCGGGACGGATGAGCGTCGCCGATCAGTACGTAGATGTACTGATTGAGGACGTTGATCGACGGATGGCTCTTAGCCTGAATCCACCGAGTGAATTCGGATGATCGTTCCCAAGTGGATTCTTGGGCTGTTGATCTTGTTGTTGTCGGCGGGACGTGGCGGGCCCGCCGGATGGCGCCGGCTGTAGTGTTTCGGGGTCCTTGG
>JBOGDK010000431.1:0-3874 GCA_050701795.1 Micromonosporaceae bacterium
GGACCACAGAAGGCATCACGGTACGGCTGCTCGGCGGGGCCGCCGTGGCGTTGAGCGCCGGTGCGCCACTGCCGGAGCCGCTGCGGCGTACGTACAAGGACCTCGACTACGTCGTCGTGCGGCGGGACGCCAGGCGGTGGGCGGACCTGGTGGAGGCCCACGGATACCGGGCCGACCGCGGCTTCAACAGCCTCCACGGCGCGCACCGCCTGCTGCACGTCGACACGTCGAACGCCCGGCAACTCGACACGTTCGTCGCCACGTTCGCGATGTGCCACAGCATCGACCTGGAGAAACGTCTGCCGGCCGACTCGGCGACCCTCGCCCCCGAGGACCTCCTGCTCACGAAACTGCAGATCTTCGAAGTCAACGACAAGGACCTGGTCGACGCCGCCGCGTTGCTGTTGTCGCACCCCGTCTCCGACGACGGGTCTCCCCGGATCGACCGCGGGCGGCTCGTGGATGTGGTCGGGTCCGACTGGGGATGGCACACCACGATCAGCGACAACATCGCCAAGGTCGCCCAGCGGGTACCCACCCTCGGGTTGACCGACGACGAGTCCCAGGTGGTCTCCGACCGGATCACCGCCGTGGCTGACATTCTCGCCAGCTGCCCCAAGACACTGCGGTGGCGGGCGCGTGCCGCGCTCGGCCGCCGCGTCCCCTGGTATGACCTCCCGGAGGAAGTCGACCAACCCGGTTGAATCTTGGGCGGCAGCCGTCCCTGCCAGTAGTGACACAGCGGGGGGCAATCGATCTATCTGGTTTGATATACCCTCCGAGGGTGTCTTCCGCCATCTCCCCGGACGCCCGGCCGACCCCGCCCGGGTTTCTGCGTCTGGCAGGGCATCCCGTGCGGTGGCAGTTACTCAGTGAGCTGGCGCGCAGCGATCGGCAGGTCCGCGAGCTGACGGCGCTGGTCGGCCAGCGGCAGAGCCTGACCTCGTACCATCTCGGCCAACTGCGCGGAGCCGGGCTGGTGACCATGCGGCGTAGCTCGGCTGACAGGCGTGATGCCTACTACGGCCTCGACCTGGCGGTATGTCGCGAACGGCTCGCCGAGGCTGGCGCCGCGCTTCACCCCGGATTACGGCTCGTCCCGGCTGCGCTGACACCCCCGGCGGAGGGTCCTGGGCGACGGTCGGCACAGCCACCCGTCCGGGTGCTGTTCCTGTGTACGGGCAACAGCTCCCGATCCCAGATGGCCGAGGCGATCGTGGAGCAGCTGGGCGGCACCAGCGTCGGAGCCGTCAGTGCCGGGAGTCATCCCAAGGCTCTGCACCCCAACGCCGTACGGGTGATGCGCGAACGGGGCGTCGACATCAGTGGCCGCCGCTCCAAGCATCTGGACGAGTTTGTCGCGCAGCGATTCGACCACGTGATCAGCCTTTGTGACCGGGTACGGGAGCTATGTCCAGACCTCCCTGGGCATCCCATGGTGGCTCATTGGTGCATGCCCGATCCGGCGGCCGCGGCAGCGGCCAACGAACAGAGCTATCCGGCATTCGTCCGCACCGCCGACGAACTACACACGCGAATCCAGTTCCTGCTGGCCAGGATCGAACTCGACCTGAGGTACCCGGACTGACAGGGCCGTACGGCGCTCCGCGCCAGCGGCGGACCCGATAGAGCAGATGCCGCACCCGGTCGCCCTGGATCACCGTGTGGGGATCCTCGGGCAGATGCCGGGCGTCGACCGTGTCCGTTTGGTCCAACGCCCGGCGACGATCACTGCGATCTCGCAGCCGATTGTCGACTGGTAGCCGGTTCGGCCGCGGAGGACGCTGAGGGAGAGTCCAAGCCGGCCGGGACGTGATGGTGATCCGCCGACTCGGCGGCCCACTTGGTTGGCGTGATGGGGGGTACGTCATGAGTAACGTCGACACACACCGCGCCGCGCACGAGGCCTTCAACCGGCGTGACCTGGAGGGCGCCGCGCGACCGCTCCGCAACGACGCGGTCTACACCGACCACCCGCGTGGCCTGTCCGTGAAGGGGCCCCAGGAATTCGTCGACTGGATGCAGGGTTGGGTCACGACGATGTCCAACGCACAGGTCACCGAGGTCCGGTACATCGACGGCGGTGACCACAGTGTCGCGATCTTCCGCGGCCGTGGCGTCAATGACGGGCCGCTGGGCACGCTACCGCCCAGCGGACGTGAGCTGGACATGCCGTTCTGTGAAGTCTTCCGCTACGACCCGGACGGCGGTGTCATCAGTGGTGAGGTGTTCTACGACCAGGCCACCCTGCTGACCCAGCTCGGGCACATGGAGCCGCCGCGCTGACGTGCGTTCCGGCACTTCTACTCGCCGGCACGGACCGGCGTCTTGAGGAACCGCCCGGGCGGATAGCTCTCCGCGCCGCCGTGATCCTAGGAACTCACCAGGCTCAGCAGCACCTCGGTGGCGCGGCTCACCGTGGATCCGGAACGCGTCGCGACACAGGCACGCCATTCTGGCGTCGCCGGGTCGTCGACCGCAAGCGTCCGCAACCGTTTCGACTTGCGGGCGATGGGGTTAGGCACGAGCGCCACGCCGAGGTTGTGTTCCACCAGGTGGAGCAGGGTGTGTACGTCCTCGACCTCCATCGCGACGTGCCGGTCGACAGCCGCGGCCAGAAAGGCCCGGTCGGCGATCCGGCGGGATCCCCAGCCGGTACGGAAGTCGACGAACACCTCGTCGGTGAGTGCCCGTAGCTTCACGCTCTGCGCCGCCGCGAGGCGGTGGTCGGGGTGGCACACCAGCACCATTGGTTGCCGCGCCAGCGGCACCAGGTCCACACCGCCGGGCAGTGGATCGGAAGCCACCACGAAACCGACGTCGAGTCGGCCCTGACGGATCTCGTCGAGGAGTTCCGCGCTGCCGGCCTGCCGCAGTGTGATCACCACACCCGGGTACGCCGAACGGAATCGGGCGAGCAGCGCGGGGACGTCGACGGCGCCGAGGCACTGTTCGGTGCCGACCGACACGCTGCCGCGCAGTAGTCCCTGGACCGGGGGGACCGCGTCGCGGGTGTCGGTGAGGCTGTCGAGGGTACGGCGTGCCTCGTCGAGCAACGCCTGCCCGGCCTCGGTCAGCTCGACCCGTCTGGTGTTGCGTACGAACAGCGGCGCGCCGAGTTCGCGTTCCAGCGACCGTACTGACGCGGACAGCCCCGACTGGGAGACCCGCATCCGCTCCGCGGCCCGGGTGAAGTGCCGCGCATCGGCGACCGCGACGAAGTACTCGAGTTGGCGTACCTCCATGATTCAGCAGCCTAGCTTCTGGCTCACCACCTGGCGGAACAGCGACACCGGCGCCGACAAGGTCTCCCAGGGACCCGGTTGGGGACTCCCCGCCGACCGATAGTCGCCTCTGCCGGAGTCCTACCTGCCGCGCGCACCCAGCCCCACCCGGGTGCGCCGCGAAAACCCGATGCGCAGACACCCGTTGCGCTCTTCAATAGAAGTACGGGCAAAGGTGCCGCGATGCGCACAACCTCACCCGGCAGGTACCCTTGTCCAGCGTGCGGGCCGCTAGCTCAATTGGTAGAGCTCCGGACTTTTAATTTCCAGAATCCGCATTTCCATTTCAGCCCCAGGTTCTCCTGCTCAGTCCTGCTCCGTACATGTTGGTGCTGTGCAGTTCCGGTCACCAACACGCGCCGAATAGCGCGGGTAGTCGCGGTCAGTACCGCGGAGTGGCGCCGAGTGCCGTCTAGGACTTGTACACCCGAGCAGTAACGGAGCAACCCGCGCTACTATTCGATGTGCTGGCAGACCAGGAGTGGGCGTGGTGCCTGCCAATTTCCAAGTCGCGTCTGGCGCAGGAGAAACGGCCGGTCAAGTCCAGGCGCTCCCAGGGTGGGACGTGGCGCATATTCGACTCCGAGCGG
>JBOGDK010000432.1:0-3867 GCA_050701795.1 Micromonosporaceae bacterium
AACCCCCACTCACCCGACTGGCCTGGTCCTACGACCGCAGGAAGCCGCCGCTAGGAAACACAACGCCGCGATCACCCCCGGCGGTGACGACATGGTTTGCCCCGTGCCCGGCGCGGCCGCTTCTCGGCGGCTACTCACGGATACGAGGGCCCTACCTCTCCGGTTCCAGCGGAGCCAGCGCCTGTCGTTCTGGAAGCCCACTCGCTGGTAAAGCGACACCGCCTGGTCGCTGGAGTGGACGGTGACGTGCTCAAGCTCCAGCCTGGCCGCCTCGGCCAGCGCCGCCCGCAGCAGCGCCGCACCGATCCCACGGTCACGAAGCTCCGGAATCACGTACACCGACTGGACGTCGCCGCACTGTCGATATCGCCGCTCGGGACTGGGCACCCGCTCCGCGACCATCAGCCATGCCATTCCGACCACGTCGTCGTCCACCTCGGCGACGAACGGCAGGTGGGTCGACAGGTGGTCACTGACCCAGGAGACGAACTGCTCCAGGAACCCGGCGTCGGGCACGGGGCCACCACCTTCCGCCAGCGCCGCGGCGCGTACGCCCGCCAACGCACCGGCATCGTCCGGCGTCGCCTTCCGTACGGTTACCCGCACCTGAGCCCCCTCACGTACCTGGACCCGGGCCAGCGATCTCAGGCCACCCGAGCTTCACGTCATTCGACATGGTCGCTCAAGATCTAGCAGGCCTGTTCAGGGACTCCCGTGGCGTCTCGGTGGCGCCTTTCCGATCGGCTCAGACGCTCGATCGACGCCTTGGGGCGGTGGGCCGTGTGGGCCGCCGGACGGCGTTCCTAGACTGGGGTCGTGCGTCGCTACCTGTCGCCCGCCTGGTTGCTGGGCCATGTCGTGGCGCTCGCGCTGTTCGTAACCTGCCTGGCGCTCGGGTGGTGGCAGGTGACGCGGGCCGGCGAGGGCAACGTCAGCAGCTACGCGTACGCCGTGGAATGGCCGGTGTTCGCGGGGTTCGTCGCCTTCGTGTGGTATCGAGAGGTACGCCGCGCCGCCGTACCCGCTGATCAGGATCTTCAGGAAGAGCCTGCCGCAGCCCACCAGGCCGACAAGCAGGCTGGCACGGCGCGGCAGCTCGCCACGACGAACGAGCCGGTGACTGTCGCGACATCAGGGCCGGCCGTCGAGTCTGGCGCCGCCGCAGGCGTGGGTCGTGCCGCCGACGAGGACGACGAAGGACTTGCCGAGTACAACCGGATGCTGGCGTGGCTGAACGCGGACCCGCACCGGCGGATGGCCGACTATCCAGGCTGAGGAGACGGATGCCCACCTCCACCGTTGATGCCACGTCAACGACTGCCGCGCTGACCCGGTACCGGGTGATCGCGTACGTCGTCGGAGTCTTCCTCGTGATCCTGATGTGCGTCGGGATGCCGTTGAAGTACCTCGCGCACCAGCCGCTGGTGGTCACGCTCGTCGGCCCGGCGCACGGCTTCCTCTACATGGTCTATCTGGTGCTCACCGCCGACCTGGCACGCCGGGTGAGGTGGCCACTGGTACGGACGATCCTGGTGATGCTCGCCGGCACGGTTCCGTTCGTGTCGTTCGTCGCCGAGCGCAGCGTGACCCGGGAGGTCCGCGACCACGGCGGACCGCGGGTCTAGTGCGGTCCGGATGTGTAATCCGTGACCGATCCGTCCGCCGCTGTCATCGTCATCACGGGGGTGATGGCATCCGGCAAGTCCACCGTCGCGCAGTGCTGGCCGAACGGTTGCCGAAGGCCGCGCACGTACGAGGGGACCTCTTTCGCCGCATGATCGTCTCTGGTCGCCAGGAGTTCACTCCAGAGCAGACCATGGAGGCGACCGAGCAGCTCTGGCTGCGTTACCGACTCTCGACGGTGGTCGCTGATAGCTACGCGCGGGCGGGTTTCACCGCTGTCGTGCAGGACGTCGTACTGGGGCACGATCTCTCTGGCTATCTGGAGCTGTTCACCACGTCGCCTCGGTACCTCGTGGTGCTGGCTCCTCGCCCCGCCGTGATTTCCGCCCGGGAAGATGCGCGCGGCAAGAAGGGCTACGGGGAGTGGACCGTATCCGCGCTCGACACATCGCTATGCCGCGACACGCCACCGTTCGGCCTGTGGCTCGACAACTCCGACCAACGCCCGGAGGAAACCGTCGACGAGATCCTGGCGAACTTGCCCCAGGCCCAACTGGCCCCGTGAGCCTGGCCGCATGAGCGCGGCTGCTTGACCTGAGCGCCGTGCCGCCGTCACGCCATGCTCCTGCTACTCGGCGCCCCGTGCGGACGACGCCGCGGCACCGCTACTCGGCGCCCCGTACGCGTGAAGTCTTCCGCTCCGCGGCCAACTCCGTGAACAGCGACTCCCAGCGCTGTCGTACCGACTCGATCGAGTAGCGTTCCACCTCCTTGCGGGCGGCCGTGGCGAGTGCCTGGCGGCGTACCGGGTCCTCGATCAGCTCGCAGATCGCGGCGGCGAGGGCTGGTACGTCCTCCGGCGGCACCAGGAGGCCGGAGGCGTTGTCGGTGATCACTTCGGCGGGGCCGGTCGGGCAGTTGAACGAGACGACAGGCAGTCCGGCGGCCATCGCCTCCAGCAGCACCATCGGCAGTCCCTCGAACCGTGAGCTGAGCACAAAGATCGACGCGGCGGCGAGCTGCTCGTCAAGGCGTCTGGTGACGCCTTTGAGGTGGGCGGCACCGGTCAGCCCGAGTCGCTCGATCCGTCCGGCGAGCGCGTGCCGCAGGTGGCCACCTCCGAAGATGTGCAACTGCCAGTCGGGGTGGCGCTCGTGAACGGTGGCGAAGGCATCGAGCAGCATGTCGAAGCCCTTCTGGGGTCCCAGCCGGCCCGCCGCAATAATGATCTTGGAGTCGAGACGGGCCGCCGGCAGGGACGGCTGCGGGATGCCGTTCGGGACGCACTCCAGTCGTACCCCGGTGTCGCCGAGCGCGTTCCGGTACGACGTCCGGTCGGTCTCGGTGAGCATGGTGACCGCGTCGAGTTTGCGGTATCCCTCGGTGATCGCGGCCTGGGTCCTGGGGTGGTACGTGGCGAGGTTCAGGTGTTCCTGTGCGATCCGGATCAGGCGGCGGGACGCGTACCGGGAGGCGAGCAGGCTCACCCCGAGTCGTGCGGTGACCAGCACACCGTCCCGGACTGCCCAGAAGTAGCGGATCAACCGGGCGTCGACCACCGGGTCCCAGCGCCGGAACTTCTGATCGCGCCCGTGCACCATGCGGTTACGGAACCACCGGGTCTTCCGGGTGAGCCGGGTCGGCCCGTCCCCGGGGTCGAAACGAGGTCTGCCGTCCGGGTGGAACTCCGTGAGCGGGACGAGCCGCACCCGAGGGTCGATGACGCAATGCGGCCGCTCCCGGTGCCGGTAGACACTGGCGATCTCCACGTCATAGTTGGCGCAGAGGGCATTCGCCTGGTTGACCACCGTACGTGCGACACCGCCCGTGCCGTACGCGTTCAGGACCACGTAGCGAAGTCTCATGACGACGCACTGTAGCGAGCCGTTGAGTGGTCACCGGTCATTTCCCCAGTGGACACGCGCGGCACCCCGACAACGCGCCCCGTGGGCCGCCGCAACCCTCTTCACACCGCCGATGCGTGGTGGTGCCGACCTGGTTGGCTGCGGACAGGTCGCCACGCCGTAGCGACCGGCGTGTCGACATGCTCTGGGCCAACCAAGTTCCGGCCGCGCCGGCCGACCCGGCCGCGCCGAGTGGATGAGCTCGTGAGCGGCCACGAACCTGCAGGCGTGCGTACCACCTCAGTCCAGCCGGCGTCGCATGATCCAGGTCGACGCCGTTCCCTCCCCGGTCACCGCGCCGGTGTCCGGATCGAGGGATCTCCACCGGTGCTCGTGACCC
>JBOGDK010000433.1:0-3849 GCA_050701795.1 Micromonosporaceae bacterium
GGCGAGGGCGGCAGGTACGTCGACATCACCTCGACCAGCAGGTCGACCTGCTCCCCCGAGACCGCGCTGACCGGCACCACCTCGGCGAAGTCGCCCAGGTTCGACACCGCCATCAGTTGCCGCGCCAACCGCTCCTTGGACACCAGGTCGATCTTGGTCACCACAGCGATCACCGTGGACTTGAGCCGCCCGATCTGTTGCTGGATGAACCGGTCGCCCGGGCCCACGTCCTGGTCGGCCGGGATGCACAGGCCGATCACGTCGACCTCGCTCCAGGCCTGACGTACCAGGTCGTTGAGCCGCTCCCCGAGCAACGTACGAGGTTTGTGCATGCCCGGCGTGTCCACCAGGATCAGCTGGCTGTCCGTACGGTGCAGCACACCGCGTACCACATGGCGGGTGGTCTGCGGTCGACTCGAGGTGATCGCGATCTTCGAACCGATGATCGCGTTGGCGAGAGTCGACTTCCCGGCGTTGGGCCGCCCCACGAAGCAGGCGAACCCGGCACGGTAGGACTCGGAGTCACGGTGCTGGTTCATCCGGATCATTCTGCCTGGTACGTCATGTGACCCTGGTGTGACCCGAGGCGGCGTACGAAACTCTCCGTAGCCAGGTTGAATATGTGCATGAGGCAGCGCCAGGGGTCCGCGGGCGGGGCGGGCCAGGGGGTTGTTCGGCACGAACAGCACGAGCGGGGCGGCGCATGAGTCAACCGATCTACCACCTGTTGCGGTACGCGGACTGGCAGACGATCGCGCCCGGCGGGCTTTACGCGCCCGAAAGCCTCGACACCGAAGGCTTCGTCCATTTTTCCGGAGACGAGGCGACGCTGCTCGCGGTCGCGAACGCGTACCACCACGACACCCATGAACCGATGGCCGTCCTGAAGGTCAACCCTGACCTGCTCACCGCCAAGGTGCGCTGGGAGCCGCCCAGCGAACCCGACGAGGACCAGTTCTTCCCCCACGTGTACGGCGCCGTCGAACACACCGCCGTGCTCGACGTACGCCACCTGCGGCGCGGGTCCGGCGGGCGGTACGTCGCCGTGGTGGACCGGCCCACCACGGCGAAGGCGCTGGACCTCGTACCGCACCCGGAGGGCGGTTGGTACCGCCAGACCTGGAAGTCCCCGGTGCACGTACACCCGGCCGGGTACCCGGGTGAACGCGCCGCCGCGACCGCGATCCTGTTCCTGCTGCTGCCTGGCGAAGAGTCCGTGTGGCACCGGGTCCGCTCCGACGAGCTGTGGTTCTGGCACTCCGGCGGCCCGCTGGAGCTGACCCTCGGCGGCACCGCCGACACCCCCGGCACCTCCGAGACCACGGTGCTCGGGATGAACCTCTCCGAGGGTCACCAACCGCAGGCGCTGGTCCCGGCGAACTGCTGGCAGGCAGCGAAACCCACCGACGACCAGGAAGTACTCGTCAGCTGCGTAGTGGCCCCCGGTTTCGACTTCGACGACTTCACCACGCTCAGCTGACCGGGGCGGGTTGCCACGATCTTGAAGATCTGGTCCGCGTTTTCCGCGATCAAAGCTTCAAGATCGCGCGGTGAACGGGTGGGGCGCGCCGAGGGCTCAGGTGCGGGTGGTGGCTACCAGGCTGCCGTCGGGGGCGGCGAGGTGCACCGGGATGTCGGGGGTCAGGTCGCGTACCGCCGCGAGACTGGCGTGATCCAGGTCGCCACTGCCGGTGACCACCGCCGCCGCCTCCAGGCTGCTGGCACCCGCCGCCACGGCGTTCGCCACCGCCAACTGGAGGGCGGTCAACGACAGCGACGGCAGCACCACGCCCGCGGCCGCGTACGTACGGCCGTCGCCGTCACGTACCGCGGCACCCTCCAGCGCCCCGATCCGCGCTCGCGCCGACCTGGCCAGGGTGATCAGCTTGCCGTCCTCGGGGTCGAGGTCCTCAGGGTGCATCCGCGGTCTGCCTCTCCTCGTCCGCCCGAGCCGACGTCTTCTCGGGGCGTACCAGAACGGTGTCGATCCGGTTACGCCGCCCGGTGGTGCCCTCCGCCGTCATCCGCAACCCGTGGATCGAGGCGGTGGCACCCGGGATCGGCACCCTGCCGAGCGCCTGGGCGAGTATCCCCGCCACGGTCTCGACATCGTCGTCGGCCACCAGGTCGAGATCGTAGAGCTCCGCCAGGTCTTCCACGGCGAGCCGGGCGCTGACCCGTACCGCGCCGTCGGGCAGCCGCTCGATCGGCGGTCGCTCCACGTCGTACTCGTCGGTGATCTCGCCGACGATCTCCTCCAGGATGTCCTCGATGGTGACCAGCCCGGCGGTGCCCCCGTACTCGTCGACGACCACCGCCAGGTGGGTACGCGCCGCCTGCATCTCCCGCAGCAGGTCGTCGACCGGCTTGGACTCCGGAACGAAGGTCGCCTCCCGCATCACGTCGCCGCACACCGTACGGTTCGCCCGGGCGCCGGTCTGGGTGTGCCGTACCAGGTCCTTGAGGTAGACCACACCGAGTACGTCGTCGACGTTCTCACCGATCACCGGGATCCGGGAGAACCCCGACCGCAACGCCAACGCCAACGCCTGCCGTACGGTCTTGGGCGCCTCGATCCACACCATGTCGGTACGCGGCACCATCACCTCACGGGCGATCGTGTCACCGAGCGCGAACACCGAGTGGATCATGTCCCGTTCGCCGTGCTCCACGACGCCGCGCTGCTCCGCGAGGTCCACCAGCTCCCGCAGCTCCACCTGGCTGGCGAACGGCCCCTCCCGGAACCCCTTGCCGGGAGTCACCGCGTTGCCGATCAGGATCAGCAGCCGGGCCAGCGGGCCCAGAGCACGCCCCAGGCCGCGTACCGGTGCGGCGGCCGCCAGCGCCACCGGGTAGGCGTGCTGCCGCCCGATGGTGCGCGGCCCCACCCCGACCAGTACGAAGCTCACGATCGTCATCGCGCCCGCGGCGACCAGTGCGGCGGTCCATCCGACACCCCAGGCGCCGATCGCCACCAACGCCACCACGGTGGTGGCGGCAAGTTCGCAGACCAGCCGCAGCAGCAGCAGCAGATTCAGGTGCCGCGGCGCGTCGGTCGCGACCACCTGAAGGATCGCCGCGCGCCGGGACCCTTCCCGCGCCAGCTCGGCCGCACGGGCCGGCGACACCTGGGACAACGCCGAGTCGACCATGGCGAACACGCCCGCGAGTACGACAAGACCAGCCGCGATACCGAGCAGGGTCACGGTGTCCATTCCAACGACCTCAGGCTCCCGACCGGCTTTCGCGCCACCCGGCGAGCAGCCGTTTCTGGAGCGCGAACATCTCGCGTTCCTCGTCCGGCTCCGCGTGGTCGTAGCCCAGCAGGTGCAGTACGCCGTGCACGGTGAGCAGCTCCAACTCGCTCGCCGTGCTGTGCCCCGCGCTGGCGGCCTGTTCCGCCGCCACCTCGGGGCAGAGCACGATGTCCCCGAGCAGCGACGGCTCACTCGGATCGTTGGGGCCGGGCCCGCGGTCCACGTTCAGCTCGTCCATCGGGAACGCCAACACGTCAGTCGGACCGTTGCCACCCATCCACCGGTGGTTCAGCTCCGTCATGTACGTGGAATCGACCAGCAGTATCGACAGCTCGGCGAGCGGGTTGATACCCATCTCGTCCAGCGCGTGCCGGGCGAGGGCGAGCACCTCGTCGGTGTCGACCTCGGCCCCGGACTCGTTCGCGATCTCGATGGACACCCGGTCAGTCTCCCAGGAGTCGGCTCAGCGCCGCCGGCCGGACCGGCGGTTCGGCACCGGATGCGGCCCACGGTCGGTCTGGTTGGCGTCCCATCGTTCGTACGCGTCCACGATGTCGGTCACCAGGCGGTGGCGTACCACGTCCGAGCTGGT
>JBOGDK010000434.1:0-3835 GCA_050701795.1 Micromonosporaceae bacterium
AGCCTGCGTACCTCGTCCTTGAACAGCGTCCGCAGCGGCTCCACCAGCGTGAACGCCAGATCCTCCGGCAGCCCGCCGACGTTGTGGTGGGACTTGATGTTGGCCGTGCCGGTGCCGCCGCCGGACTCCACCACGTCCGGGTAGAGAGTGCCCTGCACCAGGAACTCGACGTGCGCTTCGGCCTCCAGGTCCCGGGCGGCATGCTCGAACACCCGGATGAACTCCCGGCCGATGATCTTCCGCTTCCGCTCCGGGTCGGTCACCCCGGCCAGTGCGGACAGGAACCGTTCGGCGGCGTCGACCACCTTCAGCTGGATCCCGGTGGCCGCCACGTAGTCCTTCTCGACCTGCTCCGCCTCACCCGCCCGCAGCAGCCCGTGGTCGACGAAGACGCAGGTCAACTGGTCCCCGACGGCCCTGTGGACGAGTGCCGCGGCCACCGCCGAGTCGACCCCGCCGGACAGCCCGCACAACACCCGCTGGTCGCCGACGGCCGCCTGGATCGCGGCCACCTGGTCGTCGATGATGTTGCCCATCGTCCAGGTCGGCTCGATGCCGGCGATGTCGTACAGGAAGTGCTCGAGGATCCGCTGACCCCGCGGTGTGTGCGCCACCTCGGGGTGGAACTGCACCCCGGCCAGCCGCCGGGCGGGGTCCTCGAACGCGGCGACCGGCGCCCCAGAGCTACCCGCGGTGACGGTGAACCCGGGCGGCGCCTCCGCCACCGAGTCGCCGTGGCTCATCCACACCTGCTGCTCGGCGTCCAGCCCCTTGAACAGGACCCCGGGCGACAGTACGGCGAGCGGGGTGCCGCCGTACTCCCGCAGCCCGGTCTTCGCGACATTGCCGCCGATCGCGCGCGCCATCGCCTGGAATCCGTAGCAGATCCCGAACACCGGCACCTCGGCGTGGAACATCGCGGGGTCCACCTGGGGAGCGCCCGGCTCGTACACGCTGGCGGGGCCGCCGGAGAGGATGATCGCGGCCGGGTCCCTGGCCAGCATCTCGGCCACCGGCATCGAGTGCGGCACGATCTCGCTGTAGACCCGCGCCTCGCGCACCCGCCGGGCGATCAGCTGTGCGTACTGGGCACCGAAGTCAACGACGAGAACCGGTCGCGGCGTACTCATGCGACGATCCTAGTAACGCGCCGTGATCATCTCCCGGGCGGGAGGAGGGTGTCGTGGGAAAGGTCTTCGTGGGTACGGCGTCCTGGACCGACAAGACGCTGCTGGCCTCGGGGTGGTATCCGAAGGACGCGGACACCGCCGAGAAACGGCTCGGGTACTACGCGAAACAGTTCCCGTTGGTGGAGGTCGACTCGACGTACTACACCCCGCCCGCGGAACGTACGGCGGAGCTGTGGGCGGGACGTACCCCTGGAAGGTTTGTCTTCAACATCAAGGCGTTCGGGCTGCTCACCGGGCACCCCGCCCGGGTGAACGCGATCTACAAAGACCTGCGCCCCGAGACCGACAAGACCAATGTCTACCTCAAAGACCTCGAACCGCAGGTGCAGGAGGACATCTGGAGCCGGTTCCTCTCCGCGTTGGACCCGCTGGTCTCCGCCGGGAAGTTCGGGGCGCTGCTGTTCGGCTTCCCGCCGTGGTTCACGATCCGGCGATCCAACAAGCAGTATCTGCTGGAAGTGGTGCACCGGTGCCAGCCGCTGCCGGTGCTGGTCGAGTTCCGGCACGCCAGCTGGTTCACCGGCGACAACGCCACCGAGACCCTGGAGTTCCTCCGCGAGCACGAGATCCCGTACGTCTGCGTGGACATGCCGCAGGGACACCGCTCCTCGATACCGCCCGTGCTGGAGGCGACCAGTGACCTGGCCGTCGTACGTTTCCACGGCCACAGTGACAAGTGGACCAGCAGGGACATCTACGAGAAGTTCGGATACCTCTACTCGGAACCCGAACTCACCGACTGGGCGCCGAAACTAGCCTCGCTGGCCCAGCAGGCGGATAACACCCACGTACTGATGAACAACTGCTACTCCGACTACGCGCAGCGCAACGCACAGCAGCTGATGGACCTGCTCACCAGCGAAGCCGCTGAACTGGTCGAGCCGTAGCCTACGGCGTGTCCTGTCGAACGTGGTCGAGCGTGGCGGGATCCAGGCGGCTACCGAGGATCCCGACACGAGTAGCCAGGCCAGTCGACGTCACTCCACGTTGGCTCCGGCGGGCGGCATCACCGCGGCCGCGCCGAGGGTGCCGATGTGCCGGTCGTACACCTTCTGCTTCTCCCATTGAAGCGGCCAAAGGTTGGTACGGCAGCCGCCCAGGGAGATGGACTGCTGCTGCATCACGGGGGCATCGGCGCCGGAGCCGGAGCAGCCGGTGTGGCCGAGTCCGAGCCAGTGCCCGACCTCGTGGTTGAAGATGTACTGCCGGTAGGAGTCGATGCCGCGGGAGGACCAGGCGGTGGTGCCGTACTTCCAACGGGTGATGTTGACGTAGACGTTCTTGCCGACCCGGCAGCTCCATTCCTCGTCGCAGACCGGGTCCGCGGCGGCGATCTCCTTGCCGGTGGCGAGCCACAGGTTCATGTCGGCGGTGCCCGAGGTGGTGCGGGAGAACCGGATCGACCTACCGAGGGACCATCCACGCTGGTCGTTGAGGGTTTCCCGGGCCACGTCCGCGAAGTGGTCCAGGGACTGGTTCCCGACGTCCCCTTTGAACCCGACCCGGTAGGAGTAGTGCCGTTTCGGCTGCGCCATTGATGCTGGGGAGCCGCCCCAGGTGAGGAAGTGGTCGTCGGCCTGCCCGTAGCCGAACCAGGCGTCGGCGGGGCCGCTTGTGTGTGGGTACCGCAGTTGCCATTCCTGGTCGCGTACCACCCCGACCTGGTCCGGCCCGGGGCCGTCCTGCCACCGCCCCACCACCGGAACATCCCCGGCCTGGCCGCCGTAGGAGAACCAGGTGCCGTGGCTGGTATCGGTCATCAGGTACCACCGGCTGCCACGACGGACCCCCGGATGGTCCGCGGGCGAACTGTCGGCGGTGCCGTTCCAGTCCCCGGCCACGGGGGTGTCGGACGGCCGGCCGAACCGCACGGTCCGTTCCGCGGCCCCGCCGGTGAGGTTGTCGTCGAAGAGCCACAGCCCTGCCCGGTAAACCGCGATGTCGTCGCCGCCGTCGCCGTCCCAGTCACCGACCACCGGCAGGTCACCCGGCCGCCCGAAGTCCACGGTCCGCTCCACGGACCCGCCCCACACGCGGTTTCGTAGCAGCCACTGCCCGTTGCGGAACAGCCCCGGGCTGGAGGTGCCGTCGGCGTCCCAGTCTCCGAACAACGGCTGGTCGGTGGGCCGCCCGAACCGGAACGAGGTCTCTGGGGCGCCGGTGGAAAGGGTGTTGCGCAGATACCAGTCGTTGCCGCGTACCACCGCCAGTGCGGACGGTGTGCCGGACTGGACCCCGACCTGCGCGAACCCCCACCCGTCCAACACCGCGACCGCACCCGCACACAACGCCACCGCCAACAGACCGCTGCCCCACCGGCGGGACCGTCGCGTCCGCCGGTGCGATGCCGCCCGGGTCATCGCACGTCCACGCAGTCACCCGTGGCGACCACCGCGGGAGTGGTCGTGGTGCCGGCGAAATTCCACCGCCAACACCCGTCCACCGTGGTGCTAGCGGTCGTTTTCACCGCACCGCCGGTCCCGCTGGTCACCGACTTCACCGTGCTGTAAGAACCCGTAGTGGTACGGAACTGCAGCGCCACAGACTGCGAGGTGTAACCGGTGTAGTTGCGGGTCTCCCAGTTCGCCCGGGTCAGCGCCCCCGAGGTCGTGACCGTGCCGCCCTTCGACACCGGCTCCGGAGTC
>JBOGDK010000435.1:0-3814 GCA_050701795.1 Micromonosporaceae bacterium
CGCTCGCGCCTGACCTCTTCACCGTCCTTGAGGAAGATCCGGAACGCCTCCTGGGAGAACCCGGGGATGCCCTCGGTAGCGATGCAGTCCTTCTCCTTCAGGTGCACCTCTTTGGGCTTGGTGGGGTTCTTCTTGGGGCTGTACTTGGTCTTGATGTCGTACCGCTTGGTGCTCCACATCGACACCGTGATCGAGGTGTCCGTGTACGACGTGTCGATCACGACGCCGTACTTGGAGTCGTTCTTGAACTTCAGGTCCAGCGACGGGTAGAACACGGTCGCCTCGATCACCGAGGGGTACCGGCTGATGTAGTAGCCGTGCGGCTGGTGGTAGACGTCGACCATCGCCGCGTAGTAGCTCGCGTTGAAGATCGTCGTGGCGAACTGCGAGATCCCGCCGCCGACGTGGTTCTTGATCTTCCCGTCGAGGATCACAGGCGCGTCGACGTACCCCTGGGCGTAGCTGCGCTCCCCGGTGTACCCGTTCAAGCTGAACGTCTTGCCTGGCATCACCAGCGCGTTGTCGACCTCGTCGGCGATCACCAGGATGTTCTTGTTGCGGTCCTGGCCACCCTGGAAGTGGGTGGTGAACGAGGAGATCTTCTCCTTGATACCGAGGCCGCTGAGCTTCTCCTCGGTCAGCTTGGGCTTGGCGGGCACCAGCTTCCCGGACACCTCCCGGCCCTCGGATTTCTTCAGCACCGGCAGCATCGCCTTGGCGAGCCCCTTCAGGTCGACCGACTCGCCCGGCTTCTCGGGGGTGATGGCCAGCTTGCCGTCCTTGATCACCGGTTTGGCGTCCTCGGAGGGGGTCTCCACGTCGGCGAACCCCTCCTTGGTGGCCGCGCGCAGCTTCTTCCCGTCGACCTTCGGGATGATCTCGCCATTCTCGTCCGATTCCATGATCAGACTCTTCGCGATCGCCTCCGGCTCGACGGTGATGTCGCCCTTGGAGGTCCTGATCACCACGGGCACGGCCACCGCCGGCTCAGCCAGCTCTTTGACCATCTTGTCGACTTCCGCCTTGCTGGTCACCGCTGTGATCTTGACGATCGGGATCCGTACCGCCTTGTCCCGCAGCCAGCCGGTACGCAGCGCCTTCGCCGACTGTTCCGGGTCCAGGCCCTTGCCGGCCCCCGGATACGTGGGCTTCGGGGTGAGGCCGTCGTACCGGATCGCCGGCCGGGTGAGTTTCTCGGTAGCGTCGCCGGCGAGCTTCTGCAGCTTCTTGTCGAGCTTGGCCTCGTCGACCTTCACCACCGGCGCAACCACGCGCTCGCCGAACAGCACGGTGAACGGGTTCGGCCAGCTCTGCACCGCCTTCTCCGCGGATGCCTGGAAGTCGATGGCGAGCCCGATGTCCTTCGGCTTGAGCTCTCCCTTGGCGTCGCCGACACGTACCGGCACCGCAGCGGCGGTGCGCTTGCCGAGCCCGGCCTTCAGCGCCTTGGCCGCCTCTGCCTTGCTGCGGCCGCCGATGTCGACGCCGAGCATGGTGGTGCCACCGGGCACCTCACCTGCGAACGCCATCACACCGCCGGTGAGCACCAGCAGCAGCACCAGGGCGGCGCCACCCGCGATCGCGGGGATCAGCCATTTCGGCTGGCCCTTCCCCGGTACGGGCGGCACCCCGCCGCCGTACGGCATACCACCACCGTATGGCCCGCCCGGTGGCGTACCCGGTGCCCCGGGCGGCCCGCCGTACGGCGCCGGCTGCCGCGGGCCGGGTGGCGAACTTGTCGGAGGCTCCGCCCCGGCATCGGCCTGGGCCCACCACGGGAGCACCCCGGTCTGCGTCAGATCCGGGGAATCCGGACCCGACGCCGGTGGAGCCGACGCGCTGCCAGGTGTGAACCCCGGCATCCCGCCAGGCACGGTGCCGGGTGGTCCCGAACTGGGCGCCGACCCCGGTGCCCCGGCGTACGGTGCGCTGCCGCCCTGCACCGGTGGGAACCACGACGTCGGGCCGGGGGCCTGCGAACCTGCCGGCGGCCCTCCGGGGGTGGCCGTCGAACCCGCCCGGGGCGCGGAGCCGGGGTACGGCGCCGGACCGGGCGTCCGTGGCAGCTGGGTGGTCTCCTCCCGGATCGGGGGGATGCCATGACCGGCTGCTCCGGGCATGGTGGCATCAGCGTCCCCGCCCGTCCGTCCCTCGTCCGGTACGCGGCCACCCCCACTGCCTGGTGCGGCGTCGCGCCGTACCAGCGGGAACTGGGTGGTCTCGTCGGACGTTGGGCCGAAGCGAGGGGCGCTGGGCTCGGGTGACGGACTCACGTGGTGTCAACGCCTTCAATCAAGGGGTATGGCTCACACGGACAGGCGCCGTCCAGCGCCCGCACCGAATGGTAAAGCGAGTGACGCGGGAATGACACACCGGCGATGCCGGTAGCGAAGGCCCGGTCGGGGACATCATCGGCCAGGTCGTGCGATACCTCGCAACCTGGATGGTTTCACCCGAAGCAGAGCGAAATATGCTCCAGCCGCGGCCGAGGCTGAACCCGCCAGCAGCAGCACCATGCCCACCCAGTCGTTGCCGGCGAGCACGATGTCGCCCTCCGAGGTGCCACCCGCGAAAATCAGGATCACGAGGAACCAGGTGACCGCCGGAAGCATGGTGACCAGTCGGGACCGTGTCAGCCAATGCGCCAGCCGTGGCAACACCAGATTGCAGACCACCGCCAGCAGCAGCGCCACCGGCACCCGAGTCGAACCCACCCGCAACGGCACCAGGAACGCCTCGACGACCGCGCTCACCACCGCCAGCCAGCAGACCAGGATGCCACCGGCCACCCGGATCGCCCACTCGCCACGGCTGGACGCCACGGTGACGCGTGAAGCGGTGGTGTTCTCTGAGGTCGAGGTGCTCACGCCCGGAGCGTAGCGGGGGGCACCGGAGAGGCCAGGTCGAGCCCTGCGAACAGGTCGCTCTCCCAGCCGTACGTTCCTGAGCCCTGCCCGCGGGCCCCCTGCGCGAGGAGGTAATACTCCATTCCCATCGCTTCCGCTCCGGCGTTGCCCGCGAGCGAGAACAGCCAGGAGTCGGACGGTATCTGGGTGGCGTGGGCGCGCAGCGCGGCGGTCTTCGCCTCGGCGTACTCAGTGCCGTCGATCCGCGCCGCGATCTCCTCGTCCGGACTGCCGAACGGCAGCTCCGAGACGTCGGAAACCCCCGCGAACGGGTTGTCCGTCGACGCCCTGAAGTGCTCCATTCCCGCCGCCAGCACACTGCGCGGTACGGCGGTCCAATACACCTTGGCGACCCGGTGCGGCGTCCCGTCGCCGGATCCGGGGTCGGCGGCCAGCTCGACAGCCTTCATCGCGACCCGGTGCGCCTGGATGTGGTCGGGGTGGCCGTAGAAACCGTTCGGGTCGTACGTCACCAGCACCTGTGGACGGGTCTGGCGCAGCACCGCGACCAGGTGACCGGCCGCCTCGTCGAGGTGGGCACCCCAGAACGCTCGTGGGTGGTCGTTCTCCGGGGTGCCCATCATGCCGCTGTCCCGGTAGCGCCCGGCGCCCCCGAGGAACCGCCGGTCGGCAACTCCAAGCGCATCGCACGCGGCATCCCACTCGGCGATCCGGTAGCCACCGAGCTGGTCGGCGGCGTCAGCAGCCAGACCGGCCAGGTCGGGTACGTGGATCTCGCCCTGCTCACCGAGGGTGCAGGTCACCAGGGTGACCCGGGCTCCACGAGCGGCGTAGTACGCCATGGTCGCGCCGGTGCCGATCGCCTCGTCATCCGGATGGGCGTGTACGAACACGATGCTGGGCTGCTCAGACACCCGATCACTGTACGTTGCCCGCTGGTCTGTCCC
>JBOGDK010000436.1:0-3811 GCA_050701795.1 Micromonosporaceae bacterium
CCGGGGTCTTGAACAACCCGTCGGCGGCGAGGTGGAAGCTCGCCGCGCCCAGGTTGACGCCGTCCCGGAGGTCTGTGGCCGCCTGCGACAGCCCGGTCTGCGGTTCGTCGGCTCGTAGCTTCTCGCTCGCGGCGACGTACCCGAGGACGTCAGCGGCGTCGCCGAGCGGGCCGGGGACGTACCCGAGCAGCCGGTTGGCCCACCGCTTGCTGTTGCTTTCCCGCAGGTCAGTCAGGGGTACGCTCTTCGGCCGGTTGCGCAGCTCGTTCGCCTCGTCGAGCGCGTCCAGGGCCCGCTTCTTCAGTGTCGCGGAGAGCACGCGTGCCGCCGACCCCGACACCTTGGCCTCGCGTGCCGCCTTCCGAAACTCCGCGTACCCGACCGCGACGTCGATCGCCTTCTTGCCGGTGACCGCGCCCAGCGCCTTCGCCCACCGCAGCGCCCGCTCGCCCAACGGGCCCTTCCTGCCGTACGCCCGGTCGCTGAGTTCCCGGATCACCACGTCACCGGTCCTGGTGACGCGTACCAGGTCGAGGCCGGCGACCTTCAGAGTCGCCGAGTCCGCCCGCTCCACCGCCCCCGCCATCCGGGTGAGGAGTCCCGCGCCACCGTCGAGCCCGGACGCGCCCTGCGACAGCATCCGCCACAGCGCGGTGCACTGGCTCTCCACTCGCCCCTGGGCCTCAGGTGGCAGTCCTATCGGCTGCACCATCAGCAGCTGAAGGGCGGCGTTGTTCACGGCGGTGCCGGCACTGCGTACGGTGCCGGCGTAGTGCCGCATCGCGTCCGGGTCGAATACGTACGTGCTCACTTGTCCGCCAGTTCCGCTTCGCGCACCACGGCCTTCAGCCAGAGCGCCTCGTACTTGGCGTGCAGCCCTTCCAGGTAGGCAATCAGCTCGTCCACCCGGTCGGTGGCGGCGGCGATGCCGTCTCCGATGGAGGCGACCTCGCGGCGCAGCCGGTTGGTGCCCGGGGATCGGAAGCTGGTCGCCTGTGCGCTGACCAGCCGTACGTCCGGGACCTGCGTCAACGCGGCGCGGGCACGGGTGAGCTGCATGACCGTGCTCTGCGTGGCGGTCATGTATCCGAGGTAGACCTCGGAACGCGACAGACAGGTCTCGGCCATGCCCTCAGCCTCCCGGTACGAGGATGGCGCCGGTATCGGAAGCCCTTCCCACGGCCCCCCGGCCCCTGCGACCTAGAAGGGCAGATGCATGATCGTTCGTGCATGGAAGGAGCGCCATGGCTGTGCGACCGCGGACTCTGAGGCTTTCCGAGCACGAACGCCTGAGAACACTAGGGCGGTACTCACGTTGGCCTGCGAGGACGCGGGACTCGACGCGACGGATGCGCACCTCATACGTCATCAGACAGCCGCCGTCTACCGCTTGGTTCGTCACCCTATCGTGGTCAAGATCGCACGCCCGGAGACATCCCTCGCCGAGGTCGAACGAACCTTGATGCTGACCGTTTGGTGACGGAGTGGGCCGCGACCGCGGAGGTCAGGCGCGGCGGATGCCGACGTGTACGTGGTCGCCGTGTTCGATCGCGGAGCCCCACAGGATCTGGACCCGGAACCGTACGCCGTCCACGGTGACGTAGTGCGATTCGTAGCTGTTGGGCTGCCAGCCGTCGATCCCCATCGCCTTGGCCAGCTTCCGCGCCTCGTCCTCGCCGCTGTAGGTGGGGTAGTCCACGGCGTACGAGGACGTCGAGCCGGTGTAGTGGTCGGACATGTTCGGGCCGTCCACGGTGTCGTACGGGCGCTTCTCGGATCCCGCGTCCAACCCGAGCCGCTTCATGAACGGCGTGACGAACTGGTTGAAGATCGACTTCGTACCGGCCCAGGATTTCCCCAGGTCAACGCCGCCGAGCCCCCGGCCGCCACCGCCGTGACCGCCACCGCCGTGACCGCCGCCGTGGCCGGGACCCTTCGGTGGGTGCACCGGCTTCGGCAGGTGGGTGTGCAGGTGACCGTTGTGCTTATCGGGACGGTAGAGACTCCGCAGCAGCTCGGCGGTGTGCCGGCGGGTGTGCGTACCGCGGGAGGCGAGCACCCCGATCAGCCCCTCGACGGTACGCTTCGCGCCACCCGCGTCGGCGTGGTCGACCCGGCGCTTCACCTCGACCACGTACCCGATGTCCTTGGTCATCAGGTACGGCAGCCGGCGTAGCCCTTCCCAGTCGTTGACCGCGCGGTGCAGTTTGCGGCGTACCTGGTCTTCCAGCGTGTCCCCGGCGACCTGCACTCGGCCCAGCTCGTCCAGAGCGCGGTCGCACCGGTGGTAGACCGACTCGACCACGGCGAGGCAGTCGGTGAGCTGCTCGGCGAGGGCACGCAGCCGCGCCGGGTCCACCTTCACGGGTCCGCCCTTGCGGGGCAGCCGCCAGGGCCGGATGTCGTGCACGTGCCGGTGCCCCCGGCCACCGTGCCCACCGGAGCCACCGCGACCGCCGAGATCTGCCCGCTTCACCGCGCGCCGGGCGTCGTCCATGTACTGCTCGTAGTTTCCGAACCGCCAGGTCGACCACGGATACCAGGGCGGGTTGCCGGCCTGTGTGGAGTCCCGCCAGATGTCCCGCGCCGCCTCGGCGTTGTAGCGGGGCTGGTACAGCCGGCTCTCGTCGTACCGGCCGAAGTGGACCTCGTTGATCTGCCACAGACCGCGCGAGTCCTCGCCGGGGTAGTGCGAGTTGACCTTCGGGTCGCCGCCGGACTCTGCCCACGCCACCGCGACCGCGATCTTCAGGTCCTCACCCCGGAAACCCGCCTGGTAGGCCACTTCCGCGACCTCGGTCATGCTCATCTTGTCGCTCATCAGGTCAACACCTCCGCCGGTACGAGCACCTGCGCCAACGTGTCCCGGAGCGCCTGCGGGGTCACCTGCTGGACCGTGGTGACCGCCGGTGGATCGTCATCGACGTCCCAGTCAGGGACGGAGCCGCCGACCGGGTCGGTGCTGACCTGCCAGGCGGTGCCGTCCGGCGCCACCACCCAGCACAGCTCCACGGCGACGTACCGGCCACCGAGGTCACGGGCGAGCGCGAACGAGACGGTACGGCGGCGCCCGCGTACCGCGTCGATCCAGCCTTGAGCGGCGGCCTCGGTGGCGCCAGCGACGACCAGCAGCCGTACCGCGACGGCGTACGCCCCTTCGGTCACCAGGTCGTCGGCGGCCAGGTAGTCGTCGGTGCCGACCCGCAGCGCCAGGTCGCCCCCGCCGTCGACCAGGTCGTCGATCCCGAGCAGGGTGGGGACGTCACCGTCGGCGAGCTCGACGTCGACCAGGCCGGCGGGACGTTCGATGAACCTCAGCGATCCGACCACCCCGGAGCGGCTGACTTCGCCGCCGGATTCGATCTCGATCTCGGTTACCAGCTCGGGGTCCACGCACGGGGCGAACAGGCTGGTCAGCCGAGGGGTGAGACGTACCTCCGGAAGCAGCGTCACCAGCTCCCGGGCGGCGAGCCCGCGCAGCGCCGCGGCGTCAACGGCGGCGGACTCCCTGCCGGTGCGCCCCGCCGTGACGAACCGGGGCAACCGGATCCCGGCCACGCCACCCAGGGCACGGAGCTCGTCAGCGCTACACCGCATGGCCGCCGCCCACTGAGGACTCCCGAGGCGCCGGGGCGACCGCGCCACCCGTCCCGTTACCGCCGTTGCCCCCGCCGTGGCCGCCATCATCGCCACCGTTGCTGCCACCGCCGTGGCCGGCGGGGAGCGGGGAGTCGGCGCCGCCGAACGGCTTGCCGGTCTGCTCCAGGTAGTTCTGCTGGGCGGCGGCCTTCGCCAGCCGTGCCGCGACGTG
>JBOGDK010000437.1:0-3789 GCA_050701795.1 Micromonosporaceae bacterium
GGGTGGGGCTCACCGAAGCGCCGGTGGACGTACGGCTGACCGGGCAGGGCACGATCGTGCCGCCGACGGCGTACGGGGTGGCGGTGTGTGTCGACCTGGCCGACGCGGGAGTGCTCGGCGTGGCGGGGCCACGGCGGCCCGTCCTCGCGATCAGCCGGGCGATGCTGGCGCAGGCGGCCACCCTGCACGCCCCGCACGACCTCGGGATCGTGGTGCTCACCGGGTACGACGGCGCCCCCGACTGGGACTGGGCGAGCTGGTTGCCGCACACCGTGCCGCACCGGGCCGACCTCGCGTGCCGCCGGATGGTCGCCTCCGACCGGGAACAGGCCGAAGCCCGGGTCGCCGAGGTACGCCGCCTGATGGACGAACGCCGCGCGGAACGGCAGGCGGGCCTGGGCACCCGGGTGCCGCCGGGCCGCCGGATCCTGCTGGTACTCGACGGGGCACGCCGGCTGCGAGACCTGCCGGGACTCGCCGACGTCCTCGCCGACGGCCCCGCCCTCGGGGTGTACGCGATCTGCCTGGACACCGCCGAGGCGAGCCTCCCGGACGAGTGCCGCGCCACCGTGACGGTGACCAGCCCGTCCGGGAGCCGGGTACGGGTGAACCGTCCCGAGCTGGTGCCGGCGGACGACGTACTGGCGGATGGGTTGCCTGGGCGGTTGGCGTTGCGGCTGGCCCGTGCGCTGGCGCCGGTACGGGTGCTGGGCCCCCGGTTCGGTGAGGACGGCGACCTGCCCGACCGGGTGCGTTTCCTGGACCTGGCCGGGCTCGGAGTCGAGCCGGCCCCGGCGGCGCTGGCGGCGCGGTGGGCGTCGACCCCGGGTGGCCGCAGCACGAAAGCGCTGCTCGGAGTGGGTCCCGAGGGGCCGGTCACGGTGGACATCCGGCGCGACGGACCACATGCCCTGATCGCCGGTACGAGTGGCGCCGGCAAGTCGGAGCTGTTGCAGACCCTGGTCGCCTCGCTCGCGGCGAACAACGCGCCGGACGCGCTGAACGTCGTACTCGTCGACTACAAGGGCGGGAGCGCGTTCGGGCCGTGCCGGGAGCTGCCACATTGCGTGGGCATGGTCACCGACCTGGACGGGCACCTGGCGAACCGGGCGCTGGCGTCGCTGTCGGCGGAGCTGCGCCGCCGGGAGGCGATCCTCGCCGAGGCCGACACCAAGGACATCGAGGACTACTGGGCGGTGACCGGGGGGCGGCTGCCGCGGCTGGTGATCGTGGTGGACGAATTCGCGACGCTGGTCGAGGAGGTGCCGGAGTTCGTCAACGGGGTGGTCGGGATCGGGATGCGCGGGCGCAGCCTCGGGGTGCACGTGGTGCTGGCGACGCAGCGTCCCGGCGGTGTGGTCAGCGCCGAGATGCGGGCCAACCTGAACCTCCGGCTGTGCCTGCGGGTGACGTCGACGGAGGAGAGCAACGACGTGGTGTCGGTGCCGGACGCGGCGAGAATCTCGCGGCAGCACCCCGGCCGGGCCTTCCTGCGTACCGGCCACAGTGACCTGTCGGTGCTGCAGTGCGCCCGGGTGGGCTGGCCCCGGGTGGATGCCGCGGCGGTGGAGACTGACGACGAGGTGACGGTGGTACGCCGCCGCTTCGCTGACCTCGGCCGGCCCCGCCCGGTGGCCGCCACCGTCGAAGACGGCCATGACGGCGAGACCGACCTGACCACGCTGGTGGCGGCGATCCGTTCCGCCGCGGCCGAGGCTGAGGTGCATGCGCCGACGAGCCCGTGGCTGCCGCCGCTGCCTCATGTGGTCACCCAGCCCGAGCTGGACGCGGACGGCGCCGACTCCCCGGCCGCCGCCGTGGTGGGGCTCGCCGACCACCCGGACAGCCAGGCGCAGCGGCCGTACCTGCTGGACCTTGACGCCACCGGTCCGGTGGTGGTGGCGGGGATGGCGCGCAGCGGCCGGTCCACCGCGCTGCGGGAGCTCGCGGCGGCGTTGGCGAACGGGGCCAGCCCGGCCGACGTACACCTGTACGGGCTCGACCACGGCAACCGCGGGTTGGCGTCGCTGGCCGCGTTGCCGCACTGCGGGGCGTGTGTCGACGGCGACGAGACCGACCGGGTGGAGCGGCTGTTGGCGCTGCTCACCTCGGAGGTGGCGCGGCGGGGCCGGATGCTGGCCGCCGGGGGGTACGCCTCGCTGGCCGAACAACGTACGGCTGCGAGGCCGGAGCACCGGTTGCCGTACCTGGTGCTGCTGGTGGACCGGTACGAGACGTTCCTGGCCCAGCACCAGGAGGTCGACGGCGGGCGGCTGGTCGACATCGTGGACGCGCTGCTGCGCCGGGGTCCGGCGGTGGGGATCCTGCCGGTGCTCGCCACCGACCGTTCCGGGTTCAGCCACCGGCTCTCCGGTACGGTCGCCACCCGCCTCGTGATGCGGCAGGCCTCGCCCGACGACGTGGTCCACTTCGGGCTCTCGCCGCGGGACATGCCGCTGAGCATGCCCCCCGGTCGGGCGCTGGTGGTTCCGGGCGGTACGGAGGTGCAGTTCGCGCTGCTCGTACCGGATCCGGACGGCGCCGCCCAGGCCACGGCGATCGAGAAGCTGGGTGACGTGCTGCGGCGCCGCTGGGACGGTCTTCCCGAGGTGGTACGTCCACACCGGGTGGATCCACTGCCGCAGTCGATCTCGGTCGCCGACCTGGAGACGTTGCGCCCCGATCGGGACGCGGCCCCGGACGGGGTGGCTGCGGCCGGCTCGGGCACGCCGGCTCCCGGCCCGGCGCTGGTCACGGTCGGGGCCGGCGGCGACCACCTCGGGCCGGTCGACGTCGACCTCGCCGACGCGGGATCGGTGTTCCTGATCTCCGGTCAGCAGCGTTCCGGCCGCAGTACGGCACTCGCCGCACTCGCCACGTCCCTGGCGGCGCGCGGCCACCTGCCTGTGATCGCCTGCTGTCCCCGTCCGTCGCCGCTGTCGGCGGTGCCCGGGGTGACCGCGTTGCGCGGCTCGGACCCGAGTGTGGAGCTCGAAGACGCGATCGTGGAGGCGGACGGGCCGGTCGCGGTGCTCGTCGACGACGCCGAGTTGCTCGCCGACGGACCCACCGCTGACCTGCTGGAACGGTTCGTACGCACGGCCCGGGACGAGGGCAACCTGGTGATCGCCGCCGGCACCACCGACGACCTGATGATGCAGCGGTACCGGGGCTGGCTGGCCGCCGTACGCCGCGGCCGGTGCGGCCTGCTGCTCAACCCGTCCTCGTACGTGGACGGCGAGGTGTTCGACCTGAAGCTTCCCCGTTCCACATATGGCGGTTGGCCACCGGGACGGGGGCTGCTGGTGGCCCGGGGCGACAGCACGCCGATCCAGGTGCCGGTGACCGAGCCGGTGGCCGGCGACCAGGTGGCCGACGGCCAGGCACGGAGTGGGCGTTCGAGCGGGCAGGGCTGGTAATCGTGGGCCGCTATCGTACGGAGGTTCACGGCGACCGAGCCCACCTCTCCGGAGGGGGCGCCACCCCATCGGCGGTGACGATGACGACGGGCGGCGGACCCGACGACGCGCGCGACCCTGACCTCGCCACGCCACGGTCGGGGGCCGGAGAGCGCACGCCGGGGTCGGGGGCGGGAGAGCACCCGCCGGGCTCGGGGGCCGGAGAGCACCCGCCGGGGTCGGGGGCGGGAGAACGCCCGCCGGGCTCGGGGGCAGGAGAGCGCACGCCGCACCGGTCGCCGGGAGGTGGCCATCCGAGTGACGCGGCCGCCACGGCCAGCCCGACCTGGGCCCGCCAGGAGACCCTGCCCCCCACCGCACCACCACAATC
>JBOGDK010000438.1:0-3773 GCA_050701795.1 Micromonosporaceae bacterium
CCGGTCAGCCGTACGTCGTCGGGGTAGAACGGCAGGTTGAGGCCGGTCCCGACCGCTATCTCCAGAACGTCACCCCGGGCGCGGGAGCACACCCACTCCCGGCCACCACCGAACAGCACCCGCTCGAACCACCCCATGCTCTGGTCGTACCGGGGAGCGAAGGTGTCCCACGCCCGGCGGGCCTTCGCCGTCTCCTTGTCGTCCACGTCCCCTCCTCAGCGGCGGATCAGCCACGTCGAAATTCCGCCAGTTGCGGTGTCGATCCCACGGGCATTGGTTCGTATAGAGGGTGAGCAGCCGGAGAAGTACCGGCACCCGGGACAAGAGAGCCCACCATGAGCAGGATCGTCGTTACCAACAGTGTGACCCTCGACGGAGTGATGCAGGCACCGGGTCGGCCTGACGAGGACACTCGAGATGGCTTCCGCCACGGCGGATGGGCGGTGTCGTACAGCGACGAGGTGATGGGGCAGAAGATGGGTGAAGGTATGACCACGTCCGGGTCGCTGCTGTTGGGGCGCCGTACGTACCAGGACTTCTACTCGTACTGGCCGCATCAAACGGACAATCCGATCACCGACGTACTGAACAGGTCCCGGAAGTACGTCCCGTCCACCACGCTTCGCGAACCGCTGCCCTGGGAGAACTCGACCCTGCTGTCTGGGGACATCGCCGGGGCGGTGGCCTCGCTCAAAGAGCGGTCCGACGGAGACATCGCGGTGCTCGGCAGCGGGGAACTCGTCCGCTTTCTGGCCCGGCACGAACTTATCGACGAGTACGTCCTGTTGATCCACCCGCTCGTGCTGGGATCAGGACGCCGGCTGTTCGACGACGACACGTACCAGAAGCTGCGCCTGGTCGACAGTGTCACGACCACCACCGGCGTCACGATCGCCCGGTACCAGCCCACGGGAGAGGAAGCCCGATGAAGCAGTACCTGCTCAGCATCTACCAGCCGGACGGAGACCCGCCGCCACCGGAAGTGCTGGATCCGATCATGCGGGACCTCGCCGCCCTGAACACCGAGATGAGGCAGGCCGGCGTCTGGGTGTTCGCCGCCGGCCTGCACCCCCCGGACACCGCCACGGTGGTACGGGCACAGGGCGACGACGTCCTCACCACCGACGGACCGTACGTGGAAGGCAAGGAACACATCGGCGGGTTCACGATCATCCAGGCGCCCGACCTGGACGCCGCCCTGGAGTGGGCCAGCCGGCACGCCAGGGTGCTCGCACCACTCGCGATCGAGGTGCGACCCCTTGCCGACGACGAACACTGAAGGGGTGTCCGGCGTACCACCGTCTCAGATCGCGCGGGTCTTCCGCGCCGAGTACGGCCGCGCCGTAGCCGTCCTGGTCCGCGTCTTCGGTGACATCGACGTCGCCGAAGAGGCGGTCCAGGACGCGTTCGCCGTCGCGGTGCAGCGGTGGCCGTCCGAAGGGCTGCCACCCAGCCCGGCGGGCTGGATCATCACCACCGCACGGCACCGGGCCATCGACCGGCTCCGCCGAGAGGCCTCCCGCGCTGACCGGCACGCGCAGGCCGCCCTGCTGCACACCCGCGACCAACCGGCAGAGGAGGGCCCCGTGCGAGATGACCGGCTGCGGCTGATCTTCACCTGCTGCCACCCCGCGCTGGCCAGCCACGCGCGGGTGGCCCTGACGTTGCGGCTGCTCGGGGGTCTGACCACGGCCGAGATCGCCCGCGCCTTCCTGGCGCCGGAGTCGACCATGGCGCAGCGGCTGGTACGCGCCAAGGGCAAGATCCGCGACGCCGGGATCCCGTACCGGGTGCCGAGGGACGCGGACCTTCCGGAGCGGCTGCGCGCCGTACTGGCCGTGGTGTACCTGATCTTCAACGAGGGCTACGCGGCGAGTTCCGGTGATCGGCTGGTACGCGAGGACCTCTGCACCGAGGCGATCCGGCTCGGGCGGCTGCTGACCGAGTTGATGCCGGACGAACCTGAGGCGTGGGGACTGCTCGCCCTGATGCTGCTCACCGAGTCCCGTCGGGCCAGCCGTACCACCCCGGACGGCGAGCTGGTGTTGCTGGCCGACCAGGACCGTGCCGGTTGGAATCGCGACCTGATCACCGAGGGGCAGGCGATCGTACGGCGGTGCCTGCGGCGCAACCAGCCGGGTCCGTACCAGATCCAGGCGGCGATCAACGCGGTGCACAGTGACGCGGCCACGCCGGAGGCGACCGACTGGACCCAGATCCGGGTGCTGTACGACCAGCTGATGGCGGTGGCGCCGAGCCCGGTGGTGGAATTGCATCGCGCGGTGGCGGTGGCCGAAGTGGACGGTCCTGAGATCGCGCTGCGACTGATGGACGGTCTCGGGCTGGACTCGTACCACCTGTTCCACGCGGTACGGGCGGACCTGCTGCGGCGGTTGGGGCGCACCGGGGAGGCGGCGCAGGCGTACGACGCGGCGATCGACCGTACCGACAACGCCCCGGAACGCGACTTCCTGCGGCGGCGCCGCGAGGGACTGGCACAGGACACTGGGCCACGTCTCAAACTCCCCGGTCGAGCGAGCCGAGGCCGTGGATGATCAGGCACTGGGCGCTCTGCCGTGACGCACGACAGGCTTCGGCGGGCCGGAGCCAGGCCAACTCTGGCGAGCTCTCGCCGTACCCGATGACGGCCTCCCCGGTCGCGTCACGCCCCCGCCGCGTAAGCGTGCGCCAGTGTGGCGGCGAACTCCTCGAACCGGGTCGGGGTCGTGTTGCTCTCGTCGCGGCCCTTGAGTGGCTGCAGTCGACCGGCGCTGAGCGCCTGGTTGAACTCGACGAACACGGCGGAGAAGTTGGGCGAGAACCCGGCGGTCTCGGTGAGGATCGCCATCAGCTCCTCGTCGGACAGCTGGACGTACCGAAGGTCCGGTCGGCCGATCGCCGCGCCAATTGCGGTCGTCACCTCTGCGTACGTCAGGTCCCGGGGGCCGATCAGCTCGCGGACCACGACCCCGTTCCAGTTCCGTTCGCGCAGCGCCCCGGCGGCGACCACGGCGATGTCGGCGGTGGCGATCATCGGTACCTTCACGTCGGGCGCGACGGAGTCGGCGACGACACCCTCATGGCGGATCGTCTCCAGCGCCGAGTAGAAGGCCTCATAGAAGGCGCCGGGACGCAGGAGCAGGACGTCGACGCCGTCGAGCGCGCGCAGCCGTTGCTCCTGCCGGTGCAGACTGGCGATGAACCCGTTACCACTTGCCAGCTCCGCGCCGATCGAGCTGAGCGCGACGACGTGGCGTACCCCGCTCTCCCGGATCGCCGAGACGATCGCTTCCCCGCGCCGTTCCTGGTCGGCGTGGTAGTCGGGCAGGGCCGGGTCCAACGCGGTGAGCGTGTAAACCGCGTTGGACCCGGCGAAAGCGCTCGCGAGGTGATCGGCGTCGCGGACGTCACCGACGACCGTCTCGGCCCCGAGCACGGCCAGCTCAGCGAGCTTCTCCGACGAGCGGGCGAGCGCGCGGACCTCTTCGCCGGCGTCGAGCAGCAGCTCGGTGACCTTACGGCCAGTGTTCCCTGTGGCCCCCATCACGGTGATCACGTCAGTCCTCCAGGGTCGGTGTTCCTTGCTACTTGTCCACCTTCTGGGACAGACTACGATTCTCCTGTCGCCGCACATGCTCTTTCGCGGAGCCCTACGCGATCACCCTCACCTGACGGACGGGGCCACTTCGCCCCTCTGGCCCGGGCCGGGCTCACGCCCGTTCAGACCGGGAGCACCATGGTCGGCGTGCCGGTGCTCGTCACAGGGCCGGCGG
>JBOGDK010000439.1:0-3729 GCA_050701795.1 Micromonosporaceae bacterium
CTCGGCGACCAGTTGACCAACGCGTCGATCGAGCAGCGGCTGGCCGTCGTGGAGATCCGCCGGGGGCGGCACTCGACCGCCCGGGAGCTGTCCGAAGGCTCCCTGTCCGTCGCCGAGGATCTGGGTGACCAGGACACCGTCGGGCTCTCGCTGCGGACCCTGGGTGACCTGGCACTGGCCATCGGACGGCCGGGGGACGCGGCGGCGTACCTGGAGCGCGCCCTCGGAGTGTGGCAGCGCCTCGGACGCCCCCTTGAGCAGGCTCGGATCCTGGCCCGACTGGAACGGGCGATGACCGCGGCCGGCGATCCGGACAGCGCCGGGGGGTACCGGTCGCGGTGGCGTACCCGGCTCGCCGAGCTGGGGCTCGACGAGCCGGCGTTACGCCTACCGCCGTTCCACGGCGTCCATTAGTCCATGTACGTGTAGCGCTCGGGGCACGTCACGTCGCGCCTGACGGGGTGCCGCTTCAACAACTCCCGCGCCCGTTCCCTGGCCGGGTTGTACGTGTACCACTCCTCCGGCTCCCGGAGTTCCACCTCGATCACCGAGAGCGCGCAGGAGCGCTGCGGCTCCGGCAACCGGTCCAGCGCCGGCACGGCGTCCGCGGACAGCTCTCTCAGGTAACCGACGTCGATCTTCTTGGAGTCGGCGTACCGGGCGGCGTTGCGTTCGGCGATGAAGGCGTCCGGGTTCATCGCTCCCAGTACGAGCAGCGCCGCGACGCCGGTACCCACCGTGGCCCGGGGCAGCCACGAGCCCCGCAACCTCGCTCCGGCGACCAGGATCATCACGAACACCACGCCCAACCACAGTTCGAAGGCGTCCACCACCAGCCGCAGCCGGGTGAACCCGTACGCCTCCTGATAGAGGTGCATCCGGTAGAGCGCGGAGGCCACGATCACCAGAATCAGCAGGCACAGGGCCCCCGGCACCAGGCGCAGCAGGGCACGGTCCGGCGCGGTCGCACGGGGTGCCCAGCGGGCCACCGCGGCCAGCACCGCGAGGGTGAGCAGCGTGACCATGACCAGCTCACCGAAGCCCCGGCGGGCGTAGTCGGCGTAGGTCAGGCCAGCGGTACGCAGCACATGTTCGTGGCCACCGAAGAGCACAGTTATCTGCACCGCCACGAACGCCGCGAACAGCGCCACCAGCGGGACCATCGGCACCAGCCACTCGATCCGGCGGACCCGTCGCGGCCGCGTCGTCCCCAACCGGTCGATGCGGGGTGGTGTCCTCGCGATCACACAGGCGCCCAGCGTGAACCCGGCCACCACGAGGCCGACGAAGCTACGACCGATCAGCTCCGGCGACAGTTCGGGAATCATCCTGGAGAGCATCGAGCTGAACGCGGGATCCGCACTCGCGAACAGGGCGCCGAAGATCAGCAACAACAGGCCCGTGCCGACCACCACGGCGAGCAGCCGCGCCGCCGCGGCACCACGGGCCAACGCCTGGCCACCCGGAGGCGGGGTCCCCGCCGCGACACCACTGGCCGGTGCCGGCCCACCCGGAGGCGACGTCTCCGCCGCAACGCCACTGGCTGGTTCACCAGGCGATGACCCGTCAGGGGTCGCTGTCGCGGGCCGCTGCCGCCCCGGTCCGCCCGCGGTACGGCTCAGCCGCAGCCCGCGGAACAGCCAGGGGATGCCCCGTATCAGGCCGATCGGAGCGGCGAACCCGGCGAGGAACACGCTGGACCAACGCCGGCCGGCCACCAGCCCGTACGAGGCCAGCCCCAGCGCGGTGAGCAGGCACAGGGCGTACAGCCATCCGGCGTCACGTACCGTCCCCATCGCGAGCAGCAGCAACGTGCACACCCCGGCGGCGATCGGCAATGGACGTACCAGCCGCCAACGGGCGGGCCGGCTGAGGACCGCCACCGCCACCGGGCCGGCGGCGACGGTGATCCCGGTGAGCAACCCGGCCACTCCGGTCACGGCGTACGGCTCGGTCAGCGCGGTGACCAGAGCGACGACGAGGGCGACGCCGAAGACCACCGGTGGGGCACCGTCCGGCGCACTGGGCCAGAACCGCCAGGCCGACCCCTTGCCACGCATCGCCGGCATGGGATACCACGGCCCGTAGGGCGGCGGCGGGTACCCAGGTCCGTAGGGCGGCACCTGGTACCCCGCCGGCGGAGGGGGCGGCCACACCGGCGCCCCAGGGGGTGCCATGGCAGCGGGCCGGCCAGCCCCGGGCGCGGGAACAGGCGGACGAACCCCGGGCGCGGGATCCGACTGGTTCGTCATGAAGGTTCCTCCTCAGGTCACCCACATCGGTGGGCACGGGCGGGCTCCGCCCGGTTGTTGCGATCGGCGGGAGATAGGTCACGTCTCGGTGGATGGTCGTGGCGCACCAGGGTCAACGTGCGTGGCCGCGGTCGCCGAAGGGGCGATGGCGGGGAGCACGGAGCCCTCCGGGCACTGTCCACTCGTATGTCAGGGCCGGTCGACTCGTACCTCGGAGCCGGGTCGTCCGACACGCGGGATCAGCCGCCCGGGTCCGGCACCCGTACCCGGATCCGGGAGCCGGGACCGTCAGCTACCGCGATCTGGCCGTCATGCAGCTCGACGATCCATCGGGCGATCGCCAGCCCCAGGCCGGTGCCGCCGTCGGCGGCGGTGCCGTCCCGTCCGCCGCCGGTGAACCGCTCGAACACCCGGGTCCGCTGCGCCACCGGGATGCCCGGCCCCTCGTCGGCGACCTCCAGGACCAACTCCCCGGCTTCCCCGGCCCGGGCGGTCACCGTCACAATGCCGTCGCTGGGGCCGTGGCGTACCGCGTTGTCCAGCAGGTTCGCCACCACCTGGTGCAGCCGGGCGTGGTCGCCGACCGCGGTCAGGTCGCCGGGCTCGACGTCCACCGCGATCCGGGCAGGGCCACCCACAGCCGCCTCCCGCGCCGCCTCAGCCAGCCACGGTCGTACCTCGAAACGCTCCCGGTCCAGCGGCACCACACCCGCGTCCAGCCGGGACAGATCGAGCAGGTCGGCCACCAGGCTGCCGAGGCGTTCGGTCTGCGCCAGGGCGGTACGCAGCGTCTCCGGGTCCGGTTGGGACACCCCGTCCACCAGGTTCTCCAGTACCGCCTGCAACGCGGAGATCGGGGTACGCAGCTCATGGGAGACGTTCGCGATCAGCTCCCGCTGTTGCCGGTCCGCGGCTTCCAGGTCGGCCGCCATCTGGTTGAACGCCCGCGCCAGCTCCCCCACCTCGTCCCGGGAGGTGGCACGTACCCGGCGGGAGTAGTCACCACGTGCCATCGCCCTCGCGGCGGCGGTCATCGCGCGCAGCGGTGACGTCATCCCGTGCGCCAGGATCTGGGTGACCACCAGCGCGACGAGCACCGCGGACAGGAAGGTACGCGGCGGCACCCAGTCGACGCCGTACAGGAACACCAGGGCGGCCGCGCAGATCGAGGCGACCACCAGGATCCCGATCTTCACCTTTATGGACCGCAGCGGATCCAGCGGGCGCAGGTTGTCCCAGGTACGCCTCAGGCGGCCTAACCGGCCGGTCACGGTCCGACCTCGACGGCGTAGCCGACCCCGTGGACGGTACGGATCAACCCGGCTCCCAACTTGCGGCGCAGCGCCTTGATGTGGCTGTCGACCGTACGGGTGCCGTGCCCGTCGGCCCATCCCCACAGGTCAGCGAGCAGCTGTTCCCGGGTGTGCACGGTGCCGGGGCGGGTGGCCAGGTGCACCAGCAGGTCGAACTCCGTGGG